>NZ_JAFL01000021.1:0-56623 GCF_019633685.1 Paracoccus sp. J56
CGCGCAGATCATCGCATGGTCATTGTGGCGAAGGGCGCATCAGGCCGCAGCAAGACAGGCTCATATCAAACTGAAAACGCAACTGTAATGCTAGTTCTTGCGCAGCGCGTTCAGCAGCGCCGCGCCAAGCGCGCCGGGCTGTTCCTTGCCTGCAGGGGCGGCTGATTTGGGGCCGCGTCCCGATTGGGGTCTGGGCCCCCGCTCTTTCTGCGCGTCGCGTGCCGGGGCGCCGCCGTCCTTGCGCATGGTCAGGCCGATGCGTTTGCGCGGCACATCAACCTCGGTCACGCGGACCTTGACCACTTGGCCTACCTTCACAACCTCATTCGGGTCTTTGACAAAACGATCGGCCAGCTGGCTGATGTGCACAAGCCCGTCCTGATGCACACCGATATCGACGAAAGCACCAAAGGCCGCCACGTTGGTCACCGTCCCCTCCAGCACCATGCCGGGACGCAGATCGGTGATCTCTTCGACACCTTCGGCAAAGCTTGCCGTGACAAAGCTTGGCCGTGGGTCACGACCGGGCTTTTCCAGCTCGGACAGGATATCGCGGATGGTGGGCAGGCCGAAATGATCATCGACAAAGGTCTCGGCCCGGATTCCCTTCAGCGCCTCGCCATTGCCCATGATCTGGCGGATGTCCCGACCGCAGGCAGCGACGATGCGGCGCGCGACGCCATAAGCCTCGGGGTGGACGGCAGAGGCATCGAGCGGCTCTTTTCCGTCGCGAATGCGCAGGAATCCGGCACATTGTTCAAAGGCGCGCGGGCCCAGGCCGCCGACCTTTTTCAGCGCGGCGCGCGACGGGAACGGTCCTTGCGCGTCACGATGCGCGACAATCGCCTGTGCCAGTGACGGGCCCAGGCCGGCCACATGGGCAAGCAGCGGCGCAGAGGCAGTGTTCAGGTCGACGCCGACCGCGTTCACCGCATCCTCGACCACGGCCTCAAGCGTCCGGGCAAGCTGGCGCTGGTCGACGTCATGCTGATATTGGCCGACCCCGATCGATTCGGGGGGCACCTTGACCAGTTCGGCCAAGGGGTCCTGCAGGCGCCGGGCAATCGAGACCGCACCGCGCAGCGACACATCAAGTTCGGGAAACTCTTTCGCAGCCAGTTCCGAGGCGGAATAGACCGAGGCCCCAGCTTCGGAAACGATCACCTTGACCGGAGCCTTGACCCCGGTGGGCAAACGTTTGAGCACATCGGCCACGAACCGCTCGGTCTCGCGGCTGGCAGTGCCATTACCGATTGCGATCAATTCGATCTTGTGGCGCAGGATGGCTGCGGCCAGCGCCGCCTCGGCCCCGCGCAGGTCGGATTTCGGCGGAAAGGGGTAAAGGGTCGCCGTCTCGACCAGCTTGCCGGTTCCGTCCACAGCAGCAAGCTTGACCCCGGTGCGGATGCCGGGATCAAGCCCGATGGTCGGACGCGGCCCGGCGGGCGAGGCCAGCAACAGATCCTTGAGATTGCGACCGAAAACCCGGATCGCTTCGGCATGGGCACGGGTGCGCAGCTCGGTCAAAAGGTCGATATACATGGTGTTGGACAGCCGTACACGCCAGCACCATCCAGCCACCTTGCGTAGCCACAGGTCGCCCGGCTGATCGCCCAGTCGGCCCAGAGCTGCGGCAACGATACCCTCGGCCCGCATTGTACCGGTCTCGGGCTCGGGCGCGATTCCGATGGTCAGGATTTCCTCTTTGGCGCCGCGCAGGATCGCCAGCGCCCTATGCGCCGGGATCGACGCCCATTTCTCGGCATGGTCAAAGTAGTCGCTGAACTTGGCACCGGCCTGCTCTTTGCCCGGCATCACCTTGGCAGAAATGATCGCCTCGGATTGCATGAACTCGCGCAACCGACCAAGAAGCGCCGCATTCTCGGACAGTTCCTCGACCAGAATGTCGCGCGCGCCATCAAGCGCCGCTTTCACATCCAGAACAGCCCCGGTCACATAGGCGGCGGCCAGCGCCTCAGGCGCAGTGGCGCGGTCCTCTTGAATGGCACGCAACAGCGGCTCCAGTCCGTTTTCGCGCGCGATCATCGCCTTGGTGCGTCGCTTGGGCTTGAAGGGCAGGTAGATATCTTCAAGCGTGGCCTTGCTTTCCGCTCCGGCGATGGCGCGGGCCAGATCATCGGTCAGCTTGCCCTGCCCCTTGATCGATTCCAAAATCGCCACCCGCCGCGCCTCAAGTTCGCGCAGATAGACCAGCCGTTCGGAAAGGGTACGCAGCTGTGTGTCGTCCAGCCCCCCCGTCACCTCTTTGCGGTAGCGGGCAACAAAGGGCACGGTAGCACCACCATCAAGAAGGGCCGCCGCCGCCATAACCTGTGCAGGGTTGGCGTTGATCTCGGCGGCTATGGTGCGGGCAATGCGATCGGTTGCGTCCACGGGCGGCATCCTCTGCTGACTGGAGCGCCGTCATAGCCAAAAGCCGCCGGCGTTCCAAGCATACCGTGGCAGCGTCTTCAGGACAGCCGCACCGCCCTGAGAGAGTGCCACAATGCTGGCAGCAACAGACTGCGAGCAGTCGATAAATATTTTTGCTCGTGAAAAGTTAAAATGATACGGGATAAAATCAGGCAGAGGCACGCAGGATCAGCTTGCCCTCAAGCCGCCGCAAAGGATTTGAGGGGCGCACTCCGTTCTCGATCATGCCGAAAAGCGTGTCGACGCTGTTTTCCGCAATTGATACATAGTCTTGTGCGACAGTGGTCAGGCCGGGGGCGGTAAAGCGGGCCATAGGATGGTCGTCATGACCCGCCACGCGCAGGGCGGTAGCCGCGCCGCGCCCTACCCTGAGCCCCTTTTCAAAGGCTGCGGCGATCAGGCCGATGGCGATACGATCATTGGCGCAAAGAACGGTATTGGTGGGCAGCCCATGTGCCGACAGCAGGCGCAGACCGGCGTCATAGCCCAGTTCCTCGAAATCCCATCGGGTCGACTCGACCGGGAAAACATGGGGCTGAAACCCCTGTTCTTCCATGGCACGGACATAGGCCTCACGTCGCTCACGGGCGTTGGTGTTAACGGCGGGCATGTCGAGAAAACAGGGTGGCTCGCCGCTGCGGCACAGGTAATCAACCATCAGACCAACGGTTTGAAAATTGTCGGTTCCGACAAAAATTTCATCTCCATTCATATGGTTGTCGAAAATCACCGTCGGGATATCAGCAGCGAGTTGATGAATGCGGTCCGAGGCAGAGCTGTCCCCAAGCGGTGCGATAACCGCCCCCGCGATGCGCAGGGAATAAAGCATCTCGATGGCGCTCAGCTCACGCTCGGTATCACCATGCGAGCACAGGACGATGGCCCAATAGCCGGCCTCGATGCAGCGGGTTTCGATCTGGCGCACGATTTCGGCATAGAACGGATCGACGATATGGGGGACAAGGATGCCGATATTCCTGGTCAGCTTGCGGTTCTGATTGATGGCAAAAAGGTTCGGGCGGTAACCGTAGCGGGCAATCGCCTCTTCGATCCTCTCACGAGTCGAACGCCGGACGCTGGACGGATCATTGAAATATTTCGAGATCGTCGGCCGAGAGATACCGCTGACGGCCGAGAACTCTTCCATATTCCTGATCTTCTGCTCTTCCATACAGCCCCCCTTGTCCGGCTTGACGCCGAAGCATTTTTTATCTCGCGTAAAGATTTAATTTGACAATATCATCCTGCGGACGATGCCAGTCAATAGCAGCCCCCTGCCCGTCGCAAACCTGATGGGCGGGGGCGTGTTTTCGCCACGGCGCACCCTCAGGGACAACAGGCAGCGACATAGTCCTGTGCCAACTTCTCGACTGCGGCCAGGACCAGATCGCGGGCGCGTGGTGGTAACCGGCCGGCCCGCACATCGGGATAAAGACCTCCCAGATATTGCGAGATCAGCGTTTCGGGCAAATCGACCCCCTCAAGCAGCGCGAAAAGCGCGCTCACGGCCTGTTCGGCAGCAGGCTGTGGCCAGTAATAGCGGATGCGGTCGCTATACGAAAAATGGCGCTGCAATGCGCGCTCGGCGTCAGAGCCGTGATAGTAGCGGTCCCAGTTGCCGGGGGCGTCAAGCATCACCTCTTCCATCACCTCGCGCAGACGGCGGAGGTGCCGGTCGGGGAACAGTTCGCCGGCGATGGCATCAAGACCGTAAAGCGCCTCGCGCAGCACAAAGGTCAACCCGGGCCCAACCTTAAGGATGGCAAAGCCATCCCGGACCAGCGCCCCCAATGCCCCGCGGGTCTGGTAATCGGTTGAATGCGCCTCGTACACCAGCCCGGGCATCCGGGCCAGCGCGGCGCTAAGATCACGCGCAGCCTCGGGGTCATAATCGACAACATTGTGGTTGCCGAACTCGACCCCCGGCTGGACCACCAGACCGATAACGCGGGCGAAAGCATCATCCTGACCGGCATCGGCAAAGGCCTGACGGTGCACCTGAAAGGTGGTCAGCGCCGCCTCGGGACTGGTGACCTCCAGCGTTTCGATTTCCTCCATCGCACCGCCCGGGATCGGGACTTCGGTGCCGATGATATAGACCGGGGCAATACCGTCCTGGGGACGCGCGGCCTCGGCTGCGGCTGCCAGCCGCGCGGCACGGGCGGCGGTAGTGGCGTCATCCAACGCCACCGGCTCACCCGCACAACCCATCGAGCAGTCGAGATGCAGCTTGGTAAAACCGGCGGCAGCAAAGGCGCGGATCATCACCTCGGCCTTTTCCATCGCCTGATCCGCAGGAAGGCTCTTCCAGGGGTTCGGGCCCAGATGATCACCGCCAAGGATCAGCCGCTGCAACGGGAAACCTACGCGCGCCGCGATCTCTTCGACAAAGCGGCGAAAATCGGCGGGGGTCATGCCGGTATAGCCGCCGTCCTGATTGACCTGGTTGCAGGTCGCCTCGATCAGCAGCGGCAGGGGCGTTGGCAGGGTACAGCGCATCGCGGCCTCGATCGCCATCGCATGGGCGGTGCAGATCGAAGGGATGCCCGAGGGGCCGGGGCGATAACGCCATCCGGCAATGGATTTCAGGGGGTTGTCGGTCATGTCTCAGCCTTTCCGTTCCGCAAGCAGCGCATCGAGTTCGGCACGGGTCGAGGTGCCCTCCATCGGGCCCAGCCGGGTGACGGCGCGGGCTCCGGCGGCATTGGCCAGATCAAGGGCCTGCGAGGGCTCTGCCCCCGCCAGCCACAGGCTGAGGAAGGCACCACCGAAAGTGTCGCCCGCCCCGGTCGGATCAACCTCATCCACCGGGAGCGGCGCAGCGTCGAGCCTAAGACCCTGCTGAAACAGGCTTGCACCAAGCGCGCCGCGTTTCACGACCACGGTGCGGATGCCGCGACCCAGCAGCGAGGCGATCACCGCCGCCTCATCCCGGGCGGGATCGAACAAAAACAGCTCTTCCCCCGAGGGCATGAACAGGTCGGTCATCGCCAGCACCACATCCAGCGCCTCGCGCATGCCGGGCGCGTTCAACAGCTCTGGCCGCAGGTTCGGATCAAACGAGATGGTACCGCCCCGCGCCTTGATACGCTGCGCCGCATCCATCACCATCGCCCCAAGCTCCGGCGCCGAAAAGGCCGAGCCCATGACGTGCAGATGGGTGCAGCTGTCGATCAGCGCCCCGGATGCCGGGGTCGGTCGCAGCTTGCCGCAGGCCGAATGGCGGATGTTATAGACAAAGGCGCGGCTGCCGTCCTCGCGGTATCGAACGAAGGCGCTGCCGGTGCTTTCGCCCGGCGCGATCTCGATCCCCGAGACATCGACGCCATCTGCCGCAAGCCGCCTGATATTCACCTGTCCGAAATCGTCATCGCCGACGCGCGAGACGATGGCACAGGCAGTACCCATCTTGCCGACCTGGTCGATAAAGATCGCCGGAGCGCCCGAGGGGAACGGCCCGACCAGCGGCTGTGCCTCAAGAAATCCGTTGCCGCGGGTGGTGGCGACGATCTCGACCAGAACCTCGCCGATTGTAAGAACCTTAACCATCTTTACCCCTGCCGCCGCTTGGCGCGCACGTCCAGCCAGACCGCAATCAGGATCACCAGACCCTTGACGATAAGCTGATAGAAATAGGGCACGGACAGCATGTTCATGCCGTTGTTCATCACCCCGATGATCAGCGCGCCGATCAGCGTCCCGACCATGGTGCCGACACCGCCGGCAAGACTGGTGCCCCCCAGAACCGCCGCCGCGATGGCGTCAAGTTCATAGCTCATGCCCGCATTGGTCTGGGCCGAGTAAAGGCGAGAGGAAAGCAGGATCCCCGAGATCGCCGCCATGACGCCCGAAAGGGTAAAGATGGCGATCTTGAGCCGGTCGACCTTGATGCCGGAATAAAGCGCCGCCTCGCGGTTGCCGCCGGTCAGATATGTACGACGGCCAAAGGTCGTGCGCGACAGCAGGACATGGTTGAAAATGAACAGGACCCCGACAATCCAGATGATGATCGGGATGCCTGCCAGCCGGTCGCTGCCGATGGCTGTCCATGACGCGTCCGAGATCATCGCCGGCGCACCGTTAGTCGGCAGGCTGACAAAGCCACGATAGATGCCCATGGTCGCGACGGTCACGATGAACGAGGGCAGAGCCAGCTTGGCGGTCAACACCCCGTTGATCAGTCCCATCAGGGCCCCGGCCGCCAGTGTGAACAACAGCGCAGGAACAAAGCCCACGCCAAAGGCCAGCGCCTGTGCACCAGCCATCCCCGCAACGGCGATGATCGAGCCGATGGAAAGGTCGATTTCCCCCAGCAGGATCACCCAGGTCATGCCAAAGGCCGCAATCGCGACCACCGCTACCTGTTGCAGGATGTTGGTCAGGTTTGCGACCGTCATGAAACGTTCGTTCAGCAGCGTGAAGATCACGCAAAGCAGCACCAGCGACACAAGAATGCCGCCGTATTGATGCAGCGCCACGACAAGCTGCTGCCTGCCCGCGCGGGGTGTATTATCGGTCGTCTGGGTCATTGATGGGTTCCCGTTGCATGGGCCATGACGCGTTCGGGCGTCAGTTCGCTGCGCGCCAGCGTTGCCTTAAGGGCGCCTTCGGACATGATGGCGATGCGATCCGCGAGCCCCAGCACCTCGGGCAGTTCCGAGGACACCAAAAGGATCGCCGTTCCTTCGGCGGCCAGTTCGCGGATGATGCGATAGATTTCGAATTTCGCCCCGACATCGACGCCGCGGGTCGGCTCATCAAGGATCAGGACGCGCGGACGGGTCAGCAGCCATTTCGCCAGCACGATCTTTTGCTGGTTCCCACCCGACAAGGTGCCGGCAATGGTGTTAAGCGAACTGGTCCGGATGGCGAGGCGCCTTACCTCATCCAGCGCCGCGCGGCGTTCACGACCAAAGCGCAGAAAACCCGCGCTGCCTGCAAATTGCGGCAAGGCCGCCATCGAGATGTTCGGACGCACCGCCGCACCAAGGACCAGGCCTTCTTCCTTGCGGTTTTCGGTGACAAAGCCGATGCCTGCGGCAATGGCCTCGGCCGGGGAGCCGATGCGGGCAGGCTTGCCCCCAAGCAGGACCTGTCCCGTATGCGCGCCCATGCCAAACAGGGCCTTCATCACCTCGGACCGGCCCGAGCCGATCAGGCCGAAAAAGCCCAGGATCTCACCGGGGCGAACGTCAAAGCTGATCTCGCGAAAGCCTGGACCGCTCAGCCCCTGCACCTCAAGCGCGGGCGCAACCTCGGGTCCGGGCGCAGGGGCAAGGCGCGGCGGATAGATCTCATCCATACGGCGGCCGACCATCAGGGTGATCAGCTCTTCAATCGAGGTTTCGTCCCGCTGACGCGTTGCTACATAGGCGCCATCGCGAATGACCGTAATGTCATCAGAGAGGCGCATGATCTCTTCCATCCGGTGCGAGATATAAAGGATCGCCGTCCCCCGCGCCTTGAGACGGTCAATGATGCGAAACAGGATCTCGGCCTCGGAATCCGACAGGGACGAGGTCGGCTCATCGAGGATCAGAACCTTGGCAGGACGGCTAAGGCCCTTGGCGATTTCAACCAGCTGGCGCTGCGCAATCGAAAGCCGGCCGACCTTGGCGTCAACATCGACCGGCAGCCCCAGATCGCGGACCAGCTCGGCCGCCCGCGCCCGCAGTTCGCGGTCGTTAATGAAACCCAGACGCGAGGGCTCGTGCATGGCCATGATGTTTTCGGCCACGGTCAGGTTGTTGCACAGGCTGAGTTCCTGAAACACGATGGCGATACCCTGGGCCGCCGCATCGCGCGGGCTTTGAGGCTGGTAGGGCCGGCCTTCCAGCCGCATCTCACCACCCGAGGGCGGATGCACCCCGACCAGTATCTTCATCAGGGTCGATTTCCCGGCCCCATTCTCGCCCAGAATAGTGTGGACACGGCCGGGCTGCACCTCAAGCCGCATGGACTTCAGTGCCTCGACCGGGCCGAAACGCTTGCTGACGTCGCGCATCGACAGCACGACGGGCGTAGCCTCGCTCATCCTCTTGCCCTCCAGGGGAAAGCGCGGGGCAAGGCCATAAGGCCGCGCCCCGCGCTGCTGGCTTATTTCCTGGTGTAAACGCCGGGCACGATGGGCTGTTCGGCCGGAACCTCTTTGCCCGCGATGACATCGACGGCGGTGTCGATCGCAGTCTTGCCCATCTCTTGCGGGAACTGCTGGATCACGCCGACCATGACCGGATTGGTGTCAACGGCGTTGCGGGCTTCTTCCATGCCGTCAAAGCCGATGACCTTGACCTGATCCTCAAGCCCGGCCGATTTGACCGCAACCGCCGCAGCAAGCGCAGCGTCATCGCCAAAACCAAAGATTCCGGTGATCTCGGGGTTCGCTTGCAGCATATTCTGGGACACGGCCAAAGCTTCGGCGCGGGTGATGCCGGTTTGCTGTGCGACAATTTCGATCTCGGGGTGGGACTCGAGCGCCTTCTTAAAGCCTTCGACCCGGGCGACGACCGATTGCACGGTCGGATAGTCGATGATCGCAACCTTGCCCTTGCCGCCCAGAACCTCGGCCATCAGCTCACCAGCTTTGACGCCGCCGGTGTAGTTGTCGGTGCCGATATGCGAGGTCACCTTGGCCTCGGCTGCGGGGACGTCCACGGTCACGACCTTGATGCCGGCCGCGTCGGCCTTGGCAATCGCCGCCGCCACGCCCTGGCTGTCCACGGGCGAAATCACGATGACATCGACGCCCTTGACGATAAAATCCTCGACATCCGCAAGCTGTTTGTTCAGGTCCTGGTTAGCGATGCTGACTTCCAGGGCCACGCCTTTGGCCTTGGCCTCGGCCTTCATCGCATCGGCCAGCTCGATATAGAACGGATGCTGCTGGGTCAGCAGCGAGGCGCCGATGCCGTCAGCGAATGCAGCGCCACCCATGGTCAGGGCAACAGTGGTCAACAGCGCCGGGAGCGCTTTCTTGAAGGTCATGGAATCCTCCCAGGATCTCGCATTTCGAGGAGAGTTAGGTCGGCACGCCCGACTGTCCACCGAGGCTCCTCCCCACGGCGGTTCAGGGAAAGTTAGGCAAATAATTTACGCGTGTCAAATTTAAAGTTTGTTCGCGGTGATGCTGATAAAAATTTCCGCGCATCCATCTGATTCATCATCATAATCTGCCCGGGACAGGCATTGGATCGCGCCAAACCACCCGCACCTTCCATTCTGCTCAGCGCTCGCGCATAAGAACCCATAGCAGATAGAATCCACCGCATAGTCCGGTCATCGTGCCGATGGGCAGCATCAGCCCAAAGGGCGCACGCTGGCTTAAAAGATCCGCCGCCATCAGCAGACAAGCCCCGGTCAGCGCGCCCGAGATCAGCGGCACCTCCGCCACGCGCGTCAGGCGTCGTGCGATCTGCGGCCCAGCCAGCGCGATAAAGGCGATGGGCCCGGCGCTGGCGGTCGCAACTGCCGTAAGCCCCACCGCCGCAATGACCAGCATCGCCCGGTTGCGCGCAATATTCACGCCAAGCTGCACGGCCATTTCATCACCCAGCTCCATGATTGCAAGACGGCGCGCGTTCAGCACCAATGGCGGCACGAACAGCGCAAGCCCTGCAGCGACGGGCCAGACATGCGCCCAGCCACGCGCGTTCAGCGAACCGGCAAGCCAGATCTGAGCCGACATAGCCCGATCAAGATTACCCATCACCATCAGCAGGTTATTGACGCCCGTCATCACTGCACCAATGCCGATACCGATCAGGATCAGCCGATAACCACCACCCGTGCCGCCGCGGCCACCGCGCGACAAAGCCAGTACCACCAGCGCTGTCGCCAGTCCCGCACCCACCGCAGCAGAAGCAACCTGAAAAGCCCCGGCATTGAACAGGATAATCTGCAAAAGCGCACCAGTCGCCGCGCCGGTGGTGAAACCGATCACGTCAGGGGAACCCAGCGCATTGCGCGACAGCGACTGAAACACCGCCCCCGCCATGCCAAGCGAAGCACCGACCAGCGCACCAGTCAGCACCCGAGGCAGGCGAATACCGTGCAGGACACGGGCAACCTTAGGCTCGGCAGATAGGCCGGCCAGCCCCTCGACCACCTGTATCGGGGATAAGGCCATGGTGCCGGTCCCAAGCAGCAGCAGCCCCAGCATCAGGCAGGCGGATGCAAGCACCACACAGACCGCAACGGCACGCGGTCGCCACAAAGTCGACAGGCGGCCAAGCCGCAGCAAACGGGCGCCGGGCAGAATCATAGACGCGCCACACGAAAGCGCCGCACGATATGGATAAAGAACGGTGCGCCAAGAATGGCCGCGACTATCCCGGCCGCCACCTCGGCAGGAGCGGCAACGACACGGCCGATGATATCTGCCCCGAGCAGCACCGCTGCCGCGAAAAGCGCCGACAGCGGCAGCACCCGGCGATTGTCTGGCCCGGCAAGCGCACGGGCGATATGTGGTGCGACCAACCCGACAAATCCAATCGGGCCGGCAGCGGCGGTTGCCGCCCCGGCAAGGATCATTACCGACACGCAGGCAAGCGCCCAGAACCGTGATGCACGCAGCCCCAGTGCCCGGCCCGCGTCGTGCCCCAACGCCATGGCGTTCAGCCCCGGCGCAAGAATTAATGCCAGTGCGCCCCCCAAGGCCAGCGCGCCGCCCATGGTCAGGGCGACCGCCCAGCCCCGTCCGTCAAGCGCACCAGAACCCCAGTTGCGAAACAGGTCCAGCACCTCAAGCCCCGAGTTCAGAATTACCAGATTAGCCGCCGCGCCGAGCAGGACCGAGACCCCCGCCCCCGCCAGCACCAGCCTGACCGGATCGGTCCCGCTTTCATGGGCGCGTCCCAGCAGGAACACCGCGCCCCCCGCAAGCCCTGCACCCAGAACGCCGAACCAGACATATTGCGCCATCTGCGTCAGCCCAAAGCCTGAGGCGCCAAGGACCACCGCAATGGCCGCGCCGGCATTGACGCCCAGCAGGCCCGGCTCGGCCAGGGGGTTGCGCGTCACAGCCTGCATGACCGCCCCGGCCAGTCCCAGCGCCGCCCCGGCAAAGATCGCCAGCAACATGCGTGGCAGGCGTAGTTCGCGCACCACCAGATGCAGGTCATTGCCCGGATCCGAGTCAACCAACGCCCACACCACCTGCGCCACCGGCACGGGGCGTGAGCCGATGGCAAGGCTCGCCATCGCCAATAGGGTCAGCACAGCAAGCCCCACCGCATATTGCCTGCCGGCGGGCGAGGAATGCACAAGTGGCCTCATTTGCGAAAATAGGGCGCGACCGTCTCGATAATCTGCAGGGCCGAGTAATAATCGACCCGGAACGAATGCGGCCCCAGCGGATACACCCTCCCTTCACGCACCGCAGGCAGGTTCGCCAGCACCGGATCGGCGATGAACTCTTGCACCGTCCTTTCGGTCCCGTTCAGCAGAAAGACGCTGTCTCCGGCAATCGCGGCGGACAGGTTCTCATGCGAGACGAAATCGAAATCTGCCGAACGCGAAACCTCGCCACGCATCACCTGCGGCAGACCGGCAATGGAAAAGCCAAGCGCCTTAAGGACACGCGCCTGCGGGCTGTCGGGTGTGCTGACCGCATAGGTGCCCGCAAAGTTGTAAGAAACGATGCTGGCATCACCCGCAGGCAAGACCAGTCCCGCCCGCGTTTCGGCCGCCTGTCGGGCAAAATCCCCGGTCACGCGGGCGGCATCCTTTTCATGCCCGGTGGCACGGCCAAGGGTGCGTGCCAGATCCTCCCACCCGTCATTTGCGTAATCCAGCACAACCACCGGCACATTCTGCGCCCGGAGCTGTTCAAGATAGGGCAGGATATTGTCGCCCCCTGTCGATGAGGCGACGACAAGGTCCGGCTCCTGCAGCATCAGCGCCTCGATGTCGAAATCAAGGTTCGGATACAGGACCTCGACCCCGCGCTGGTCAGCCACCGCCGCCCATTGCAGGAAAAAGCCCTTATCGTCAGTCAAAGGCCCAATCAAAGCCGATGCGGTCGCAGCAAGCGGTGCATCAATGGCCAGCAGGATGCCGGTCAGGCTGGGCGAGGTCGAAACGATATGCTGCGGAGGTTCGGCAATGGTCACCTCTCCCAATGCGTCGGTGATCTTGCGCGGCCAGCCCTCGGCGTACGCCACGGCGGGCAGGACAAACGCAAGGATCAGCGGGACCAGACGGATGAGCATGGGTTTTCCTCAGATCGGAAGTTCAGCGTCATCAAGGTCTTCCAGCCGCAGGCCGCGCCGACGGATCTCGGCATATTCGCGCAGCCTGATCCGGTCGATCTCTGAGCTGCTGGAGCCATGCTTCCAATAGCCGAAGACCCGTACATCGTCGCGACCAAGTCCGAGAGCACGGAAATGGTTGCGAAACTCACGCATCTCCTGCCGCTCGCCCGCAGCCCAAAGGGTCCAGCCCCCGGGCGCAGAGATCGCCTGCCGGGCGGCAGCAAAAAGCGCGCCGGTAGTGCCGGCCGGACGGGCGCGGCGGATCAAATGATAATCAAGTCCCGCAAGGCGCGGCAGTTCCTCGAACGCTGCAGGATCAGAGGTCTCGATCCACAGGCTGCCGGAAACACCATCCGGCCACGCATCAAGGATGGCGAAAACGGCGGGGATCGCAGTTTCATCAGCAAAGATCGCCACGCGCTTACCGGGTGCAAAGCCGGGAACAAGGTGCTGGCGCGGGCCGATCATATGGACCCTTGTGCCGGGTCCTGCAGCCCGCAGCCAACGCATCGCAGGACTGTCGTCGTCATGGATCACGAAGTCGATTTCGACCATGCCGGAACGCGGGTCAAAGCTGCGGATCGTGTAGATGCGCGAGACCGGGCGTTGCCCCTCGGGGGTCTCGACTTCGATGCGGACGGCTACATTTGCGGCACCCCAGGCCTGTGGATCATGCGCATCAATCCGACCCACCACCCGCGCGACCGAGGGAAAGGGGCAGAGGATCGCGACCACCTCAAGCGTGACGCGGTCCATGTCACGCATGTGATCTGGCTGCGCAAGCAGACCTTCGGGGTCTTCGACGGATTCGGGGTTCAGGCTGGCCATGGCATCCTTTCCGCCCGGGGTCGGGCGCGGGTCTGAAAAGCAGGGATGGCTGATCGCCGGACCGGTCTCTGGCGCAATGGCTGAAACCATATTGCAGAGCATATTCCGCAATGCAATACACATGCCGCAAAGAAACACCCCCAACGGAGACGCGGGAATGTCCTACCGCCTGCACGCCGATGCGGTCACGCTGCGCTATCAGGCGCAGCCGGTGTCGGAAAATCTGTCGCTGGCGATCCCGGACGGATCATTCACCGCCATCGTCGGCCCGAATGCCTGCGGCAAGTCGACACTGCTGCGCGCGCTGGCCCGGCTGCTGACCCCGGATGCCGGGCAGGTGGTTCTGGACGGCAAGGCGATTCTCAGCCTGCCGACGCGCGAAGTGGCGCGGCGATTGGGCCTTTTGCCCCAGTCACCGACCGCACCCGATGGGCTGACAGTGGCCGAACTGGTCGCGCGCGGGCGTTTCCCGCATCAGGGCTTTTTGCAGCAATGGTCGCCGGGGGACGAAACCGCCGTTCGCGCCGCACTGGACATGACCGGCACACTATCGCTCGCCGCGCGCCCGGTGGCCGAACTTTCGGGGGGTCAGCGCCAGCGGGTCTGGATCGCCATGGTGCTGGCACAAGAGACCGGGATTTTGCTGCTGGACGAACCGACAACCTATCTGGACATCGTACATCAGGTCGAGTTGCTGGACCTTCTGGCCCGGCTGAACACGCAGGGCCGCACCGTGGTCGCGGTGCTGCACGAGCTGAACCTGGCCTTTCGCTATGCCTCGCATCTGGTGGCGATGAAGGATGGCGCGGTGGTGGCCGAGGGCGCGCCCGAAAACATCGTCTCCGAGGCGATGATCGAGCAGGTCTTTGGCCTTGCCGCGCTGGTTCAGGCCGATCCGCTGACCGGGCGGCCAATGGTCATTCCGCGCCCGCGCGACTGATCAGTCAAAGGCGCTTTGCCCACCGGTGGCGCGGTTGATAAGCCGCGCTGCATCACGCAGCGCCACACTGGCATGGGGCGAATCAAGCTTACCCAGATTGCCCGCCGTGGTGACGACGCAGATCAGCTCCCCCTGTGCATCAAGGATCGGGGCCGCCTGCCCGGTCACATTGGACAAAAGATGGCTCGTCAGCTCGGCCCAGCCCTCGCTGCGGATACGGTTGATCACCGCCTTGCCGGGCGGAGTGCCGCGGAAACTCACAGGCTGCAAGCGCCGCGCCGCCTCGATCTGCGCGCGGGGCAGAAAGGCCTGGAATACCAGCCCGCAGGCGGTGTTATCGACCGGCAGCACATCGCCAAGGCTGATCGCGGTAATCGCGAAATGGGCGCTGCGAAACCAGCGCACGATGGTCGGGCCGCGCTCGGTCCAGATGCAGACCCCGGCGCTAAGCCCATGGTTCTCGGTCAGTTGTTTCATCTGCGAGCCCGCGATCTCGACCGCGTCGATACGGCGCAACGCGGCAACGCCAAGACTTAGCGAGGCCGGGCCAAGGTCATAGCGGCTGGAGACCGGATCCTGCACCGCCAGCCCTTCTTTGACGAGGCTTTGCATATAACGATGCGCGGTCGAACGGCTGGTGCGCGACAGCTGGGCGATCTCGGTCAGGGCAAGCGACCGTTCGGCCCCGGCAAGAATGTTGAGAAACCGCATCGCAACCGAGATCGACTGGATCGTCCCCGACCGTTTCTGCCGCGAGAGCTTCGCATCCTTATCAAGGAAAGGCTCGAACTCCACCATCGGATGTTTCTCCTGTGCTCGCGGCTGGTACCCATGACAGGCACGTGACAGCCGCGCAACACTAGCGCGCCGAGCAGCCATTAGCAAAGTGCCCGGCATATGGCCGATTGACATGCAGAACGCATTGCGCAATGTGGAACAGGAAATGCCAGCGAGTTCCCCGCGCCAGCCAGCACAACGCGACCAGCCGAGGAACCAATGTCCCACAGATATCGCCACCGCCAGCTGACGCAAACAGTCAGTCTGGTCACGCTTATTGCCGCAGCACCCCTTTGCGCGCAGGAGGCGCCTTCCGACACCATCACGCTCGACACCATCGTCATCACCGGCGACAACATCACTCGCGACCTGAAAGAGACCGCAAGCTCAGTCTCGGTGGTGACCTCGGGTGAGATCGAAAAGGAAAAGGCCGGCAAGACCGAGATTCGAAGTGTGATCGCCGGCACACCCAACGTGATCTATACCGACAATGTCAGCACGCCGGTCATTCGCGGACAGGACGCGCAGGGACCGCATACCGGGGCAAATGCATTCTTTGCCGGATCGGTGCCGCGGGCGACGATCAACCTGGACGGCCATTACCTAAGCTATAATGAACTGTATTTTGGCGCGACCTCGACCTGGGATGTGGATAGTGTCGAGGTGTTCCGGGGGCCGCAGACCACCTCGCAAGGCGCCAATGCCATCGCCGGGGCGATCATCGTCAACACCAAGAACCCAAGCTTTACCCCCGAGGGCGCCTATCGGCTGGAGGGCGGCGACTACAATCAACGTGCGGCCTCGTTCATGTGGTCAGGTCCGCTGAGCGAAGAGTTGGCCGCCCGTATCTCGCTGGATTATTCGGCACGCGACACTTTCATCGACTATGTCGGCTCGAACTTCATCCAAAACGACATCGGGCAGGACTTCCTGAACGCGAATGCGCGGTTAAAGCTGCTGTGGCAACCGGCCGGCCTGCCGGGCCTGTCGGCCAGGCTGACCTACAGTCACAGCCGGATGAAGCGCCCCAGCGCCGAGGGCGCGGCCGAGCCCTATGACAAGCTGCAATCCATCACCACCTGGATGCCAGGCTGGGATCAGACCACTGACACGGCAATCCTTGATGTCGATTACGACCTGGGCAACGGGATCAGCGTCAGCAGCAAGACGCAATATTCGACCTCGGATGTCGAACGCCGCGTCGGCACCCCGACCATGGGGGATGCCAATGTCTCACAGGACAATTACTCAAACGAAAGCAAGCTGACCTTCGGTATGCCCGAAGATAAGGTCAGCGGCGTCGCAGGTGTCTATGTCGCTTTCACCGATCAGGACGAGTGGCTGAACCAAGGGGGCATCTCGACCTTCCGCGACAAGAAATCCAACCTTGGCCTTTATGGTGAACTGAACTGGCGGCTGGACGAACGCTGGACGCTGTCGGCGGGGCTGCGCTACCAGCGCGACCATATCCGCCGTCAGGGCGACGTCTCGCCGCTATTTGCCAAAAGCGACGTAGATTACGATGAAACTTTCGACGTTTTCCTGCCCAAGCTGTCGCTGACCTATGAGGTCACACCAGACTGGAACGTCGGCGCGCTGATCAGCAAGGGCTACAACCCCGGCGGCGTATCGCTGGACTTTGGCTATTCGAAAGAATGGACCAAATTCGACGCCGAGACCGTCTGGAACTATGAGCTCTTTACCCGCGCCGAGTTGATGGAGGGGCGGCTGATGCTGACCGGCAACCTCTTCTACATGGATTACAGCAACGCCCAGCACAACATCGCCCATCTGGTCGATGGCGTGACCTATCTGCAAACGGTCAACGCACAGGACGCCCGCGCCTATGGGCTGGAACTGGGTGCCGACTGGCGCGCAACCGATGCGCTGACCCTGCGCGGCAGCCTTGGCTTGCTGCATACCGAGTTTGAGCGTTTCGATCAGATTCCCGCCTATGAGGGTAATGAATTCGCCCGTGCGCCCGGCAGGATGCTGACCCTCGGCGCAAGCTGGGACGCGACCGACCGGCTGAACCTTGGCGGACAGCTACGCTATGTCGACGGCTATTACTCGAACACCGCCAATACTCCGGCATTCGAGGTTGATGGCTATACCCTTGTCGATCTGAACGCGAGCTGGCGGATCAACGACAAGGTCGAGCTTTACGGCTATGTCAACAACCTCTTTGACGAACGCACACCCACCTTGCTCGAAGCGGCACGTGGCAATACGGTTTTTACTCAGGCCAGCATGACCTCGCCCCGCATGGTCGGTATCGGCATTCGCGGCACCTTCTAGGCGACCGCGTGACAGAGCCGGGCCGGCGCCGTCGTGGCGCCGGCTTTCTTTGACCAGGCGGGAGGAATAATGCGCCGGCCAAGACTTTGCATCGGCATGTCCGTGTCTCGCCCACATGGCTTGGCAACCCTGCCGTCGCAGAGACCTCGACGCGGGCAACAATGGATCTGACCCCGAAATCTCATTCCTTGTCCTGCCCGGCAGTGCGCTGGAAAAGGCCGCGCTGGCACGCAGCGGCAATGTGATCCGGCTGTTTCTGGCTGATCGGGGATATCTTGAAAATGGCCAGCTTGCCCCGTGCAGCCAGCCGGAGGCGGCGATCCACGACCTCGCGCAGGTAGTGGCCCGTGTCATGCGCGTCATTCGCGACGGCCAGGTCGAAATGGTCCGGGGTACCGTCATCCCGATGCCAGAGCAGTCGATTCTGATCCACCCGGACACATCGGGCGCGGTCGGACTGGCCCGGCGCCTGCGTGAAGGCATCACCACGGGCGATGTGACCATTGCGCCCCTGACCCGCCACATTCCGGGCCCCTGAACCCCAATGAAAGAAAGACGACAATGGCATTTTCGGACTACAAGACAGCATTGCTGACAGGCACTTCGGGCGCCGCCGCGTGCGGGTGATCTGGATCAGCCCCGAGCGGGTCGAGCCCGATATCTTTGCCCATGCCGAAAAGATTCCTCCGGCCGAAGCAAGATCTCTGTGTCGATAATGCCTCCAGACGGCGCCGAGGTGACGTAAGGAAGCGGCGCCGTCGCTGACTTTGGACAGCCCCTTTTTCGATTCTGGCCATGAGATCCCCTGTTGCAGCTCTGACTGCTCAGCTGATCACAGTACTGGCTGTCACACGGACCCACCTGTAGCCCGTTACTTCCAGATATCTGATGCCAGAATATGTAATTAATATCATTTATTTGCACATTTATCCGCCCCTTGGGAAAACCCCTTGGGAAATAAGCCAAAGCCCACCTCTGTTTCACAAGCGGTAAACCCGCCGTGAAGACGGAAACCCAGCGCCCGACAGGACGTTATTGCACCGTTGTAGACAGTGGCGAGTACGGGGCCGGCCCGCGTTACCGGCGACCAGAGATAAACAAGCTCCAGCGTCAAAACTGCTGGCCGGACAATCTGGTTTGCCGAGACTTTACTGACCCTGACCCGACTGCTGCACAGCATCAGGATGGCTGGGGCAAACCCATATCCAGCGCCCGGGCAACTCCAACCTGACGTTATTCGCGCCGATATGGTTCGGGCCGCGTTTCGACAAGTGGCAGCCCGGCATCCGCCCAGGCATCCACCCCGCCCGAAAACCAGCCCAGATTGGTATAGCCCAGCGCCGCAATCCGTTTGGTCGCATTCCAGCTGAGCCAGCAATCCAGCTTGCAGAACAGGATCAGCCCCGCTTCGCGATTGCCGCCCGTAATGCGCTGCAGGCTCGCGTCCAGATAATCGCTCTGCCATGGCTCCAGCTGGCCCCATCCGACCACCGGAAGCCAGTGCGCACCGGGCAGCGAAAGATGCCGCTCGGGCATGATCCATTCTCCGTCATCGCCGATCTCAAAGATGCGCGCACCCATGACATCGACGGGCGTCCAGCCCCTGGCGACCAGCGCCTGAACCTCGGCAATATCCAGCGTCCGCGCACCGGGCGCTGTATCAGGCACGGGGGCGCGATAACTGTCGATCCGGTAGCCGTCACTACCGAACAGCGCCTTTGGCTCAGCCAAAGCGGCCAAAGGAAAAAGCCCCGCCAGAAGCAGGAGAAATGCCCCGATTCTGGGGCGAAACGGCAGGGTCCGGCCCCTGCGCGGCATGTGCAATACGACCATGGCACAATTTACCCTCTCTCGATCTCAAGGAAATTTGACCAGGACAGAGCACACACCGGATATGCGCGAAGGACTTTGGAACATGACCAGCAGGATAAGCAAGATATTTCCTCTTGCCCTATCACTCGCATTCTGGGCGCCGATGGCGCTAGGCCATGGTGACACCGCCCCGCAGGCAGTCGACACCACTGGTCTGCCCGAATTGCCGGCCGAGATGGCGACCCAAAACCCTTGGCGCGAAGCCGAAGGAGAGGTCCTGTTCAAGGCAGTAGAAATCGGTGCCAAAGGATTTAACAGCAACTGCGCCCGCTGCCACGGGCTGGAGGCGATTTCGGGCGGGCTTGCGCCGGACCTGCGCTTTCTTGAGGCCAGTGAATATGGTGATGAGTGGTTTTTGGACCGCATCCTGCACGGCTATGAACAGAATGGCGCGGTCAAGATGCCGCCTTTCGAAGGCATCCTGAACCAGCAAGCGATCTGGGCGATCCGTACCTATATCGAGACCCGCCCCGATGCCGATGCGATAGCCGGGAAAAGCACCGAGATCGCTGCGCTTTACGACAAGGTCAAAGCACTGCCCCCGGATGCGGGCGAGGATCAGATCGCCGCGCTTGCCCAGGAGTTGGAGACCGCCGGCAGCGGCTTTGAGGCACTCTCGGGCGCGCCGCGCACTGTGACCGTGCTGGATCAGGCGGCACATATCCTGCGCAGCGGGGCTTCGCACGCACCTGCCGCCGCCGAGCTGATCCAGAGCGTTCTGAGGAAATAGGGCATGGCGCTGTTGACGGACATCCTGCCCGGCGCGGCCTCTCCGCCCCTGCTGACCGGCAAAACCGGACCGGCGGCCGTGGGGGGCGACGCGTTCGACAGCGGCATGTGGCCGTCACACAGGCAGGAATTTCTGGGCGATCCGGCGGTCTGGCGCAATGACCCGGCCGTCACCGTCCTTGCGCCGGGCGCGGCCGAGGATTCCAGCCATGTCCCCTTTCTGATCGACGCAACCGCCGTCACCCGGCCAATCCGGCGCATCGTCGTCACCATCGACTACAGCCCCTTTCCCAAGGCCATCGTCTTTCACCCCGGGCGCGCCCTGCCCTTGTTGGGCTTTGGCGTGAAATACGAGGTCGGTGGGGCCCTGCGCGCCTCGGCCGAGACCGGGGCCGGTGAATGGCTGGTTGGTGCGGCCTATGTCAGCGCGCTTGGCGGCGGCTGCAGCGCCCCCGCCGCCGCGCATCAACGCCCCGACTGGCAAGAAGGGTTTGGCGAATTGCGCGCCCGGCTCTGGCCTGAAACCGGGCGTCTGCGGATGCGGCTGCGCCACCCGCAGGACACCGGCCTTGCCGACGGCATTCCGGCCCATCACCTGACCGAGCTTGCGCTGCTTGATGCCTCGGGGGCGGAAATCGCCACGCTTGAGCTGCATGAGCCGTTAGAGGAAAATCCGGCGCTGACCTTTCTGTTGCCCCCCGATCTGGCGCGCGGACCGGTCATTATCCATGCCCGCGACAATCTGGGATACACCTTCGAAGGCAAGGTGGAGGCCACGCCATGACAGCGTTGTCCCGACGTGCCCTTCTGGCTGGATCCGCTGCGCTTGTCCTGCAGCGACGCGCCTTTGCCCAGCCGCGCAGCTACGGCCTGCAACCCTTTGAGGTCGCGGACGGCATCTGGATGATCGAGGGCCGGCGCGAGGTCTTCAGCCGCGAAAACGGCGGCGATATCGTCAATATCGCGCTGCTCGCGACGGATCAGGGTGCGATCATCGTCGACAGCGGCTCGACCGTCGCCATGGGGACCGAGATCCGCGCCTTTGCCGAACAGCGGCTGGGCGGACTGGCGGCGACGATCAACACCCATCACCACCCTGACCATTGGTTCGGCAACGCGGCCCTGGCCGACCGCCCGTTGCTGGCACTGGCAGAGACCGCCGCGACCTGCCGCGAATACGCCCAGGATTATGCCGAGACGCTGTATTCGATCCTTGGCAGTTGGATTTCCGGCACGCGCACGACGCCAGCGACCGGCAATATCGACCCTGGCACAAGCCAGATCGGGGGGCGGGCGCTGCGGATGATCCCGCTTGCCGGTCACACCTCGGCCGACCTTGCCATCCTTGATGAGGCGACCGGTGTGCTGATTGCCGGGGATCTGGTGTTTCTCGACCGGGCACCAAGCCTGCCTGACGCGGATTTCGCGACCTGGCTTGCGTCGCTGGATCAGCTTGAGGGGCTGGGCAGCGCCGGGGTGGTGCCAGGTCATGGCAGCTATCACCGCACAGGCGAAGGGATCACGCAGACCCGCGCCTATTTACAGGTCACGCGCGAACGACTGCGGATGGCTGCCGAACTGGGCCTGACGCCGGTTGAAACGATGGCTGCCGGCCCTGCCCCCGAATTCGCCGGGCTGGGAGCCAATCCCGAAGAATACCTGCGCTCGGTCGTGCGTCGCTTTGGCGACCTTGAAACCGGGGCTCTGCCGGTCATCGGCAGCGCCTGAAGCTTGGACGGACAAGGCACCCGACGCGGGCAACCCCGTCGTTCATGTATAGGAGGAGACTGCATGAATCGCTTTTTGAAACTGACCTCGGCCAGCGTCCTGGCCCTGACCTGCACAGTGGCGCTGGCGCTGGCCGAAACCAGCCCCGTCACGTGGGAGGACATCCTGAACGATGCCGAAACCACCGATGACGTCCTGATGTACGGGATGGGGGTCAAGGCGCAGCGTTTTTCGTCGCTTGACCAGATCAGCACCGAAACGGTCAAGCACCTGCGCCCGGCATGGTCTTTTTCCTTTGGGGATGAAAAGCAGCGCGGGCAGGAAACTCAGGCGCTGGTCCATGACGGGGTGATCTATGTCACCGGCTCATATTCCCGGATGTGGGCGCTGGACGCCAGGACCGGCAAACGGCTGTGGAAATTCGAGGCCCGCCTGCCCGAAGATATCCGCCCCTGCTGCGACGTGATCAACCGCGGCGCGGCGATCTATGGCGACAAGGTGTTCTTTGGCACGCTGGACGCCAGCATCTACGCGCTGAACAAGGACACCGGGAAAGTGGTCTGGCGTCAGAAGTTCGAGGACCACAAGATCGGCTATACGATGACCGGCGCTCCGACCATCGTGAAGGATAAAGAGACCGGGCGCGTCATGCTGATCCATGGCAGCTCGGGCGACGAATTCGGCGTGGTGGGCAAGCTTTATGCCCGCGATGTCGACACGGGCGAGGAAATCTGGATGCGGCCCTTTGTCGAAGGGCACAAGGGTACGCTGGCCGGGGCCGAAGGCACGGTCACCGGCGATCCTGCCGCGCCAAGCTGGCCCAACAATCCCGACGGAAGCAAGGTCGAAGCATGGAGCCACGGCGGCGGTGCGCCCTGGCAATCGGCAAGCTATGATCCCGAAACGAACACCATCATCGTCGGTGCCGGCAACCCCGCGCCGTGGAACACCTGGGCGCGCACGCCGGGCGACAGTCTCTATACCTCGGGACAGGCTTACGTCGATCCGACGAACGGCGAGCTGGTCGGCTTTTACCAGCACACCCCGAATGACGCCTGGGATTTCTCGGGCAACAACGAGATCATCCTGTTCGACTACAAGGACAAGGATGGCAACGTCCATCGCGCCGGGGCCCATGCCGACCGCAACGGCTTCTTCTATGTCACCGACATCGACGCCCTGTCCAAACGGGGCGGCGAGATCAACCGGCCGACGGCGCTGCTGAACGCCTTCCCCTTTGTCGACGGCATCACCTGGGCCAAGGGCATCGACCTTGAGACCGGCCGCCCGATCGAGGTCGAGGGCCAGCGCCCGCCCCTGCCCGCCGAGGGTGAAACCAAGGGCGCAAGCATCGAGGTCTCGCCTCCCTTCCTTGGCGGCAAGAACTGGAACCCGATGTCTTACAGCCCCAAGACCGGCCTGTTCTACGTCCCGGCCAACCACTGGACCGAGGATTACTGGACCGAGAACGTCACCTATCAGGCCGGTGCCGCCTATCTGGGTCAGGGCTTTCGCATCAAGCGGCTTTACGAAGACCATATCGGCACGCTGCGCGCCTTTGACCCGGCCACCGGCGAAAAGAAGTGGGAGCATAAAGAGGAATTCCCGCTTTGGGCCGGCACGCTGGCCACAGCAGGCGATCTGGTCTTTACCGGCACCTCGGACGGTTTTGTGAAAGCCTTCCACTCTGAGACCGGCGAAGAGCTGTGGAAGTTCAATACCGGCTCGGGCATCGTCTCGTCCCCGATCACCTGGGAAATGGACGGCAAGCAATATCTGGGCATCGCCTCGGGTTATGGCGGCGCGGTGCCGCTGTGGGGCGGCGACATGGCTACGCTGACCACTCAGGTCAGCCAGGGCGGCTCGTTCTGGGTGTTCGAGATCCCGGACGACCTGATGACCGCAACCAAGTAGCGCCGGGCTGAAACAGACGGACGGGCGGGCCTTGTCCCGCCCGGACCTTCACCCCCAGACCCAAGGGAACCAAGATGCTCAGAAGCCTGCCAATCCTTGCCGCACTGGCCCTTGCCTCGGGCGTGCATGTGGCCAATTCCGGACAGACCGGCGGCACATGGCCGGTCATCGTCGATGAGCCAGCCCCGCGCGAAGGATCGCTGGTCATCAATGGCTGCGAAATCGGCCCCGGCGCAGCCTGCCCCCGCGTTGACCTGAGCCATGCCGATCTGCGCGGGCTCAAGCTTAACGGCATCGACCTGAGGGGCGCCAATCTGATGCGCGCAAACCTTTTCGGGGCCGAGCTGAAAGGCGCGGACCTGACCGGCGCCGACCTGCGTGGGGCAAACCTGCAGATGGGACAGCTGCAGGGCGTAATCCTGCGCGATGCCGACCTGACCGGGGCCAATCTGGACTATACCCGGCTTTCGGGCGCCGACCTTTCAGGCGCGAACCTGACCGCCGCGACGCTGGAGGCCGCCATGGCCCCAAAATCGAAATTCGTCGGCGCACAGCTCATCGGCGCGAACCTGATGGAGACCAAGTTCTACAATGCCGATTTTGCCAATGCGGTGATGCAGGGGAACCACGCCCCCTATGCGATCTGGGAGGGGGTGCATATGGAGAACTGCACGGGATGCCCCGTGGACTGGTGATCCTGGTGTCAGCGGCTTTGGCCGCGGCACCCGCCCTGGGCTTTGACCCTGCAGCCGCGCTTGATGCCTGCCGGGGCGAAAGGGACGACGCCCAGCGACTTGCCTGCTATGACCGGCTGGCCGCGCGAAAGCCGGTCGTGGAACATCGCGGCGCGGGCAATCGCATTTTGCCGCTGTTCGACCTCAGCAAGCCGACGCGGCTGGTCTTTGAAAGCATGGATGCAATCATGGTGGTCTATCTGCTGGACGCATCGGGCGCGGTGATCCAGAATCTGCATCAGGCCGGGACCGGTTCGGGCTCGTTCCTGATCGAACGGCCGGGGCGCTATGGCATCCAGGTCAACGCCTCGGGCGGTTGGCTGATCCGACTGGAGGAACCGGGATGACAGTCGCCATACCTCGCGGGCACGCCGCCCGAAACAGACACGACCGACCTGCCAGTCACGGCAGCTATATGAGCGGAACCATGCAACAAGCCCAGCCCTGCCCGCCGACACCCCGGCCGCTGAACACTGCGCTGATCGTGGACGACCACCCGCTGTTTTGCGACGCGCTGTCGATGACGCTGACCGGCCCGGTCGGCATTGCCCGGGTCGAGGCTGTGGGCAGCCTTGCCGAGGCGCTGGATCGTATGACCTGCGAGCCCGTGCCCGATGTGATCGTTCTGGACCTGCACCTGCCCGATGTGAACGGGCTCGAAGGCGTCGTGCGCATGCGGCAGGCGGCGGCGGACCGCCCCATCATCGTGGTTTCGTCCATGGACGAGCGGCGGGTGGTGCGCGGCGCGCTACTGGCTGGCGTCAGCGCCTATGTGCCCAAACACGCCCCGCGCGAGGCATTCCGCGAGGCTTTTGATGCCATTGCCAGGGGCGAAGTGCATACAAGCCGCCTTGCGCTCGACAATGCCACCCCCAGCCTGGAAGAAGAGGCGCTGGCCCGGCTTGCCTCACTGACCCGCCAGCAGGCCCGCATCCTGCAACTGATCAGCGCGGGGCTTTTGAACAAGCAGATCGCGCATGAACTGTCGATCGCCGAAACCACGGTCAAGGCGCATGTCACCGCAATCATGCGCAAACTGCGCGTGCAGACCCGCACTCAGGCGGTGCTGTTTGCGCAAGACATCAGCTTCAACGCCATGACCACAGGATCAGAGATCACCGGCAATGACAGCGAAGAACTGAACCGTTAAGTTCAATCTCGCAGGTGCAGGAACGGAAGGGAGGCCGGGGTGGGCGCAGCGCAGGATTGCATCGCGCGCGCCAGTGCGCCGGCCCGGGATACCGATGTGACCGGGCGACTGGCGCGGGCTCTTGGGCCGGGGCCATTTGCGCTGGTCATGCTGTTTATCTCACCCCAGGCCGATATCGCGCGTATCGCCGCCGAGACAGCCGCTCAACTGCCTGCCACCCATGTCGTCGGCTGCACCACCGCGGGCGAAATCTCTGAGGCTGGCTATGACGAAGGCGCGGTGCTGGCGCTGGGGTTTCCTGCCGATCTTTTCGCGGCCGAAGTGCTTGAGCTGACTGATCTGGACCACCTGTCGCGCAGCGCGGCTGCGGCGGCTTTCTTGCAGCTGCGCCATGACCTTGCCAACAGCCATGCGCATCTGCCCCATGAATTCGCGGTGCTGCTTGTCGATGGGCTGTCGCTGCGCGAGGACGATCTTGCCTCGGCGCTGGCGGCAGGCTCGGGCAGTGTGCCGCTGATCGGCGGATCGGCAGGCGACGGGCTGCGCTTTCAGGAAACGCTGGTCATTCATCGCGGCCGGGCGCTGCGTAATGCGGCGGTCCTGTCGGTGCTGCGCGGACTATGCCCGGTCCGCGCGCTGAACATGGACCACCTGAACCCCACCGAAAGACGCATGGTGGTCACACAGGCCGATCCTGCCGCCCGCATCGTGCAGCGCATCAACGCCGAACCGGCAGCGCAGGAATATGCCCGCATTCTTGGCAAGGATCCTGAGCTAATCGACTACCTGACCTTTGCTTCGCATCCGCTCGCCGTGCGGGTCGGGGGCCGCTACCATGTGCGGGCGGTGCAACGGGTGCTGCCCTCGGGCGATCTGCTGTTCTTTTCAGCCATTGCGGCGGGCGTGGTGCTGGCGCTGACCGAACCCGATGACCTGCCCACGCATCTTGACCGGAAATTGTCGCAGCTTGCCGCGCCGGTGCCGCCGGTGGCGGTCCTTGGCTTTGACTGCGTGCTGCGCCGGATCGAGGCTGAACACAAACAGCGCGGCGCTGCCGTATCGGATGTGCTGCGCCGTCATCGCGTCTGGGGCTTTTCCACCTATGGTGAGCAATTTGGCCCGCTGCACGTCAACCACACCCTGACCGGCTGCGCGATCTATCCGCCCGGGACCCGGCTTACAGGGGTGGACTGATGGCAGGACGCATCTCTGACTGGCTGATCGACCGCGACGATGAGGCCGGGCACAACCTCGAAAAGCTGCTGATCATCGCCGAGGCGCTGATGCGCCATTCCGAAGAGCGCCGGGACGAAAACAGCGCGGCCTTCGAAGAATTCCGCCGCGCCGCCCTTCTGGAAGAGCGCGTCCGCCAGCGCACCCGCGACCTTGAGGCAACGCTTGAACGGCTGAACGCCGCCAATGCGACTGCCGAACGCGCCCGCCGCGACCTGTCACAGGCAATCGAGGCCATCGAGGAAGGCTTTGCCCTTTTCGATCCCGAGGATCGGCTGGTCCTTTGCAACAGCCGTTTCTGCGCCGACCTTACCGAGGTTCATCAGGCGCTGGCGCCGGGCATCAGTTTTGCGACCTATGTTCGCCATCTTGGTCGTTCCCGTCAGGTCCTGCTGCCCGAAGGGACCACCCCCGACGCCTGGATCGCCCAACGGCTGCAACTGCACGGCCAATCACAGCACTTCAACATTGGCCTGACCGGAGACCGCTGGATTCAGGTCAGCGAACAGCGCACCTCTGACGGGGGCACGGTGGTCCTGCATACCGATGTGACCCGCATCATCCGTACCGAGCGGATCGAGCATGGCAAGCTGCTGGACAGTCAGGCGCGGATGATCCGCGCGACCCTGGAACACATCAATCAGGGTGTCGGCATCTTTGACGCCTATGGGGCACTGATCGGCTGGAACCAGCGGTTGGCGGACCTGCTGGAGATCCCGGCGGCGCTGATGCATCGCGGGCTCAGCTTTGAGCGGCTGACGGTGCGGACGCTTTATCAGGCCCGCTTTAACGAGGGGTTCTCGGCCTCGCAGCTGCGTGACTGGGTACGGATGCGCGCGCCCCGCCCACCGCTGTCGTTTGAGCTGTGGCATGCCTCGGGCGTCATTCTGGACGTCCATGGCCGCGAGATGCCCGAACGCGGCTTTGTCATGTCCTTTACCGATGTCACGCGCGAACGGCTGGCGATCCATTCGATGTTGCGCGCCAAGGCCACGCTAGAGGCCCGCGTGACCGCCCGGACCGAGGAACTGGCCGCAGCACTTGCCAATGCCGAACGTGCCAATTCTGCCCGGGTACGCTTTGTCGCGGCGGCAAGCCATGACCTGCTGCAACCGCTGTCGGCTGCCAAACTGTTCGTTGCCTCGGCCCGCGACGATGCCGGAGACAGCGCCCTGCGAGGCACTTTGGAAAAGGCGCATAACGCGCTGCTTAGCGTCGAGGGGATTCTTAGCGCGCTTCTGGACCTGTCGCGGCTGGAATCCGGCGGCACCGAGATCGAGATCGCGCCCCTGTCGATGAAGCTGCTGCTGGCGCAGCTGACCGACGAATTTGCCCCGCTTGCTGCGGCAAAGGGGCTGCGGCTGCGCATCATGTCATGCCGGCTGGCCGTGCAAAGCGACGCGACCTATCTGCGGCGCATCCTGCAAAACCTGATCGGCAATGCCATCCGCTATACGGTTTCGGGCCGGGTGCTGGTCGGTGCGCGCCGTCGGGGGGACCATCTGCGGATCGAGGTCCACGACACCGGCCCCGGCATCGCCCCGGAACATCAGCAGGCGATCTTTCGCGAATTCCACCGCGTCGAGGGCACGGCGTCGGCGGCACAGGGCATGGGGCTGGGCCTTGCCATCGTCGAACGCGCCTGCGCGCTGCTGGATCACCGGCTTGAGCTGCATTCGGTGCCCGGACGCGGCACCCTGTTTTCAGTCGAACTGCCGGTGGCCCATGACCTGCCTTCGATCGACAGCCAGACCTCGGCCCCCTCGCCCTTGCCCGAGACCGGCATGGGCCGCATCGTGCTGCTGGTTGAAAATGACGAGGACCTGCGCAGCGCCATCACCCAATTGCTCGAACGGCGCGGCGTCGAGGTGGTCGAAGCCAGCAGCGGCTCGGAGGCGTTAACGCTTATCGAAGAGATGGGCGTCATCCCCGACATCTATCTGCTGGATCAACAACTGGGCGAAGGCCCAAGCGGTGTTGAGACGGCGCAGGCACTACACCGCCGTTTCGGCAGCCGTCCGACCCGGATCATTACCGCAGACCGCAGCCCCGAGACCCGGCGCGCAGCAGGCCGGGCAGGGCTACAGATCCTGTTCAAACCCATCGCCCCAGAGGCACTTGAGGCCTTCGTCTTTCAGGCCGACGATGCACCGCTCGCCTCGTGAACGGCGTCGGCCGGGCTAAGGACGGCAGGACAGCTGCCTCCCCCACTCCCGCCATTCGACAGAGATCTGACCGGATCAACCTCGAATCAGCACTTCTGCGAAATAAAACCCCACGGTCAAGACAACCAATGGGAGATTCCACCACTTTCCCGTCGAACAGCGCCCCAAACAAGCCGCCCGGTTTCGAGGTCTTGTTGTCGTGCCCGGGCCACCTCGGGCGTCCCTGCTAACCAGCGGTGGTTGCAACTGAAAATCCTGCTGCCGCGACGGTCTGTCAGCACGCGCGCCCGCTAAAACCACCCGTTGGAACGTCACGCCATTTCCGATCTGCCCGGCATGAATGGTTGTCACTTCACGTGACTGTGGACTAGCTTGTTCAGAACAGTCTGGAAAACAGGGATCTCGACATGAAGCTCAAGACATTGTTCGCGGCCGTAGCCATCGCCGCAGCCTCCTTTGGTCAGGCCGCTATGGCACAGGAAATGTCGTTCTTCCGTATCGGCACGGGCGGCACCGCCGGCACCTATTACCCGATCGGCGGCCTGATCGCGAACGCGATCTCCAGCCCGCCCGGCTCACGCGCCTGCGAAGACGGCGGCTCCTGCGGTGTGCCGGGTCTGGTTGCAACCGCCGTGGCCTCGAACGGATCGGTGGGCAATGTGAACGCCATCAACGGCGGCGCGATGGAGGCCGGCTTCAGCCAATCCGACGTCGCCTACTGGGCCCAGACCGGCACCGGCCTTTGGGAAGGCCAGCCGGCCGTCGAAAAGCTGCGCCTGATCGCCAACCTCTATCCCGAAAGCATCCACCTTGTCGCGCGTGCCGATGCGGGTATCGCTTCGGTCGCCGACCTGAAGGGCAAGCGCGTTTCGCTGGACGAGCCCGGCTCGGGCACGCTGGTCGATGCCAAGATCATCCTGGAGGCCTTTGGCCTGTCCGAGGCCGATGTTAAGCCGGAATACCTCAAGCCTGATCAGGCCGCTGACCGGATGCGCGACGGCGCGATGGATGCCTTCTTCTTTGTTGGCGGCTACCCGGCGGGCGCGATCGCCGAGCTGGCCAGCCAGCATGAGGTGACGCTGGTTCCGATCACCGGCCCCGAGGTCGAAAAGCTGCTCAGCACCTATACCTTCTTTGCCACCGACACGGTGCCGGCCGGCACTTATGAAGGCCAGGCGGCCGATGTCACCACGCTTTCGGTCGGGGCGCAGCTGGTCACCAACGCCGACCAGCCCGAAGAGCTGATCTATGGCATCACCAAGGCGCTTTACAACGAAAACACCCAGAAACTGTTTGCCGCTGGCCACGCCAAGGGCAAGCTGATCACCCTGGACAGCGCCACCCAGGGCGCAGGTATCCCCTTCCACCCGGGTGCCGAGCGTTTCTACAAGGAAGCTGGCAAGCTGCAGTAAGCTTGCCCCGCCAGAAACTCGTCAAGGACGCGACCGGTTCCCGGTCCGCGTCCTTTGGACCTGAACCGAACGGCAGAAACACCGCATGACCGAAACCACACGCACACTTTCCGACGACGAGCTACGCGCGCTTGAGGAAGAGTACGATCCCGAGGCGCGCTTCCGCACAGTGACGCGTCCGGTCGCCATCCTGTCAGGGATCATCCTGTTCCTGCTTTCGGTTTACCACTTCTATACAGCCGGCTTTGGCATCCCGCGCGCGACCACCCATCGCGGGCTGCATATGGGCGTGTCGCTGTTCATCATCTTCCTCAGCTTTTCGGCACTGGCGCGCAACCGCCACAAGACCGACGGTTTCGCCATCCTTGGCGTGCCAGTCTATGACTGGGCACTGGCCATCGGCGGCGCGATCAGCGCCTTTTACGTGCCGTGGATCTATTCGCAGCTGCAGTTCCGTGTCGGCAACCCGCTGCCCATCGACATCGCCATGGGCACGCTGCTGCTTGTCGTGTTGATGGAGGCAGTCCGCCGTTCGATGGGCTGGCCCTTGCCGGTGATCGCGGCGCTGTTCATCGCCTATGCTTATTTCGGCAAGTCGATGCCGGGGATTCTGGTCCATCCTGGGGCGGACTGGTCGACCATCGTCAACCACCTTTACCTGACCTCGCAAGGGATCTATGGCACCGCGCTTGGCGTCATCGCGACCTATGTGTTCCACTTCGTCCTGTTCGGGGTGATGGCGCAAAAGATCGGGCTGGGACAGTTGTTCATCGACCTTGCGACCGCACTGGCCGGACGGTTTGCAGGCGGGCCGGCCAAGGTCTCGGTTATTTCTTCGGCCATGCTCGGGACGATCTCGGGTTCGTCGATCGCCAATACCGTGACGACCGGCGCGCTGACCATCCCGGCGATGATCAAAATCGGCTTCAAGCGCCACTTCGCTGCGGCCGTCGAGGCGGCATCCTCGACCGGGGGGCAAATCACACCGCCGGTCATGGGCGCAGTGGCCTTCCTGATGGTCGAATATCTGGGCATTCCGCTGCGCACCATCCTGATCGCGGCGATCGTCCCGGCCTTTATGCATTTCTTTGGCGTGCTGGTTCAGGTCCACCTTGAGGCCAAACGTCTGGGCATTCGTGGCCTGCGCCAGGAGGAACTGCCCAAAGCCTGGAAAGTCCTGCGCGAAGGCTGGCTGTCGGTATTCCCGCTGATCCTGCTGGTGTGGATGCTGATGTCGGGTCGCACGCCCTTTCTGTCGGCCTTCTGGGCGATCACTGCCTGTATGATCGTCTATCTGATCCAGCGGATCATGGCCGCAGGCGCGGTCGAAGGCATCAAGGAAACCGCCGCCGGCATCTATGAAGGCTTTGTCGCCGGTGCACGTCAATCGCTGGCCGTCACCGCCGCCGCCGCACTGGTCGGCGTGGTGATCGGGATCGTCACCCTGACCGGAGTCGGCTTCAAGATCGCCTTCATGGTGACGAGCGTGGCACAGAACTGGGCGGCCTCGTCTCACGATTTTCTGACCTTCCTGCCGTTCGAGCTGTTCAGCATCCAGACGCTGACGCTGCTTTTCACCCTGGTGATGACCGCAATCGTCTGTGTGCTGATGGGCTGCGGCGTGCCGACAACAGCGAACTACATCATCATGGTTGCTGTCGCCGCGCCGGTGCTGGGAATGATGAATGTCGAGCCGCTGGTTGCACATTTCTTTGTCTTCTACTTCGGTGTGCTTGCGGATGTGACGCCACCTGTCGCGCTTGCCGCCTATGCGGGCGCCGGGATCGCGGGGGCCAACGGCTTCAAGGCCGGGAACACGGCTTTCCGGCTGTCGATGGGCAAGGCACTTGTGCCCTTCGTCTTTGTCTTCTCGCCCTCGCTGCTGATTGTTACACAGGCCTTTACCTTGCCCGACTTTCTGCTGGCCTTTGCTGGCGCGGTACTGGGCATCGTGGCGCTGTCGGCAGCGATCACCAACTGGCTCATGGGCCCGCTGCTGTTGTTCGAGCGGATCCTTCTGCCCATCGCCGCGCTTATGATGATTGCGCCCGAGCTGATCTCGACCCTGATCGGGGCGGCGATCCTTGCCGCAGTGGTGCTGCGACAGTATCTCGCCGGCAAATCGGGTCCAACTCTGCTGACCGCATAAGAAAAGCCGGGCCCCGCGATCCTGCGGGGCCCGGTGTTCATCCAGCCTGAAAACCAAGGCTCAGCCCTTTTGCCCGGCATGCGGCGCGCGGTATTCGGCCTGACGCTCCAGCATCCAGCCCGGATATTCGGCGGGCAGTTTGGTCACCGCATCCAGCGCCGCCAGATCCTCGGCCGACAGACTGACCTCGGTCGAGCGGATATTGTCCTGCAATTGCTCGATCCGCTTGGCTCCCACGATGACGCTGGTCACAACCGGCTGATGCAGCAGCCATGCCAGCGCCACCTGCGCCACCGTGCAGCCCTTGGCCAAGGCGATCTCGCGCATGACAGCGATAGCGGCATCGCCACGCTCAAGGTCGACGGGCGGGAAGTCAAAAGTGGCCCGGCGCCCCTGATCCGCAGCACTGCCGCCGCTGTATTTGCCCGACAGAAAACCGCCTGCAAGCGGGCTCCAGACCATCAGGCCGATGCCTTCTGTTTTCAGCATCGGCACGATCTCGCGTTCCAGATCGCGGCCAACGAGGGTGTAATAAGCCTGCAGCGACAGGATCGGGGCAAGCTTGCGTGCCTCGGTGATCCCGACTGCCCTGACCACCTGCCATGCCGCCCAGTTCGACAGCCCGATATAGCGCACATGCCCCTGCCGGACGAGCGTATCAAGCGCCTCAAGCGTCTCGGTCATCGGGGTCAGCGGGTCAAAACCGTGGATCTGGTAAAGGTCGATATGATCCGTCTCAAGCCGCTTCAGGCTTGCCCTGGCCTGCGCCATGATATGGGCGCGCGATGCCCCGCGGGCGTTCGGCCCCTCGCCCATCGGGCCCAGCACCTTGGTCGCAATCACCACATCATCCCGGGGGATGCCAAGGTTGCGAATGGCTTGGCCAAGGATGCGTTCGCTTTCCCCGCCTGCATAAACATTGGCGGTGTCGATAAAGTTGATGCCGGCGTCCAGTGCCGCCCTGACCAATAGGTCGGCCTCGTCCTGACGCAACTGGCCGATCTGACCCCACATCCCCTCGGAGCCACCAAAGGTCATGGTGCCGAGGCATAGTTCAGAAACCAGCAGGCCGCTTGGGCCAAGGGTACGGTAGCGCATGGGGTGTTCCTTCATATCGGATGGTGTTCCGGGGCCAGAAGGCACCGGATCAGGGCCAAGATAGACCCGGCAGGCCGCGGAACTGCACGCCGATCCTCGCAAATCCTTGCACGATCCTCTCACCGGAGCATATTTCCAGCTGCCGATCCCGCGCGCAGGCTCTAGATTAAAGATCATGGAAAACGACGCTCTCGCCCCGCTCAGGGATCTGATCGCCCGCCAGTTTCGGGCCAATGGTCGCGAAACCCCCATTGACGGGCTGGTTCTGACCTCGGTCTCCACACCGACCGGGCCGATCCACGCCGTCTATCGCCCCTCGCTTTGCGTGGTGGTCCAGGGCTCAAAGACCAGCATGCTGGGCGAGCACGCCTATCGCTATGATGCCGGGAAGTGCCTGATCGCATCAATGGAGGTCCCGATCCGGGCCGAGATCACCGGCGCATCCCCCGACCGCCCCTATCTGGCTTTCAGCCTGGCGCTTGACCCTGCGACGATCTCTGATCTGCTGCTGGCACTGGGGCCGGGCAAAGACACCGCTGCCGCCCCCATCGCTTTGGCGGTACATGCGCTGGAACCCGCGCTGATCGACCCGCTGTGCCGGTTGCTTGCTCTGTGCGACCGACCGCGCGACCTGCCGATCCTGTCGCCGCTGATCCAGCGCGAGATTACCTGGCTGCTGCTGAATGGGCCGATGGGGCGGGCGCTGCGCCAGGTCGGGCTTGCCGGCAGTCCAATGGCGCGGATCGCCCGGGCTATCGCCTGTATACGCGACAGCTTTGCCGATCAGTTAAGCATCCGCAAACTGGCCGATGTGGCGGGGATGAGTCCCGCAACCTTTCACCGCCATTTCAAGGCGGTGACAACGATGACGCCAGTGCAGTATCAAAAGCAGCTGCGCCTGCAAGAGGCGCGACGTCTGCTTTTGTCGGGCGACGCAGATGTGGCGCGGATCGGTTATGCGATTGGCTATGAAAGTCCCTCGCAGTTCAGCCGGGAATATCGCCGCCTGTTCGGTCAGCCCCCCGGCCGCGACGGGCAAGAGATCCGCCGCGTGCTGACCCCGCAGATTGGCGCCTGACCAGCCGCAGCCTGCTGCAAATCAGGGCCTTGTTCGTGCAAGCTCACGGGCAGATCGCCATTCCCTGCAACAATGACCGGCCTGCGCTTTGTGAGCAGCCCGTCGCGCGAATGCTCAAGATGAGTTTGCATCAGGTCATGTGCGAGGACTGAATCGCCCGTGCGTATCGCATCTGAGATCGCCGCATGTTCCTCGAACACCTGCGCCAGCCCCCGGACCTCACGCACGACTGAGGCGCCGTGAAAGCGCATGCCGACGGCGATATGATCCCTGAGCGCCTCCATCGCGATCGAGAAACAGGTGTTCTCGGAGGCAATCGCGATCGCAAGATGGAACTGAAAATCAGCATCCTCGCGATGGTGTTGGCGGTTGGTCACATCACGCATCAGGCCAAGGGCCACGTCGATGCGCTCCAGCGCCGCCAGATCACGACGCTCGGCCGCACAGGCGGCAGCCGCGGGTTCCAGCGTCAGGCGGAATTCATAGCAGCTGAGCAGATCCGAGACATTCTCAAGCGGCCCAAAGCCCAACGGCTGCTTCAGCCCGATGGTGCGCACGAAACTACCCGTGCCCTGACGCGAATAGATCAGGCCGCGCTCGCGCAGCTTTCGCAGCGCATCGCGGACAACTGGGCGAGAGACCTCGAATTCGGCTGCAAGGTCATGTTCGGTCGGCAGTCGTTCGTCAGGGTGGTAGGAGCCTGATTTGATCGCCCGTTCCATACGTTCGAACACGATCTCGCTCAGCGATCTCCTTGCCCTTTTTTCCCGGTTCCGCGATTCGGTTTCGCCCTTGAAAGATCTCTGGCAGCGTGACGCGGGTATCCGCTTCGCCGAAACCGCCAGATATAACGATAATGCTGATTTCCTCCATATTGGCCAGAGGCAACCCCGGCAGACATTCCCCCGCAAGCTGCAACGCGGGAATGCCTGTATGGGCCAGGGCCGCCCTGGCCGTCGCCCCGCCCGAGAAAAGCAGCGCCTGCCGGTCAGAAGTCAGCCAGAGATGGATGCCTTGCGCAAGCGCAGCGGGCCACCTGCTGCCCGGATATCTACCCGTCCCCGGCACCGTCGGCACCAGCACATGCGATCGCGGGGCGGTTCCGACGCCCTGTCTGGTCACTGACCCCAAAGCCATGGAACGCCATATGGGCTGTGCCGCCGCGCCTGTTTGCAAGGAACCCCGGTAGGCAGGGTTGGGCCAAGCCCACACAATGTGTCAGCGGGAGGAACGCGCGCCTGACCACTGGGGAACACTGGCCGGTGCCCGGTACACCTTAGCGCCCTTTCCAGACCGGATCCCGTTTCTCGGCAAAAGCGCGCGCCCCTTCGAACTGATCTTCAGAACTGTAAAGCCGCTCGACTGTTTCAAACTGGCTCCTGGTGATCCGGTTCATCGCGTCCTGAAACTTCATGTTCTCGGCCTCGCGAACAATCTCCTTGATCGCGGCAAAGACCAGCGGAGGCCCAGAGGCCAGCTCATCGGCAAGCCTGCGCGCCTCGGCCATCAGATCTTCGGCGCGGGTGATACGGTTGATCAGGCCCCAGCCAAGCGCCTCTTTCGCGTCAAACCATCGTCCGGTCAGCAAAAGCTCCATCGCGATATGATAGGGAATGCGCTTGGGCAGCTTGATCGACGCCGCATCCGCGACCGTCCCCGAGCGGATTTCAGGCAAGGCAAAGGTCGCGTGTCCGGCAGCAATGATGATGTCCCCTGACAAAGCAAGCTCAAGCCCACCGCCGCAGCAGATCCCGTTTACGGCGATGATGACCGGCTTGTTCAGGCCGCGCAGCTCTTGCAACCCGCCAAAACCGCCGACCCCGTAATCTCCGTCAACCGGGTCCCCGGCGGCGGCGGCTTTCAGGTCCCAGCCGGCGGAAAAGAATTTCTCACCGGCCGCTGTCAGGATCGCGACGCGCAGATCGGGGTTGTCGCGAAACCCGGCAAAGACACGGCCCATCTCGCGGCTGGTCGCAAGGTCAATGGCATTCGCCTTGGGCCTTGCCAGCGTGACCTCAAGGATATGGCCACGGATTTCGGTCAGAACTGCGCTCATTGCTTCCCCCTTCGGATCAATGCGTCCACCGCAACGGCATCACCCGTGCGGCAGATCAGTGGGTTAATTTCGGCCTCGATCAGACCGGACGTTGCGCGAACATATGATTGCAGCGCCATCACCGCCGCGATGATCGAACCAATGTCGGCGCCCTGCCCGCCGCGCCAACCTTCAAGCAGCGGCCAGATACGCAGCCTATGCAGTGCCCCCTCGACCTCCTCGGCACTGACCGGCAGCAGCAGCGAGACGCTGTCCTGCAACAGCTCTGTCAGGACACCGCCTGCCCCCAGCGTCAGCATCCAGCCATGCGGGCGGTCGCGGGTGATGCCAATAATCAGCTCGGCCACCGCACCGGTGACCATTTCCTCGACCAGATAAGAGGCCGCGTTGATACGCGTCGCTGCCTCTTGCACGTCCTCCGCTGAGCGCAGGTTGATGGCGACCGCGCCAGCCTCGGTCTTATGCGCGAACCCCTCACCCTTCAGCACGACCGGAAAGCCCAGTTCCCGAGCAACCGAAACCGCCTCATGTGCCCCATTCACCCGGCAGGAAACGGGCGTGCGGATACCATGGGCGGCAAGCTGAGCCTTGGCCTCTGCCTCGGGCAGCAGTTCTTCTGCGACGGGATCGGGACCGGGATCCCACAAAGGGTCGGGGGCGTTGCGCAATGAAGGCAAGGCAGCCGCCGCAATCGCCTCCATCGCCTCGGGGATGCCACAAAGTGGCACGATATTATGCGCCAAACAGCACAACGCCACCTCCTCGGACATGGTGTCGGGGATGCTTGAAATCAGGGCCAGCGGCAGATCAGGCGCCCGGCTGCCGTGGCGGCTGGCCGCAAAAGCCCCCAGCACCCGGTCCCATTCCTGCGTCGCACAGCGATCCGGACGCGGAAAATCCAACACCACGCAGGACATGGCCAGCTCTGGATCGGCCATGGCGCGAAAGCAATCGGTCAACGCGTCGCTGTCGCCCCAGATGTAGGTGTTGTAGTCCAGCGGATTTGACAAGGCGACCCTGGGGCCAAGCGCCTGCCCCAGCGCCCGGCGCTGTTCGGGACCAAGGGGCGGAAACTCGACCCCGGCCGCCAGTCCGGCATCCGCAATCAGACTTGCCTCGCCGCCCGAACAGGACATCGAGGCGATCCGCGCACCGGACAAAGATCCAGCAACGTGAAAGATCTTAAGCGTCTCAAGCAGCGCCGACAGGCTGCTGACCTGCGAAATACCAAGCCGCCCAAGCAACGCCCGCCCCGCCGCATCCGACCCGGCCAGCGAGGCCGTATGCGACACCGTTGCCACACGCGCCTGTTCCGAGGCACCGACCTTCAGGGCGACGATCCGCTTGCCAAGCCGCCTTGCCGTCGCGGCCATAGCCTCGAAAGCGGTAAGGTTGCCGATCCCCTCGATATGCAGGCCAAGTGCAGTGACACGCGGGTCACGCAACAGCGCCTCGCCGACCTCGGGCAGGCCGGTCCGGGCCTGATTGCCCACAGTCACGACATAGCCCACCGGAACCCCGCGCCGCTGCATGGTCAGGTTGATGGCGATGTTCGAGCTTTGCGTGATGATCGCCACGCCGCGATCAATCCGCACCGCACCGTGCTGGTCGGGCCAAAGCGCCGCGCCATCCAGCGCATTGATGAAACCATAGCAGTTCGGCCCCAGAAACGGCATCTCTGCTGCCGCCGCGATCAGCCGCTGTTGCAGATCAGCGCCGTCCGGCAACTCGGCGGCGGCCTCTGAAAAGCCGGCGGCAAAGCAGACGGCCCCGCCCGCCTTCATCTGTGCCAATGCGGCGACAACCGGGATCGTTGCCTCGCGGTTCACGCCGACAAAGGCAGCGTCAGGTGGGAACGGCAAGCTTTGCACGCTGGGGTAGGCCTTGACGCCCTCGATCTGGTCTTTTGACGGATGAACCGGCCAGATCGGACCCGTAAAGCCGATCTTGCGGCATTCGCGGACGATATTGGCACACCATGACCCGCCGCCCACCACGGCGATGCTTTGTGGTCTGAGCAACCGTTCCATCACGCGCCCATAGGACGAAAAAGATCGCGGCTGATGATGTGGCGCTGGATTTCGGAAGTGCCGTCCCAGATCCGTTCGACCCGCGCGTCGCGCCAGAAACGCTCGATGGGGAAATCGTCCATCAGCCCCATGCCGCCAAAGATCTGTAACGTCCTGTCCGTGACCCTGGCCAGCATTTCAGAGGCATAAAGCTTGGCGCTCGCTATCTCGCGGTTCGCAGGCAGCCCCTGATCCAGACGCCACGCCGCCGCAAGGGTCAGCCAATCAGCCGCGTCGATCTCGGTGATCATATCGGCAATCTGAAAGCTGACACCCTGAAATTTCGCAATCGGCTGACCAAACTGTCTGCGCTCGGCCGCGTAGTTCAGGGCATAGTCAAAACAACGACGCGCCCGGCCGACACAAAAGGCCGCGACCGTCAATCTTGTGGCGTAAAGCCATTCATTCATGACCCTGAAGCCGCCATCCACCTCACCCAGCACCTGCTCTTTCGGCAGGCGGCAGCTGTCGAAATAAAGCGTGTAATTCTTGTAGCCGCGATGTGAGACAGAGTTATATCCGTCACGGATCTCAAACCCCGGAGTGCCACGGTCCACAAGAAAGCAGGTGATCCGCTTTTTTGGTCCGTACGGGGAATCGTCGACGCCCGTGGCGACAAAAACGATGAAGAAATCGGCATGTTCAGCGCCAGAGATGAAATGCTTTGAGCCGTTGACGATCCAGTCATCACCGCTGCGGACCGCCTGACATTTCATGCCACGAACATCAGAGCCCGCATCAGGTTCGGTCATGGCCAACGCATCCATTTTCTCACCGCGCACGGCGGGGAAAAGGTAGCGTTCGCGCTGATCTCCGACGCAAGCCATCAGGATATTCTGGGGGCGCCCGAAAAAATGCGTCAGCGCCATCGAACCTCGGCCCAGTTCCCGCTCGACCAAGGTGATATCGACATGGGAAAGCCCTGCGCCTCCGACCTCTTCAGGAAAGTTGCAGGCGTAAAAGCCCAGGTCGCGAACCTTTTGCTTTAAAGACTCGGCAACTTCGCGCGGGACCGTTCCGCTGCGCTCGACCAGCTGTTCATGCGGGTAGATTTCGTTTTCAACAAAGTCCCGGACCGTTTTCACAATCATGTCCTGTTCCTGAGTCAATGCGAAATCCATGGCCTTCTCCCTTGCCGATGCCCCCTGACTATGTAACGGCTCGGCAAGCGAGATCATGCAAAGTAGGTTTATTTTCATGCAGAAATGGCAGGAGGCGAAAATAATTCGGCGAGTCGATGTCCTGCTGTTCGACAGGTTCTCGAACCATTGCCTGGCCAATACGATCGAACCCTTGCGCGCGGCGAATGATCTGGCCGGGGAAAGGCTGTATACGTGGCGTTTTCTCAGCATGACGGGTGCGCAGGTCACCTCTTCCAGCGGATTGCCGGTGATGCCCGAGGCGGGGCTGACCCAGGACGATGGCGCAGACTATCTGATCGTGATGCCCAGCTATGATTTCCGCCAGCACGCGACAGGCAAGGTGGCGCGCGCGCTCCGGGCTGCGGCAGGTAAATATGCAAAGCTGATCGGCATGGATACAGGTGCCTGGTTACTTGCCGCGGCCGGGCTGCTGGATGGACGCCGCGCCACCATTCACTGGGATGAGCTTGATGCCCTTGCCGAGCAGTTTCCGAATGTCGAGGTGTTCACCGACCGGTTTGTCGCGGATGGGAACTGCATTACCTGCGGCGGCGTGACGACAGCTTTCGACCTGATCCTGTCCCTTATCCGCGAACATCATGGGCCGATGCTGTCAATCGAGGTTGCCAGCATGTTCATGCATGGCATCAGAAACGACCTCAGGGATATCCGGCCTTTGGACAGCCAGCTTGTCAACGATGCCATCTCTCTGATGCGCAGAGAGATTGAATATCCGCTACGAATACCCGAGATCGCCGGGCGACTTCGGATCAGCCGAAAAAAACTGGAAGAGCTTTTTCTGGAACACACCGGCTCCACCCCGCAATCCATCTACAAATCCCTGCGGCTGCGTGAGGCGCGAAGACTGGCGCAAAGTTCCGGTTTCAGCATAGCCGAGATCGCCACACGCTGCGGCTATGCCGATCCCTCTGCGCTGACCCGGGCATTTCAGATCGAATATGGCCATCCGCCAAGTTTTTACCGGGGGCATAGAGGCGCCACAGGTCAGGCCTGACGCATCAGCCAACCTTGTCCTGTGGCAAAGCAGCAAACTCTATTCGCTCTCGGATGACGACGCCGATTATTCCGGCCCATCACTCTTTGCCCCCTTGGATGACTGACGTCGCTTTGGGGCGGTATAATAAGTGTTCAGCTCTGACAGATGCCGGTCGGCATTTTCCAATGCAGCCAATGCACCCTCACGGTTGCGATTGGCCAAAAGCCCGCAAAGCACCTCGGACACGGCCAGCGCAGGGGCAAGAGTGTGAAAAAAGGTCGGGCTTTCCGTAGGGCAAAGGATCACTTCATCTGCCATGGCAGCCAAAGGGGAAACCTCGCTGTCGGTAATCGCCACCATGCCCAGCCCTTTGTCGCGGGCCATGCGCGCCAGCTCAAGCGAATAGCGCGCATAAGGGTTGATCGACACCGCCAGCAGCACATCCTGCGGTCCGGCCCCCATCAGCCCGTCACCGACCGTCCCCGCAGGCCCGTCCAGATGCACGCTGTGCTCTCCCAGCAGCGTCATCACATAATGGAAATGCCATGCAACCAGATGACAAGAGCGCAGCCCCAGCACATAGATGCGGCGGGCCTCGCCAAGACGTGCGGCGGCTGCCTCCAAGCGGCTTACGGCCCCCGGCTCGGTCAGCCGCGCAATCTGCACCGAGAGGCTTTGCAGCATCTGCACGGCCAGCCCGTCTTGGCTTACGCTCGCCCGTTGCTGCTGGGCAGCGAAACCATCAATGCGCTGCCGGATGGCGCGGGCATGATGGGCACGGATGTCGTCATAACCATCCAGACCCAGAAACTTGGCCAGCCGGGTCATGGTCGAGGGCTGCACCCCCGCACTGCGCGCCAGCTGCCGCATTGAGACCAGCGCCACCTCATCTGGATGTTCAAGAATATAGCGCGCGGCCTGCTGCAACTGCGACGGCATTCCATCAAACGCGGCAATGAGTTGAGCCCGCAGGGCGTCTTGATGAGACATTCGTTCCAAGCCTTTGGGTCATGTGCCGTCAGAATTGGTAAAAAACGTGCAAAGTGCAACGTAAAAGCTCAGATTCCGGTGCTACAGACGTTTCTTCAACGAAGAAATAAAACATTTGTTGCCTGATACCATAAGTTTTGGCACAAACGAATCAGGGAGGAGGGGGAGAGCGATTCCCCTTCATCAGCAGGGCAAATAAATGACCAGAATACTCCACCGCTCGATTGCGGCGGCGCTGCCGCATGCCGTCTCTGGACAGGGCGTCTATATTCAGGATGCCGAAGGGCGCCGCTATATCGACGGCTCCGGGGGAGCAGCGGTAAGCTGTCTGGGCCATGGCAATCCCGAGGTGCTTGAGGCCATGCGGGTCCAGATGGACCACATCGCCTATGCCCATACCTCATTTTTCACCACCGACGTCGCCGAGCGGCTGGCCGAGCGGCTGGTGAGACTGGCTCCCGAGGGGCTGGATTATGTCTATCCCGTCTCGGGCGGTTCCGAGGCGGTCGAGGCAGCGTTAAAGATGGCGCGCCAGTATTTCGTCGAGATCGGCCAGCCGCAGCGGCGCCACATCATCGCCCGCCGCCAAAGCTATCACGGCAATACCATCGGGGCGCTCGCCGCTGGTGGCAATGCCTGGCGCCGTGCCCAATTTCAGCCCATCCTGCCCGAAACGCACCACGTTTCCCCCTGCTATGCCTATCGCGACCAGCGCCCGGACGAGACGACCGACGCCTATGCCCAGCGGTTGGCAGCGGAACTAGAGGCCAAGATCATCGAACTGGGGGCCGATCAGGTCATCGCTTTCGTCGCCGAGCCCGTTGTCGGTGCGACCATGGGCGCGGTTCCGGCGGTCCCCGGCTATTTCCGCCTGATCCGCGAGGTCTGCGACCGGTATGGCGTCCTGCTGATCCTTGACGAGGTGATGTGCGGCATGGGGCGTACAGGCTCGCTTTTCGCTTGCACGGCCGAGGAAGTGCGCCCCGATCTTGTCACCATCGCCAAGGGGCTTGGGGGTGGTTACCAACCCATTGGCGCAGTCATGCTGTCCGAACAGATCTATCGCGCCTTTGCCGATGGCTCGGGGCTGTTTCAGCACGGCCATACCTATATCGGCCACCCGGTCGCGGCCGCCGCCGCCGATAAGGTCGTCGAGATCCTGTCACGCCCCGGAATGATGGAACATGTGCAGGCCATGGGCGAACGCCTGCAAGCGGGCCTGGACGCAACATTAGGTCAATCCCCCCATGTCGGCGATATCCGGGGGCGAGGCCTGTTTCGCGGAATCGAGCTTGTCGCGGACAAGGACGGCAAGGCGTCTTTCGATCCGGCCCTCCGCATTCACGCCCGGGTCAAGAAAGAGGCGATGGCGCGAGGGCTGATGTGCTATCCGATGGGCGGCACCATCGACGGGGTGCATGGCGATCATGTGCTGCTGGCACCGCCCTATATCATTCAGCCCGAGGAAATCGACCAGATCATCGACCGTCTTGCCGGCGCCATCGCCGCCGCCACCGCCACCGCGGGGTAGCGTTGTCATGCAAGCGCGCATCGCCTTTGCCGGTTTCAACCTTGAATCGGTCAGCAGCGTTCCGCAACAGGTCGAGCTGGCCGAGTTCCAGCGCGTCTGTACCCGCGGTGCCGAGATCCTGGTAAGGTTTCGCGGCACCAATACCGTTCCGGGCGGCTGCATCGGGGTCTGTGACGCCGAAAGCGCCGAGCTTGTGCCGCTGTTCCATACGCTTTTGGGCGCGCTGGGTCCGGCAAGCGACGAAGCTGTGGCGCATTATACCGATGAGTTGCTAGAAGGGGTCGCCAAGGCAGAACCGCTTGACGGGATCGTCCTGTTCCTCCACGGCGCTTGCTGGGCCAACAGCTATACAGATGTCGAACGTCATATCATCGACAGCCTGCGTGCCGCCCAGCCTGATCTGCCCATTGCTGTCGCCCTGGACTATCACGGCAATATCGACGCGCGGATGCTGCAAGGCGCCGATATCGCCGTAGCTTACCGCCATTCCCCGCATATCGACATGGGCGAAACCGGCAAGCGCGCCACCCGCGCCCTGCTGCGCATGATCCGCACCGGACAAAGACCCGGGCTTGCGGTGGCACGTCCGGGTATCGTCATCCCGTCGATCATGTCGGCCACCTCGCTGCAACCGCTTGCGACCGTCATGGCTGAGGCACGCGAAACTGAGGCCAGGCATGATTGCGACATCTCGGTCATGGCCGGGTTCTCTTACGCGGACGCCGCCAACACCGGCATGTCGGTCATCTGCCTTGACTGGCAGGGGCAAGCCTCGGCCGAGGCCCGGGCCCTGCATTTCGCCCGCCGCCTGCACGGGCTGCGGCGTGAATTGTCCGGGGCCGTCCCGGTGATCTCGGTCGATGAGGCCATGGCAGATCTTGCCGCGCATCCTGCAACAGGCAGACCGGTGGTGCTGCTGGAGCACGCAGACCGGATGAACGATTCCACGCATCTTTTGCGCGCCTTAATGAACCGGAATGTCGGCAAGGTCATGGTGCCGTTCCTGCTGGATCCACAGACGGCGGCACAGGCTCATGCAGCGGGCGCCGGCGCACGCATTCCGGTCAGTCTTGGCGGCAAAAGCGCGCCCGAGACCGGCGGACCGATCAATGCCGAAGCAGACGTGCTATGGTCCGGCCAGAAAAGCTTTACTGTGTCAGGCCGCTATCAGCAGGGCAGCTTCGTCGATCTGGGCCTGACCGCACTGCTGCAGATCGGGCAGGTGCGGATTTCGGTCACATCGCATTTCGCCTTTGCCGTAGACGGAGATCCTTTCGCCATCTTTGGCGAGCAGCCACAGGATTACGATGTGATCCTGCTGCGTTCCAAGACGCATTTTCGCGACTTTTACGAACCTTTGGCCGAACGCATCCTGGTGGTCGACACCCCCGACCTTGGCCCTGCGGATGTGCGGCTGATCCCCTATCGCCGGCTGGACATCACCCGGGCATGGCCGTGGTGCGAACTGCCGGAAATCACAAAAAAACCAGAAACAGGAGAGGTATGATGACGATTTCGGGACTTCGCGCCCTCGGCTGGGCCGCTATGGCGACAGGGTTTCTTCAGGCTGGTCCGGCTTTGGCCGAGACGGTCCTGAATGTGGTGATGCAGGCACCATTGCGCACGCTGGACCCGCATCTGAGTACGGCCCAGATCGTGCGCACGCACGGGTTCATGGTCTTTGACACGTTGCTGGGGATGGATGCGGATTACAAACCGCAGCCCCAGATGGCTGACTACCAGATATCAGAGGACGGGCTGACCTATACCTTTACCCTGCGCGACGGACTTAGCTGGCATGACGGCACCCCGGTCACGGCCGAGGATTGCGCAGCCTCGTTGAAACGCTGGGCGGCAAACGATCCGGCCGGACGCAAGATGATGGAATATGTCGCCTCGATAGAGGCGACTTCGGACAGGGTGCTGGTCCTGAAGCTGGACCGGCCCTTTGGGCATGTGCTGGACCTGCTGGCCAAACCCTCACCCGTGCCACCCTTTATGATGCCAAAACGTCTGGCCGAGACCCCGGCGGGCGAGCAAGTGGCCGAAATGATCGGTTCGGGCCCGTTCAAATTCGTCGCCGACGAGTACCGGCCCGGCGATCAGGCCGTCTATGTCAGAAACGAGGACTATCAGCCGCGCTCTGAGCCGGCCAGCTGGACTGCCGGCGGCAAGGTCGTGAATATCGACAAGGTGGTGTGGAAGGCGATGCCCGACATGCAGACCTCGATCAACGCGCTGCAATCAGGCGATATCGACCTGATCGAGCAGGTGACCATTGATCTGCTGCCTTTGCTGCAGATGAATGACGAGGTGGCATACGGCGTCATCAACCCGCTGGGCAGTCAGGTGACGGGCCGCTTCAACCACCGCCTGCCGCCCTTTGACAATGCCGAGGTCCGCCGCGCCGCCATGTATGCACTGGATCAGGAGCAGCTGATGCAGACCGCCATCGGCAATCCGGAATATTACACGCTTTGCGCCTCGGACTACGGGTGCGGGGTGCCTCTGGCCTCGGATGCCGGCTCGCAATACCTGACCGGCAGCCCAGAAGAGCGGATGGCCAAGGCACAAGAAATCCTCAAAAGCTCGGGCTATGACGGAACGCCGGTGCTGATGATGCAGCCGACGGACCTGACCATCCTGTCCACCCAGCCCATCGTCGCCGCCGAACGCCTGCGCGAGGCAGGTTTCACAGTCGAGGTCGCCTCGATGGACTGGGCCACGCTGCAATCACGCAAGAACGGTTGGCAACCCGCGGCCGAGGGCGGCTGGAACATGCTGTTTACCTATTGGGGCGTGACCGGGATCTGGAACCCTCTGGTGCATGCCATGCTGGACGGGTCGGGCAGCGACAACGCCTGGGCGGGCTGGCCGGTCAGCCCCGAAATCGAGACCCTGCGCGAACAGTATCTGGTCGCCACCGAACTGGATGAGCAAAAGCGCATCGCCTCGGAAATCCAGCAGATCGCCTATGATCAGGGCTTTTACTACAATGCCGGAGAGTTCCAGTCGGTCGCGGCATGGCGGAACAGCATCACCGAGCTGCAACCCGGGCCGATCACCCTCTTCTGGGGCGTGAAAAAGCCTGAATAAGCCAGTCCCCGCGCGGGTCCATCCCGCGCGCCGACGCTTTACGAGAGGTCGTCATGCTCTATTATCTGCTGCGCCGCCTGCTGATGGCGGTGCCCGTCATGTTCCTGATCGCGCTGATCGTGTTTCTGTTGCTGCGGCTGACGCCGGGCGACCCGGCCCAGGCCATCGCTGGCGATCAGGCCAGCCCCGAACAGATAGCCGCTATCCGCGACAGCCTTGGCCTTGATGCGCCGCTGACCACACAGTTCACGACCTGGATCGGCAATATGCTGCATGGCGACTTTGGCAATTCGCTGATTTCACAGCGTCCGGTGCTTGAAATGATCGGCCAGCGTATCGGCCCGACCCTGGCGCTTGCGACGGTGGCGATGATCCTGACCGTCATCATCTCGCTGCCTCTGGGCGTCGCCGCCGCGCGCCGCCATGGCGGGCTGGTGGACCGGCTGGTCATGTCCCTGTCAGTCCTTGGATTTTCAGTGCCGATCTTTGTCATCGGCTATGTGCTGATCGGGATTTTCGCAGTGCATCTGAAGTGGTTTCCGGTCCAGGGCTATAAGCCTCTTTCCGATGGGATCTGGCCCTTTCTGCACCGCATCTTTCTGCCCGGGCTGGCGCTGTCCTCGATCTATATCGCGCTTGTGTCACGCATGACCCGCGCGGCGATGCTTGAGGTTCTGCGCGAAGATTATATCCGCACCGCCCGCGCCAAGGGATTGTCCGAACGCGTGGTGCTGTTTCGCCACGCGCTGCGCAACGCGGCAATCCCCATCCTGACCGTGGTCGGAACCGGGTTTGCTATGATGATCTCGGGCGTGGTGGTGACCGAAACGGTATTCAACGTCCCCGGTCTTGGCCGACTTGTGGTCGATGCTGTGCTGGCGCGGGACTATCCGCTGATTCAGGCAATCATTCTGCTGACCGCCGGAACCTATGTCGTCATCAACCTGCTGATCGACGTCTCATATGCGCTGACCGACCCAAGGATCCGCTACCAATGACGACGCCCGCCTACCCCGCTTTGCCGCGCCGCCGATTTGCCCGCAACCTGCCGCATTGGACCGTCATCCTGTCGCTGGTGGTCCTTGCCGCAGCACTTGCCATGGCGGTGCTTGCCCCACAGCTTGCCAATTTCGATCCGACACGGATCAATGCCGCCATGCGTCTGCAACCGGCGTCCGAAACCTACTGGCTGGGCACCGACAGCTTTGGCCGCGACCTTTATTCCCGGATCATATATGGCGCCCGCGTCTCGCTGGTGGTCGGTGCGGGCGTCGCGGCAGGTGCGATCCTGATCGGCCTGCCGCTGGGGCTGCTGGCCGGGTGGTTTCGCGGCGTTGACGCGGTGCTGATGCGGCTGATGGACGGGATGATGGCCATTCCCGGTATCCTGCTGGCCATCGCCATTGTCGCGCTGACCAAGGCGGGGCTGGTTACAGTCATCATCGCCATCATGATCCCCGAAATCCCGCAGGTGGTGCGGCTGGTCCGCTCACGCGTGCTGGCCGCCCGTGCCGAACCTTATGTCGAGGCTGCCCAGCTGCTTGGCACACCCGCTCCGCGCCTGATCCTTCGCCACCTGTTGCCTGCGACCATTGCACCACTGATCGTGCAGGCAACCTATATCTACGCCTCGGCTATCCTGACCGAGGCGGCGCTGTCTTTTCTTGGCGTAGGTATTGGCACCGAAACCCCGACCTGGGGCAATATCATGGCCGAAGGGCGGCTTTACTTTGCCATGCGACCCTGGCTGGTATTCTGGCCAGCCATCGTGCTGTCGCTGTGCATCCTGTCGATCAATCTCTTGGGCGATGCATTGCGCGACCGCCTTGATCCAAAGATGAAAGGGAGGGCCGAGTGATGGCTGATCACACCACTGCTGCCCCGCCGGTCTTGTCGATCCGCGACCTGCGCGTATCGACCTGCGGCCGCGAGCCCGTCGAGATTCTCAAGGGCGTCGGCTTTGACATCGCACCGGGCGAGACGGTCTGCCTTGTGGGGGAATCCGGATCGGGCAAATCCGTGACCTCTCTGGTGACGATGGATCTGCTGCCACAGGGCGAGCTGTGCGCGACCTCAGGGTCGGTCAAACTGAACGGTGAAGAGATCCTGACCGCCACCCCCGCGCGAACCAAGACGTTGCGCGGATCGGATATGGCGATGATCTTTCAGGAACCGATGACGGCACTGAACCCGGTGCTGAAAATCGGTCTGCAAATGGACGAGGTGTATCGCGCGCACCGCCGCATGAGCCCGGCCGAACGCAGGCAAGCGGCGCTTGAGGTTTTTGCCTCGGTGCATCTGCCCGATCCCCCACGCATCTATGACAGCTATCCGCACCAGCTGTCCGGCGGTCAGCGCCAGCGGGTGATGATCGCCATGGCACTGGCTCTCAAACCCAGGCTGCTGATCGCGGATGAACCGACCACGGCGCTGGATGTAACGACCCAAAAGCAGATCCTGACGCTGATCCGCGAATTGCAGGAACAGCAGAATACTGCCGTTCTGTTCATCACCCATGACATGGGCGTAGTCGCCGATATTGCTGATCGCGTCTGCGTCATGCGTCATGGCGAAATGGTCGAATCCGGCACGGTCGAAGAGGTGCTAAGCCGCCCGACGCAGCCCTATACGCAGGCGCTTTTGCGGGCTGTGCCCTCTTTGACACCGCGCAAGCCGCGCCCCGAGGTCACCGGCACCCCAGCGATCGAGGTCAACGCGCTGGAAAAGGTGTTCCAGATAGGTTCGCTGGCCGGTCAACTTATGGGTCGCGCCCCGCATCGCGTCCATGCGGTAAACCGTGTCAGCTTTCGCCTGGCGCAGGGGCGAACACTGGGCATCGTCGGCGAAAGCGGTTCAGGCAAGTCCACCGTTGCGCGCTGCGTTCTGCGGCTAGAGGATCCCAGCGCCGGCGAAATCCGCATTGATGGTCAGGATATCGCCCGCCTGCGCGCGGGCAAAGCGTTGGCCTCGGCGAGGCGCCGGGTGCAGATGGTGTTCCAAGATCCCAACCGCTCTTTGAACCCGCGGCTGCGCATCGCCGAAAGCATGATCGAGGGGCCGCTGAACCTGGGCGAAAGCCGCGCCTCAGCTCTTGGCCGCGCGGGCGAGCTGATCGAGGTCGTAGGGTTGCCTCGTACCAGCCTGCAACGCTTTCCACATCAGTTTTCGGGCGGCCAGCGCCAGCGCATCGCCATTGCCCGGGCACTGATGATGGACCCCGAGGTTATCGTCGCTGACGAAGCGGTGTCCGCGCTGGATGTCTCGGTACAGGCGCAGGTGCTGGAGCTGCTTGCAGATTTGCAGGCCAAACGTAATCTGGCCATCCTGTTCATCACCCATGACCTGCGTGTCGCAGCACAGATCTGTGATGAGGTGATGGTAATGCGCCGCGGTGCGGTGGTGGAACATGGCCCCGCGGCCGAGGTGCTGGCCCATCCGCGCCATGATTACACCCGCAGCCTGATCGCGGCAGCGCCTGGCCGGGACTGGGATTTTGCCGCAGGACGCCGGCTGGAGGTGCTGACATGATCACCGCAAGTCTTGTCCAGATGGACGTGACAACACTGGACCCCACCCGGAACCTGCGCAAGGTCCACGACCATATCGCCGCCGAGGCGGGGCACGGCGCGCAACTGATCCTGTTCCCCGAACTTGTCAACACCGGCTATGTCGAGCCAATGGTGCCGGGCGGACCCATGACCATCCCGGCCGCGGATTATGCCGGCGCGCTTTATCACGCCTGCGCCGCACCCGATGGGCCCGAGATCGCAGCACTGGCCGAGGCAGCGCAGCAGCATGACACGCATATCGTTATAGGTATGGGGATGCGCGACCCTATACGCGCGGGCGTCATGCGCAATTGCTCGTTGCTGATCGGGCCTTCGGGTGTTCTGGGCTGCTATGCCAAGATCCACCAGTGGCAGAACGAAAAGCTGTATTTCACTGGCGGCGACCAGATCCATACCCACGCTTTTGGTGAAACCCGGCTTGGCATGCAGATCTGCTACGACATCCGCTTTCCTGAAATCACCCGCATCATGGCCATGCAGGGCGCGGGGATAGTCACCTCGGTCTGGGCCTCTTTTGGTGCCGAAGATACGCCAGTCGCGGATGAGGCGCTATTTCTGCACCGGGCCTATACCCGGGCAACCGAAAACGGCGTCTTTTTTCTAAGTTGCAACCGCTGTGGCAGCCATGGCGGGCAGCGGTTTTTCGGCCGCTCCTGCGCACTCGCACCCGATGGTGCCGTGCTGGGCGCATTGGACAATGATGGCGAGGATGTGCTGAGGGTCGAAGTCGACCTTGCCCAAATCGCCCGCTATCGGGGCTTTACCGGCATATGGGCCGACCGTGCGCCCCAGATCTATGCCAAATACTTTCCCTGACCCGGAGCTTTCCATGACCTCGCCCTGCCCTCCGCTGTCGGATGCCGACTGGCCCGCCGAAATCCTTGACCTGCGCGAAGGCTTTGCCGGAGCGTTGAACGTCTATCGCACCATGGCCCATCACCCCGCACTGTTGCGGGCCTGGGCACCGCTGCGCCAGCATATCGTCAAGGATACCGCTCTGGGGCCGATCCGCTCAGAGCTGGTGATCCTGCGGGCCGCGCATCGCATGGGATCGGATTATGAATGGGCTCATCACGTCAGCCGCGCCCGCGCACTTGGGATGCCGGATCAGCGCATTCTGGGCATGCGCGGCGAAAACGACAACAGACCCGATGGTGAGGATGGGCTGATCGCCGCAGCGGTAGATGCGCTGTTCGAACAGCGCCGCCTGCCAGCGCCGCTTGAGGCAGAGCTGGCCCAGACTCTGGGGCGCAAGGCGGTGATCGACCTGATCGCCACCGTCGGCTTTTATTCGGTTCTGGGTTATATTCTGATGACCTATGAAACCCCGGTCGATGCCGGGGTCGCACAGGAGATGCAGGATCACCCGCTGTAGGACGCAGCGTCAAGGGCTTGGCCTGAGCCACTGGGCGCCTTTGCCTGGGCCAGGTCCATCAATCTGCTACCCCTCCTGAACCTGCCGCGCGGCTGTCAGGTCCAGTCTGACCAGCTCTCCGTTGCCAAGCGCCTGACGGGGCATTCCCTTTCCGCCGTCAACGGCCAGCTGCAAACCACCGAGCCATGCGCCATGGCCAAAAGCCAGGACTGGCCCGGAGGCCGCCAACACCCGCTCGCGCACCCGCGTGATCCGGGCGATGAAATCGGAAAACGGCTCGCCCAGCGGCAAGGTGTGTGGCGCATTTTCCCAAGCACCCGGATGGGCGGCCTCCAGTTCGGCCCAGGTGCGCCCTTCCCACGCTCCAAATGCGATCTCGGCCAGGTCGGGGTCAGGCTCGGCGGCAAAGCCGTGCAGTTCGGCCGTGCGGCGCGCCCGCTCCAGCGGAGAGGTCAGGACCAAAGCGAAATCCCGTCCTGCCAAAGCCTGACGGTTTGCAGCCAGCACCGCCATACCCTGCAGGCTCAGCGGGTCCTCCAAGGCGATATCCCGTCGGCCTTGCAGACGGCCCTGAGCATTCCATGGCGTACGGAAATGGCGGATGAACCAAAGCTCGGCCATGGATCAGGCTACCAGCAAGGGCGCGTTCTGGCTGTCGATCGCCAGCGACACGGGCGCGCCCTCGTCATAAGGTGGCCGACCGGAAGAGTGCAGCGTATCGACGATAATCTTGCCGTCCGCCGTATCTACCAGATAGCGGATCTGGCTGCCCAGAAACTCGCGATGCGCGACCCTGCCCGCAATCGTGCCATCCGACATGCTGATGTGGATATTCTGGGGACGCAGGACGATGCAGTTCGCGCCCTTGACCATGGCTGCTACGGGCAGGTGCTGGCCACCCGCCGTCACGAATTCTGCCCCCTGCAGGGCGCCTTTCAGGATATTCGCGGTACCAAGGAACCCTGCAACAAAGGCATTGGCCGGCTGGTCATACAAATGTTGCGGAGTGCCGATCTGCTGGATCACCCCCTTATCAAGGACCGCCATCCGGTCAGAAGTGGTGTTCGCCTCTTCCTGATCGTGGGTGACGAAAATCGTCGTCAGGCCCAGTTTGCGCTGCAAGGCCAGCAACTCGCGCCGCATCTGAACCCGCAGCGCAGCGTCAAGGTTCGAGAGCGGTTCATCCAGCAGCAGAACCTGTGGTTCGATGGCGATGGTGCGTGCCAGTGCGACGCGCTGCTGCTGCCCGCCTGAAAGCTGGGCGGGCATCCGGTCAGCCAGATGCAAAAGGCCGACAATCTCAAGCGCACGCTCAACCTTGGGGCCGATCTCGCGTGCAGGCAGGCGGCGTTCTTCCAGGCCAAAGGCTACGTTGCGGCGCACCGACATGTGGGGCCACAGCGCATAGGACTGAAACACCATGCCGACGTTACGCCTCCACGGTGGCAGGTTTGCGATATCACGATCACCGATCAGGATGCGTCCGCGTGGCGTGGGCCCAAAACCTGCAATCGCCCGTAAAAGAGTCGATTTCCCCGACCCCGAAGGGCCAAGAAAGGCAAAGAACTCACCCGGTTCGATGACCATGTCGATACCTTCCAGCACCTTGGTGTCACCGAAGGACAGGTGCAGATCCTCGATACGGATGCCAGCTTTGGTCTGTGTCATCTGTGCTTCTCCGAAACTAGTGCTGATCGCCAGTCATGGTCTGGCGCGCACGCTCGCGCTCAATGATGCGCTGCGAAAGGTAGGTGCCGACCGCCACGATCACGACGGCAAGGATACCAAGCGCGGCCCCCGGACCGCGTCCGGCGGGCGATTGCATGTAAAGATAGATGCCATAGGCCAGCGGCGCGTCCGAGGATCGTCCGACCAGCATGATCGTCGCCGAAAGCTCTACCGCGGCTGTGGCAAAACTGGTGACGAACCCGGCAAGGATGCCCCCGGTCATCAGCGGCACCACGATACGGCGGATAGTGCTTGAGCGTGAGGCGCCAAGGCTTTCGGCAGCCTCTTCAAGCGACAGCGCGACCTGCTGCAGTGCCGCCATACAGGCCCTCAACGCATAAGGCAGGCGCCGCACGGCCAGCGCCACAATGATGATCCCCCAGAAACTGGACATCTGGCCCAGCCCGAAAGGCAGCTGGATGCCGTGGAACATGCGCAAATATCCGATCCCCAGCACCACCCCAGGCACGGCCAGCGCAGCGGTAGCCATGTAATCCAGCCATTTGCGTCCCGGCAGCCCGGTGCGGATCACGATATAGGCGATGGCAGTTCCCAGAACGACGTCGACCACGGCAGCCGATCCGGCATAGACAAGCGTGTTCCAGACATATTGTGATGACTGGGTAAAGATCGTGCCAAAATGCTGCACGGTGAACCCGTCTGGCAGCGGCGAGAATGACCAGATCGTCCCGAATGCCAGCAAAAGCAGCCCGATATGGGGCGACAGGACCATGGCCAGGATCAGCAGGATCACGCCCCATGCCAGCCATTTCTCGCGCGGTTTCAGATCCCTGCGGGACAGGCCACCACCACCCTTTTGCACGGTTGCATAGTCCTTGCCCCGCATGAACAGAAAGGACACCCAAAGCGAAAAGACCGAGAACGCCACCAGAATGAACGAGATCACATAGCCCATCGGATCATTGATGCCGACCCCGGTGATGCGCAGATAGGCCTGCGGAGCCAGCATGTTGTTCACGTTCAGCAGCAGTGGCGTGCCCAGATCGTCAAACACCTTGATAAAGACCAGCGCCGCCCCGGCCAGATAGCCAGGCATCGCCAGGGGAAAGACGATACGCCGGAACATCCGCATCCCATACGAGCCAAGGTTTTGCGCCGCCTCTTCCATTGAGCGGTCGATATTGCGCAGGCTTGCCGACAGGTTGATCAGGATGAACGGAAAGTAATGGATCGACTGGACCAGAATGACGCCGTTCAGCCCCTCCATGAACGGAATGCGAAAGCCCAAATACTGGTTCAGCAGCAAGTTGATCGAGCCGTTGCGCCCAAATAGCAGTGACATCGCCACCGCCCCGACAAAGGGAGGCATGATCAGCGGGATCACCCCCAGCGCCTGAATTACCGCCGCACCCCCAAAGTTGAAGCGTGTGGTGATATAGGCAAGAGGCAGCGCGATCACCGTCGCCACGACCACCGACATCAGCGAGACGTAAAACGAGTTAACAAAGCTTTCACGAAACAGCGTCGTGCTGAAAAAGTCCTGAAAATTCTGCAGCGTAAAGCTACCGGTCCGCGCCTCCAGAAAGGCTACATAGATTACCTGCGCCACTGGCAGGATCAGAAACGCCATCAAAAAGATCGCGATCAAGATACCTGCGACCGCAGCTCCTGACAGGCGCGGAAACAAGGTGAACCCGCTTGAAGCGGTCTGGGAAGTGTTGGGCATGGTGTCCTCGGGGCGTCAAAAGGCGTCACGGATACCCGCGCCGCCACAGGCAACGCGGGATCGAACTTCCTGCCGTCACTTCATCGCTGTAGCCTGGTCAGCCAGTTCCTTGGCCTTGCGATAGTTCTCGACCGCAAAGCTGTCCCAGGCCTGCTCGATTTCAGCCTGACGGCCGACAACCTCAGTCCCGGGTTCCGCGCGCGAGATGGTAAAAACCTGGGTAAAGGCCGGGTCCTGCGCCTCGGCCTCGGTGATCGGCATGGCCTCGATCAGCGCACGGGCCTCGGCAATCAGCGCGGCGGCCTCCTTGTTGCCGGTGTCGGCATGGGCTGCCTCGGCCTTTTGCACGGCAGCAACGGCCCCGCGCAAATCGTCCAACCGATAGGTCACCAGCACGTCGAAAAGCGAGTTCACCAGATTGTAGCGGACCCCGGATTTATCCACATCAAACTCGATCGCACCCGGCGCAAACTCTTCGGAAAACGGGTTCGGAAAGCCATCGGGGGCGCTGGCATAGATCTTGGGATCGACCGGCAGACGCATGATCGCAGGGTCCAAAAGGACTTTTTGCCCTTCTGGCGACAGCAGGAACTCGACGAACTGTTTTGCACCCTCGGGGTTCGGCGCATTTGCAATGATGCCGATATTGGCTGGTACGATGGCGGTCACGCTGGGATAGACCAGTTCGACCGGAAAGCCCGATGCCTTGGACGCGAGTCCAAAAAAGTCGATGACGATGCCAAAGCCGGTCGCGCCCGAATTGACCGCATCCGGAACGCCAAAACTGCGTTCGGTAACGGTATTCATGTTGCCCGAGATCCACTTCCAGGTGGCCCAGCCCTGATCCCAGCCTTCGCCTTGCAGCACGGTCTCGACCGTCAGGTGGGTGGTGCCAGAACGCGAAGGCGAAGACATCGCAACATGGCCGTTATATTCAGCACGCTTCAGATCCTCCCATTCACGCGCGATGGGCAGGTCGTTCGCCTGAACATAACGGGTGTTATACATGATCCCATAACCCGAGGCAGCGAAGCCGAAATAGGTGCCGTCGGGATCATGGACCGGATAGCCACCGATCACATCGGGAATACCCTCGAACTTTACGTCCACCTTGGCGAGCAACTCTTCCTCTTTCAGTACCTCGAAAGCGTCGGGGGCAGACGCCCACATCAGGTCAATGGTATTCGCGCTGCGGGTCTCTTGCAGATGCGAGACAGCAGCGTTGGTGTTGCGGCTGACGACTTCAAGAGAGGTGGACCCGCCTGGTGAGACAGTTTGGCGGCTTGGCTAAGGTGGATCGGGTTGGTTTCTATGCCGCCAGTCGCTCCGTCATTTCCGCCGTAGCATAGACCTCGTCGGGTGTCCTGCCGCCGAAGGTCGAGTGCGGGCGTCTCTCATTGTAGTAGGCTATCCATGAACCGATCCCGTTGCGGGCTTCGCTTCCGGTCTCGAAGGCGTTGAGGAAGACGCACTCGTATTTGAGGCTGCGCCACAGCCGCTCGATGAAGACGTTGTCCATCCAACGGCCGCGCCCGTCCATCGAGATGCGGATGCCGGCGTCCTTCAGCGTGGTGGTGAAGGCGAAGCTGGTGAAC
>NZ_JAFL01000022.1:0-53217 GCF_019633685.1 Paracoccus sp. J56
CGATTGGCTTGATTTGATCCGGAAGAAGACAGACCAGAAAAAAATATCTGCACGTCAGCTTCCAAAAAGCATCCTTGGACAACCAACCCGAATGGGTCACGCCGATACGCTCCTTTCCCGGTCTGGTGGCTTTAGCACGAGCGAAACACCCGATCCCATCCCGAACTCGGCAGTTAAGCGCCGTAGCGCCAATGGTACTGCGTCAAAAGACGTGGGAGAGTAGGTCACCGCCAGACCTGGAAAGAAGCGTAACTCTCTCAACAAACTACCGCGGGGTAGAGCAGCCCGGTAGCTCGTCAGGCTCATAACCTGAAGGTCGCAGGTTCAAATCCTGCCCCCGCAACCAAAACTTTTTCTCCAATGATATCAATGTGTTGAATATCCGCGTTTGCGGATTGTCCATTGATTACACCCGCACGCCCCGCTTCCCGCGGGGCTTTTTGCGTTTGACCCGCCGCCGCGCCCACAATCTCATGCACCGGCAGACCGCAGGCCAGACGCAGCAGGCTCGCCAGAGCGCCGTGAAGATGGATGGCCAGCCCGGGCTTACCATCGCCACTGTCTTCCGCCGGGACCGGCACCAGCTCCACCTTGTCGATCAGTGCTCGCAGCGCCTCCTTCGCCTCGTCCATCCGCTCGGCCTCCGACAGGCCCGCGATCAACGCGCCGATCCGGGCGCGGTAGGTCTTTGCCATGCCCGGGTGGATCCGGATCGGGTCCGGGGCTGGGGAGGCCGAGAGCTGGCGTTCTAGGTCCTTCCGGCGGGCATCCAACTCGATCATACGGTCCTTCACCTGGTCCGCAGGCACACCGGCGATGATCGCGTCGATCAGCTTCTTGTGGTCGGTGATCACCTGCTTCAGTTCCCGTTCCAGATCAGCGCGCCCGGCCGCGCGGGTTGCCTGCAGCCGGTTGCGCTCGGCGGCATATTCCTCGCAGAAGATCCGCACCGCTTCCTCGTCCATCAGGTGGTGTTCGAGGGCGTTGAGCACCCGGGTCTCGAGATCCTTCTGCCTGATCACCGCCATATTGGTGCAGGCGGCCGCGCCCTTCTTGCGGGCGGACGAGCAGCCGAAGCCGTCTTTTGAGACCTTCGAGAATCCGCCACCGCAGCAACCGCAGGCCATCAGCCCGGAAAGCAGAAATTTTGGGCGGCGCCGGTCCCAGATCGGCACATCGGTGTTCTTGGTCTTCATCGCACCCTGCCGTGCCTTGACCCGGTCCCAAAGCGCGTCGTCGATGATCCGCAGGTGCGGCACGGCGGTCTTGATTACCCGTTCGGGTGCATTCGGTTTGGAGACACGCTTGCCGTGATCCGGGTCCTTGCGGTAGTTCAGCCGGTTCCAGACCAACTGTCCCACGTAAAGCTCGTTATTCAGGATGCCGGTTCCACGTTCGCGGTTGCCGAGAATGGTCGACGCGCCCCACCAGCCGCCGCGCGGCCCGGGGATGCGCTCGATGTTCAGCGCTTCGGCGATCTTCCCGGCGGAGATGCCTTGCGCATAGTCCGTGAAGATCCGCCGCACGACCTCCGCCTCGGCGCGGTTGATGACGCGGTCACCATGTTCGGCCTTGCCGTTGACCTGCGTTGGGGGCAACACATCGTAGCCGTAGGCATTGCCACCGGCGAGCTTGCCGTCTTTTACCCGGCCTTTCTGGCCGCGATGCGTCTTGATGCCGATGTCGCGCAGCAGGATCTGGTTCATCGTCCCCTTCATGCCGATCAGCATGGCATCGACCTTGCCCTCGGTCAGGGTGTGGATGTCGATGCCGGTATGTTCCATCCGCTCGTGGAACTTCGCGATGTCGGCGAGCTTGCGCGACAGCCGGTCGAGCGCTTCGGCCAGGACGATGTCGAACTTCCCCGCCCTGGCATCGCGCTGCAGGGCCTCGATCCCGGGCCGGAACATGCTGGCACCTGAAATTGCACGGTCGTGATAGGTGGCGACGACTTCCCAGCCCTCGCGGGCTGCCAGATCGCGGCAGGAGTCGATCTGGTCCTCGATCGAGGCATCACGCTGCTTGTCGGTCGAGAAGCGGGCGTAGATCGCCACGCGTAATTTTTGCTTCGTCATGGGGCATCTCCTTCGAGGCGGAAGGGATCAGTCGGGATCGGCGATATCGTCGCGGCGCGCGGCGTCGCGGGCGAGGGCGCGCAGGAAATGGCGGAACAGGTCGCGATCCTCCGACAGACCGCGATTCCCGGCAAGGGCTTTGTCGGCCGGAGAGGCCACGGGGGCCGAAACCGCAGGGCCGGGAGATGCAGAAGGAACGGCCGCCGCCTGCGCGGCGCCCTCCCTGTCGGCAATATTTCTCCGGTCTCGTGCCATGGGCCGAGCTGCTCCCTGCGCCGCGGGACATGGCCCGCCGGCGTTCGATGATGATCCTGTGCGGGGATGAGCCCGCTGCTGCCAGGATGATCATAGGGCATGGGAACGGCTCTCTAAGCTGGAAACAGGGTTCTCGGGTCGCATGAATGTGGATAACCAACTGCGAAATATGGAAATCTCACTCTCAAGAGGGGCAGTCGAGGATGGGGCCGGCCCACGGGCAAGCGCGTCGACCACGTCCTACGTGCCGGGCGGGGCTCCAGCCGGGCGCAGCGGACCATCCGCGCGAATTATCCGGATTTTATTTGGGGCTGGGTGGAGCGTCCGGTCCGGGCTTCCAGATCGTCTTGACGGCTCACCCCGCAAACTCCGGTCTGTCCGTATAAAGCTGCGCGACGACGGCCCTGCGCATGCGGATGGCGAGGCTATCGTGCCAGATCTCCATCGCCCGTTTCCGCTCGAGCGGGAGAGCCAGCCGTCCGGCCACCGCCAGTTCGAAAAGAACAGCCAGTCGAGATCATGGATGCGCAGGCAGATCAGGCCCTGCCGCACCGAGTCGCGGGTGAGCGGCAGGCCGATCACCCGGCTGACGCCGTGCTCCGCGCGCAGGCCCTGCTGATGGGCCTCGCGTCGGATCAGCCCCTTGGTGACATCGGCCTCTGTGATGGTGACCAGCCCGTCCAGCCTGCGGCGGATGTCTGCGGGCATCTCGTTGACGGCCCGATCCAGCGCCAGCTGGAAGCGCGAATCGGCGGCGATGTCGAGATCCCATTCCTGTGGCTCCTTGCGCCAGAGCACAGGCTTCGCGGTTACAGTCCATTGGCCGGATTCGATCAGTCCAAGCGCGCGCAGCACCGGCAGCACCTGCGGGGCGGCCCAGGCCGGGCCAAGGCCATGCGCGGTCCTGATGTTCGGCGGCGGAAGGACTGCGCCCGCGCGTCGACCCCACCATGCGGCGGCCTCGGGGGATTCGCACCCGTCGGGCAGTCTGTAAGAGAGAAGCCCGCATTGATTGGCAAGGCTGAGCACGGTGACGCAGATATCGTCCCATTTGGGAAGAATATCCGGCAGTCGGGGGTGAGCCAGCGGCCGCGCACCGCGCCCGGTGTCCTCCGCCTGACCGAGGGCGATCAGCGCCTCGCAGCCGAACTGCCAGGCGGAGGTGAACATGTGGTCCCATTCTTCGCCGCTGGGGTCGAGGACAGGAAGGTTGGCTGCGAAGCGGATCACCGGAGGGATCCAGGTTGCGGGGTTTGGAGGGTGGATCATTGCTGGTTTCCTTGTCTGGGGGAATATCCGGGGGATATGGTTCAGGACATCAAGAGCGGCCTGCCTTGTCGCATGAGCCGATTGTCAGGGGCTCAAGACACTGTCCGAAGATAATAGGATCTGCGGGGCGGGCTGCGTATGGCCAACTGGGAGCTTCGAATTCCGTCGGGGGATGCCGGTGATTTGGTTCTGGGGGTGCGTATCTCTTTGGGGCACCTCGAAAAATTGCCCGGCCCGAGTTGCTGCGGTATGAACGGGGGGTGATCGGCTGCTTGGGCGTAACGATGGCACAGATGGGTTTCTTCGATCTTTCGGACCGCTATGCGAGCCTGGATGCCAAGAAGGACCCCTTGGTCGAGATTGACGCCGTTGTGCCGTGGGAGGAGTTCCGCCCGACGCTGGAGCGGGTTTGGCGCAAGCCAGATGCGGAGCGGAAGTCGCGCGCCGGGCGCAAGCCGATGGACGCCGTTCTGATGTTCAAGACACTGGTCCTGGGCGCGCTCTACAACCTGTCCGACGACCAGATCGAGTATCAGGTGCGCGACCGTTTGTCATTCATGCGGTTCCTCGGCCTAGGGCTTGAGGACCGGGTGCCCGATGCCAAGACGGTGTGGCTTTATCGCGAAGCGCTGGCGCAGGCGGGCCTGGTGGAGGCGCTGTTCAAGCAGTTCGACGGCTATCTGGCGCGACGGGGTTACATCGCGCGGGGAGGGCAGATCCTGGATGCCTCCATCGTCCCGGTGCCGAAGAACCACAACACGCGCGAGGAAAACAAGGCGATCAAGAGCGGTGAGGTGCCCGAGGGCTGGTCCGACAAACCGGCCAAGCGGTCACAGAAGGACGTTGATGCCCGCTGGACCAAGAAGCACGGCAAATCCCACTATGGCTACAAGAACCATGTGAGCATGGACAGGAAGCACAAGCTGGTAAGACGTTACCATGTCAGCGATGCTGCCCTGCATGACAGCCAAGCGGTGGACCACCTGCTGACGCGGGGCAATACCGGCGCGGGGGTCTGGGCCGATCCGGCCTATCGGTCCGAGGAGATGGAAGCCAAGCTGCGCGGCATGAAGCTGAAGAGCCACATCCACCGCAAGGGCAAGCGCGGCAAGCCGCTGACCGAGCAGGCCAAAAGCAGCAACCGGACCAAATCCTCGGTGCGTGCCCGGGTCGAGCATGTCTTCGGCGCGCAGACCAACGACATGGGCGGCACGCTGGTGCGCACGATCGGCATGGTGCGGGCGAAGGCGAAGATCGGGATGAAGAACCTCGCTTACAACATGCGCCGCCTCGGCCAGCTGAGCCGCCTGAACCCGTGCCCGGGCTAACCCAGGGGCGCGGAAATCAAGTCGTGCGGCACGAAACGCCGCGCGCGACAGGCAAAGCATCAAAGACCCCGTAGCGCACAAGGGCACTGACGGGTGGCATCACGCCCATTTCAAGCCGCCGAGCCCGCGACCCACGACCGGAAAAGGTCAAAAATCGAGGTGCCCTTTGTTCTTTTGTGCCTGATCTTTCTCTTTTTGAGCTGGTTGCGCTGTGGACCGAACTGCCCGAGGCTTTCCCGGGTCTTTTGTCTTTTGGTTTTTTCTTCTCTTTCTTTATTCTTCCATGGGAATGGAGTGGGCGGCGGGCTGGGCCCGCCGCAGGGAGCGCCGTTTTTTGTTTTGGATTTTTGATTGGCGGCTCTGCTGCTTTTTTTGTTTTGGCTTTTTGTTCGTGAAAGGCTGGTTCGACAGGGTGACGTGCGATCGCGTGGGGCGGGCGCCACCCGTCTGTCTCTATTGCGGTTGTTGCGCAGGGTGCGCGTCATGAACTTCGTCCGGTGCCGCATGGTGCAGACGTGCGAGCCAGTCCTGGGCCTCGGTGCGGTCCATGTCGCGCGATGCCATCAGCGCCTCGGCCATCTCCTCGAGCAGGGCGCGATGGGTGCTGAGGATCTGCGCGGCGCGCTTCTCGGCAGCCTCCAACTCGCGGCGGACACGGAACAGCATGTCGGGGTCGAGTGCGAGCAGGGTCTCGGGATCGGCGGTCCAGACCGGGCCCTGGGCGCCAAGCCCGTAGCGCGTCTGGATCGATGTGGCGATCATCGTCGCCTGGGCCAGATCGGAGTCGGCGCTGCCGCCCGCGCCGGCCGAGACATCGCCCAGGATCAGACGCTCGGCCGCGCGTCCGGCCAGCATCTGCACCAGGCGGTCCTGCAGATCACTGAGCAAGCCATGTTTGGCATCCGCATCGAACACCGTGCCGCCGTCGCCATCGCGGCCCAGGAAAATGCGGCGCACCGGGCCGAGGCGAAGGGCGGTGCAGGCGATGGCATGACCGCATTCGTGCAGGGCGACGCGACGGTCGATGTCGGCATCATGGGCGACGCGGAAAACACGCTGGAGATCGGAAAGGGTCATGTCGCGCTTTTGCCCCCGCGCTGCGGCGCGCGTTTGCCGGATCGCGGCATCGACATCTGCCGCCGAGCAGCCGACGGCGCGCGCCGCGAGGTCGTGCAGATCGGCCTCGCGCCAGTCGGGCAGGCAGTGCCGGAACACGCCGAAGAGGCCCTCGACATCGGGCAGCGGCAGGGCGACCTTCATGTCGAACCGTCCGGACCGCAGCACGGCGGGATCGATCATTTCCGGATGGTTGCAGGTGCCGATCACGATGACACCTTCTTCCCGGGCGATGCTGTCCATCTCCGCCAGGAAGCCGTTGATCACCTGCGTGCGGTAGGACCGGTTGTGCTGATCGCGATCCTCGCGCGATCCGACAGCGTCGATCTCGTCGATGATCAGCACCGTGGGGGCTTTGGACCGCGCCTCGCGGAAGGTCCGGCGCATCTCGCGCAGCATGTCGCCCAGATGGCCTGCGGCCTGCCATTCACCGAAGGTGCCCGTTACCACCGCGAAGCCTGCCGAATTGCCCATGGCACGGGCGATCCATGATTTGCCGGTGCCGGGCGGGCCGTAGAGCAGCAGCGTGCGGGTCAGGTCCTGCCAGCCGACCTCGCCGGTCTTCCATGCGCGCAGGTCGCGCACGATCTGGCGCGCGGCCCGGAGCGCAGGTGTGTCGCCGTGGATGTCCTCGAGCCAGGGGCCGTCAGCCGCGGCGCGTGGCGCCTTGACTGTGAGGGCTGCGATCCGCTCGGCGACCGCCTTCGCGGTCGGCGCCCGCATCGCCAGACCAAGGGCCAGTGGCTCCAGGTCAGGCAGCGCGGCATCGTCCGGCAGGGCGGCGCGGACGGCACTCTCGTCGACCCGGCCGGTGGCGCTGTGCGTGGCGCGCAGGGCGGTGATCAGGATCTCCGCCGACAGAGGCGCAAAGGCCCGTCGTTGGACTGGCGGGTGGCGCAGCACCTCGGGCGCGGTTGCCACCTCCGGCAGCAGGATCAGGATCGGGACCCGCATGTCGATGGCCGTGGCGAGTTCCGCCGCAAAGCCGCGTTCGGCGTGGTCGGAGATCTTGCCGTTCATGAGCTCCGGGCCCAGCACCAGCAGACAAGGCTTGTCGCGAGGCAGCCGGCCCATGGACATGGCCAGTGACCAGCTTTGCGGCAACGCATGCGGCAGCAGCTTCTTGAGCGCATCGATCAGGTTGCCCGGAATGCCTTCGATCACGGTGATCGCGCCCGGCACCAGCATCGCGTCGCGGTCCTCGAGGCCGCCGATGCTGGCGGCAAGGCGCAGGAGCGGGAACAGCTTTCTGGCGGGCAGGCGGATGCGCGGCTGCGACGCGCCATCCTCGGTCGTCGCGGCAGGATCGCCGCCAGCCTCCTTGATCGCGTCAAACTCTTCGGGCGAGACGTTCTGCGCGGCGGGGCTGGTGTTCAGGGCATCGAGCGCGGCGGATCCCGGAGGTGAGATTGCGGCTTCCAGCAACTCGGGCAGATCCATGTCTTCCGGGTCGAGCGCGGGATCCCATGACGGGCTCAGCTTCTCGGCCAGATCGGCCTGCAGGCGGCGGATGGCGTGGCGGGCCAGGGAAGCCCAGGGCGCGGGATGACGGGTTCCGGATTTGGGGTCAGGATTGCGGGGATTGGTTGCGTTTGTCTGGGTCATGGCGGGGATTCCGGATATGAGAGAGGCGGGCCATCCGGGGATCCGGATAGCGGCGGGAGAGGTGGTAGAGCTGGGCAGGACTCCGCGTTGAGGGATGCGGTGGCGGTGTCAGGGCTGGGGCCGGCGGGGATCCCGAAACGTTCGGGCTTCGGCTGTGTCGCAGCCGATCCGATCCGGATTCCGGAATGAAAACCGCCGGAAACCTTGGCATTACTTCGGCGCGGCATGGGTTCCGGATCGCGTTGGGGCGCGCTGCCGCCCCGCTTGTCCCGGGGTATCCGGATCGGCGAAATGGTCTCCTCGCGCGATCCGGAATCGTCTCGTCGGGATCCGTTATCCGGTCAGGCCCCAGTGCCGACGCAGGATCGGGTGCCGATCTTGCGCCGCTCCGGCGGGCCGGGGTTTGCGGCGCGGGTGGGATGGTGCCGGAGTCCGGGTGGCCGGTGCAGCAGGTAAGGGCGTTTCCGGGGTATCGTGCGGGGCTTCCGGATCGTTGCTTGCCGCAATGCCGGGCGGGGTGGAGAGGTGATCCTGACTCCGGATGCGGGCGGCATCCGCGATCTCCACCTCGATCCGGTCAAGGGTAGCCTGCAGGATGGAAAGGGCCTCGGGCCGGTAGATCTCGGAAACCACATTCATGATGTCCGCGTATTCCGGATGGGGGACCAGGGCTTCCGGATGGTTGCGTTTGAGGCGGGCATGCGCCGCCTTCTCGTGGGCGCAGGCACCGTGGCCGGTCGGCATGGCCACGACCCGGAGCACCTCGACCTCAGCATCTTTTGGGAGCCCGAGTTGGTGTCTGTGTCTCTTTACAGGATGCGAAGAATATCCCAGTTTTAGATAGTGCCTCTTGGTCTGGGGGTGACGGATGTCGAGCAGGTAGATGTAGGAAGGCTTGGCGGTCCAGCTCTGCCCACATCCGGCGCAGTCGCATTGACCCCAGCGCATGTTCGCCACCGCGATGCGTTGGGTGTGGCCACAACTGTGGCGGTAAAGCCGGTAGGACGCGTTGCCCAGCGGGTCGCGCCCAAGACGCGTCCAACGGAAACGAGCGGCCTCAGCTTCCTCACGATGGGTGAGGCAGGTCTCGCAACGCACGGAGACCGCGCTTGCCGCAATACGGTCAACGAAGCTGAACTGGCGCCGAATCTCGTGGCCACAGGACGGAAGATAGCGGCCATAATGGCGGTGATCCGGATCCCGGCCGAGCCAGGTCAGGCCGGCGGCGGAGGCGGTCGCCCGCCAGCGCGCCTCGATACAGTGCGGGCACAGCGGCTGCGCCGTCATCACAACAGAGTGCCGCGTCACATGGATGCCGCCGCAGCTCTGGCAGCGCAGCGCTACATGCAAGCGGTCCCGAACGCGCGCGATGAGGTCGAAGCCTTTGGCGCGGGCGGCCTCGGCCCAGTGGGCATGCATCTCGCCCGGATGGATGACGAGCGGCAGTTCGGAAACCGAAAGCGGGGTGCGGGTGTCGTGCGAAGACAGGTTGGTCGTGGACATAGGAAGTCCTCCCGAAAGCAGGATGAGAAGATGAAGCCAGACCTCGGGCGCACGCAGGACGTGCGACCAGGAGCCGGTGGCAAAAGGAATGGTGTGGGTGCGGCTGGCTTGCCCGATGGTCACCAGGCTGATGCCGTCAGATAGAAGGGGCGATTACGCTGCGGGGGCCAGCATGGTCGCGGGCTCGTCGATGTTGCCAGCCGTGCAACCCACGTCGAATGGATCGACATAGGTGTCCAAAGCGGCAAGCTCCTCCAGCCTATCGAAAGCAGACGCGAGCATCTGCTGAACGCGCTGCGCCACCGGACTTTGACCGGAGCATGAGAACAGAGCGACATTGCCGGTCACAAATGCCCGCAGCCGCAGAAATTCCTCGGTGCTGGTGCTCTGGAGCATGGCATACATCACATAGTTCATGCGTTTCAGCGGGCTGTCTTCCCGGCGACGGATCGGTGTATGGCGAAGTTCGGTGATGATCGACAGAACTTCTGCGCGGGCGCATTCGGCGTCGCGCTGCCAGTCCATGAAGGCAGGGTCGAAGGACGCCACATCCTCGATGTCGCGTTCGGCTTCAATGTGTGCCGCCAGTGCTCCGAGAAGCCGAGAAAAGGTCTTGGAGGCCGGTGAGTGCGTAAACGCGACAGCGGGTTCCGAAAAGCGATTGGTTGTAGTAGGAGTGCAGGTAGCCATGATTGATCTCCCTAAAGATCGATGTGGTCAGAGCTTTGGTAAGGGGCCCTAATCCCTTGCCAAGGCTCGCTCAATATGACTATATGACACTGAATAGTCAAGTAGTAAAATTGAGAAAGATTCGAATATGGCAAAAATGGGGCGACCAACCGCAGACACTGAACCGGTCACCATACGTATGGACCGAGAAATGCTGCGCGCGATCGATGATTATCGAAGAGAGCAAGCAGATCTGCCGTCGCGTCCCGAAGTTGTGCGGCGCGTAATGGCCGAATGGTTGGCGAGGCGCGCTGCCGAAAGCTCGGAAAAGTAAGAGATCGTCATCCAGAAATGGGACAGCCTGAGAAAAGGGTGAGACATCCGTTCTTTGACACCGAGATTGCCAAGATCAGAAATCGTGGCTCACTGACAGCTGACCATTGGATCAGGTCGCTGGCGGCGACCGGATCTGCGCGCGGCTGGAGATGATCCGGCGGGCGCTGGTCCAGTGGCGGGAGATGACAGATCGAGAACCGTGACGGGTTCGGAGGTCTCGGTTGGTTTGCGAAACCTTGATGTCACTGGATAGTCAGCTCTGAACAACGCGGTTATGCCGCGCCGTGCGTCTCAATTGGTCTGTTAACGACCACGATGATGCCGTGTATGAAGCGGATGAAGAAGGTCCAAAGAGTGCTGATCTGGCCGAGGATCTTACGGATGTTGTGCCCGCAGGCGCAGAGCACAGCTGGTCGGCGAGTCAGTTTGTCCACTGATTGCCTCATGTCGCCGAAGCTGCTGATCGCATTGCCAGCCAGTTGACTAAGTCTGCTCTCGGCATCACCAGCGCCACGGTCATGAACGCAGCCAGTGGACGGCACATTCTTTTAGGGTTGCGTTTCTGAGTCCGTTGTTTCTCAGCCTAGATCATTAGCCCTGCGGTCACGCCCTGTTCCACGGGCCGAACTTTTCGTCGATGCTTTCGCGCGTCTGCTCCTCAATCTGACACCTTTCAGTCGGCGTAATCCGCGTCCGAGACTTCCTCCATCCAGGTGACCGCCGATCCGTCGATGGCTTCCTGAATGGCGATATGGCTCATCGCGGTGTCGGGGGCGGCGCCGTGCCAGTGCTTTTCTCCGGCGGGGAACCAGACCACGTCGCCCTGGTGGATCTCCTCGACCGGGCGCCCTCGCGCTGGACGCGGCCGCGGCCGAAAGTGACGATCAGCGTCTGGCCGGCCGGATGCGTGTGCCATGCCGTGCGCGCGCCCGGCTCGAAGGTGACATGGGCGCCGGCGGCGCGGCCCGGCGCCTCGGCCGCGAACAGCGGGTCGATGCGGACGGTGCCGGTGAACCAGTCGGCCGGACCGGCGGTCGAGGGCGTCGCACCTGCGCGGGTGATTTTCATCTGCGGCTCCCTTCAGTTGCCCATCGTGGCGATATCCATGACGAAGCGGTATTTCACATCGCCTTTCAGCATCCTGGCGTAGGCGGGCTCGATCTGGTCGGCGCGGATCATCTCGATATCGGCCACGATGCCGTGGGCGGCGCAGAAATCGAGCATCTCCTGGGTTTCAGGAATGCCGCCGATCATCGAGCCGGCCAGCGAGCGCCGCTTGCCGATCAGGTTGTGCACGGTGGGCGAGGGATGCGGCGTTGCCGGCGCACCGACCAGCGTCATGGTGCCGTCGCGCTTCAGCAGCGCCAGGAAAGCGTCCAGGTCATGCGGCGCGGCGACGGTGTTCAGGATGAAATCGAAGCTTTTCGCATGGGCCGCCATCTCATCGAGGTTGCGCGAGACCACCACTTCATCGGCGCCAAGCGCCCTGGCATCGGCGCGCTTGGACTCGGAGGTGGTGAAGGCCACGACATGCGCGCCCATCGCATGGGCAAGCTTCACGCCCATATGGCCGAGGCCGCCGATGCCGACCACGGCGACCTTCTTGCCTGGCCCGGCGCCCCAATGGCGCAGCGGCGACCAGGTGGTGATGCCGGCGCAGAGCAGCGGCGCCACGGCGGCCAACTGATCCTCGGGGTGGGTGATCCGCAGCACATAGCGTTCATGCACGACGACCGCTTGGGAGTAACCGCCCAGCGTGTGGCCGGGGGCGTCGGCGGTTGGGCCGTTATAGGTGCCGACCATGCCGTCGCAATAGTTCTCCAGCCCGTCGTCGCAATCGGCGCAGTTCTGGCAGCTATCGACGATACAACCGACGCCGACCAGGTCGCCGCGCTTATGGGCGGTCACATGGCTGCCGGTCTCGGTCACGCGACCGACGGTCTCGTGTCCCGGCACGCAGGGGTAGAGCGTGCCGGCCCATTCGCTGCGGACCTGGTGCAGGTCGGAATGGCAGATGCCGCAAAAGAGGATCTCGATGCGCACGTCATGCGGACCGGGCGCGCGGCGGGTGATTTCCATGCGGGAGACCGGCTGGTCGGCAGCGGTGGCACCATAGGCGAGAATGGTCATGTCAGGTTCCTTTGTGGGCAAGAGTTGTCCGCTGGCGCGGATCATGCAAGGGGTTCGACGCGCAGCGGATATTCACCGCGCACCAGTAAGGGCGCAGGCCCGCCGTCCAATCGGCCAAGCCGGATCAGCCCGCGCGACCAGCGATAGGGGGCATGGAACATCGCCAGGTTGCCCCATGGCGCATAATAACACAGATCGCCTGGTGCCTCGTTGCCGAAGGGGCCGCTGCCTTGCTCGGCCAGCTTGCGCGACAGGTAGGCGATCTTCTCGTTGGTCGAGTAATCCTCGACGGTCAGGTCCAGTGGCAGCATGTCGAAGAGGTCGCGGGCCGAAGGATTGTCCTCCAGCGTCGCGGTGAAACTCTGATCAGCGAAGATGAACCGGATGCGCATGACGGATCCTTCCTGGGCGCGGGCGATAGCAGGAAGGGCTAAGCTGGTGGCGATGCCCAACAACATACGCCGGGAGAGGCCGGCGGGTTCAGTGGGCATGTCCGCATCATCCATCATGGCAGGCAACCTCACAGTCGTGGTCTAGGCGGCAAGATGCTGGTCGAAGAACGTCGCCAGCCTGTCGAAGGGGATCACGTCCATCCGGTCGTAAAGATCGACGTGACTGGCGCCCGGGATGATCACCAGTTCTTTCGGCTCCGCCGCCGCCTCATAGGCGGTTTCGCTGAAATAGCGCGAATGGGCATTCTCGCCATGGATCAGCAGGATCGGACGCGGCGAGATTTCCGCGATATGGGTGAGGATCGGCAGGTTCATGAATGGTAGCGGCGTTGTCTGGGTCCAGGCATTGCCCGAATTGACCGCACGTTCGTGATAACCGCGCGAGGTCATATAGTAATCGTGGTAATCGACCAGGAACTGCGCCTCGCCGCCTTGCAACTCGTTATAGGGCGGCTGATAGGCGGGGGCGCCATTCGCGGCATCCTCCCAACGCTGGCGGCTGAGGGTTTCCAGCACCTCCGCGCGCTGCTCGGATGTCATGCTGTCGTCATAGCCCCGCGACATGACGCGGGTCATGTCATACATGGTGCTGGCCGCGACGGCCTTGACGCGCTTGTCCAAGGCGACGGCGCTCAGCGCCATGCCACCCCAGCCGCAGATACCGATGACGCCGATGCGCTCACGGTCCACGGCAGCGTGCAGGCCAAGGAAATCCACGCCTGCCATGAAATCCTCGGTGTTGATGTCGGGCGAGGCGACGTCGCGCGGCTCACCGCCGCTTTCGCCGGTAAAGGACGGATCGAAGGCCAGCGTGACGAAGCCGCGCTCGGCCATAGTTTGCGCATAAAGGCCCGACGACTGCTCCTTGACGGCGCCGAACGGGCCGGCGACGACGATGGCCGGCAGGTGGTCGTCGCTGCGATCTTTCGGCAGATAGAGGTCGCCCGCAAGCGTGATGCCGTAACGGTTGGTGAAGGTCACCTTCTCATGGTCGACCTTCCCGCTCTTCGGGAAGACCTTGTCCCAGTCCTGATTCATGGCATTTCCTTCGGTTTCTGCGGAGGTCGGTTGCGCCACGGTGGACCCGGTGCCCAGCATGATTGCAGTGCTTGCGGCAAGCGATCCCCCAAGCAGGGTTCGACGGCTGAGGCGTTCATCCATCGGGATATCTCCTTCGTGTTCAGGTGAGCAGAGGGTGGAGGGAAAGCGAGGGCCGGCTGTCATCTCATGTTTCCTGGGGGTTCAGCAGCGTTCGCCCGTTCCCGATCAGCGCCACGGCGAAAACTGCCAGCACCACGCTGCCGATGAAGGGCGCCCGGATCGAGATGCCGTCCAACAGCAGGCCGCCAACCACCGTGCCCAGCAGGATCGAAGCCTGAATCGCCGCGACCATCAGGCTGCCGGCAGCTTCAGGCGCGTCATCGGCGTTCTGCGACATCCAGGTCATCCAGATCACCGAGAACATCGTGTTCATCGCGCCCCAGATCACCATGAGAAATCCTGTGGCGATCACGGAATGGCCCAACAGCAACAGTCCTACCGTGGCCCCTCCCATCACCAGCGCCGGCAGTTTCAGGAACGGTGCGGCATCGCCCTTGATGAAGCGACCCGCCGCCCAGGTGCCGATAAAACCGGCGCAGCCCAGCAGAAGCAGCAGGACCGAAAGCGTGGCCACATCCACGCCGGTTACCTGCTCCAGGAACGGACGCAGATAGGTGAACATACTGAAGGCCGAGCCCCAGGACAGCATGCAGGCCATCAGACCGCGCCGGAAATACTGCCGCTTCAGCAGGTCCAACAGTGCCCGGACATCCTGCCGCTGCTGCGCAGGCAGCGACGGCAGGGCAATCATATGCCAGACGAGGTTGATGGCGACGATGGGCGTTAGCGCCCAAAAGACGTCGCGCCAGCCGAAGATCCCGCCCAGATAACTGCCGATCGGCGCGGCGAAGGCCGCCGCAATCGCCTGCCCGGCATACATCAGCGCCAGGGCCTTCGGCACGTCCTGTGCCGGCACCAGCCGCATGATCACTGCCGTCGCCAGCGCCCAAAAGCCGCCGATGCAGATGCCCAAGACAGCACGTCCGATCATCAACACGGTGAAACTCGGGGCCACCGCAACCAGCACCAGCGACAACAGCATGAAGAATGTCAGGGCCACCAACACCCATTTGCGGTTCAGCCTCCCGGCTGCGGTGGTGATGAGCAGGCTGGCCGCAACGGCGAACAACCCGCTGACCGAGATCGCCTGTCCGGTCTGGCCCTCGGTCGCGCCCAGCCCTTCGGCCATCGGCGTCAGCAGGCTGACCGGCATGAATTCGGAGGCGATCAGCATCGCCACGCAAAGCGCCATCGACAGGACTGCGCCCCATGCGGCCTCCGGCCTGCTGCCGGCATGTTCCACGGTGGAAACCATGTGCGCTAGCTCCTGACGGTTGGGTTCTGGCCGGATATAGCCCATCCGAATCTTTCCGATTACCCGTCTCATTTTGATTGGATCAATCGACCCAGTCGATTAATCTGGCACAATGGAAAAGACCGACCTCAACCAACTCACCTGGTTCCGCGTCGTGGCCGAGGAACGCAGCTTCACTCGCGCGGCAGCGCGGATCGGTGTCGCGCAATCGACGCTGAGCCATGCGATCAAGCAGCTGGAGACCCGTATGGGTATCCGCCTGCTAACGCGCACGACCCGCAACGTCTCGACCACGCCGGCGGGTGAGCGGCTGCTGAAAACCATCACCCCGCGCCTCGTTGAGATCGAGGAAGAGATCGCCGCGCTGACGGCGTTGCGCGACAAGCCCTCGGGATCCATCCGGCTGACGCTGTCGGATCACGCGCTGGATAGCGTGGTCTGGCCGAAGCTGAAGCCGCTGCTGAAGGATTATCCCGATATCAGCGTCGAACTGATCCTTGACAGCAGCTTCCGCAATATTGTCGAGGAAGGTTTTGACGCCGGCGTCCGCTTGGGCGAAAGCGTGGAAAAAGATATGATCGCTGTGCGCATCGGCCCCGACTGGCGGCTGGTGGCGGTGGCGTCGCCCGGCTATCTGTCCGAACATGGCACGCCGCAGCACCCACGCGATCTGGTCCGCCACATCTGCATCAACATGCGCCACGAGAGTGCCGGCGGCCTCTATGCCTGGGAGTTCGAGAAGGACGGGCAGGAATTGCGCGTCCGGGTGGACGGGCAACTGGCCTTCAACAACTCCTATGCGATGATCGACGCGGCAGTCAGCGGCTACGGCATCGCCTATGTGCCGGAGGATATCGTTGCGGACCGGATCGCTGTAGGCGCTTTGGTGCAGGTTCTGGACGACTGGTCGCCCATGTTCGACGGATATTTCCTCTACTACCCCAGCCGCAGACAGAACCTGCCGGCATTCCGCGTCATTGTCGACGCGCTCAGGCATCGAAGCAAGGCGGGCCGTTGAGTGCCGGTTACGACGGGTTCGCCACCCGTCCACTCCCTTGCGAAAATTGATCGGTTCGGATGAGAGAAAGATGGCCGCAAGCCTGTCTCCGGGCAGATCAATTCCGAGGTAAATCGTTCTAGGACTTTCGGCACGCCGTTCTTCATTGCAAAAAGACGGGCTTTGTTTGGCCTGTTCGAAGGGGCCGTGAGCAAGGATGTCGTCAGCCGGGCCTGGCGCAAGGTGAAGGTTGATTGGGACGCTTGGTCCACCCGCGATTTGGCCGGTGAAGATGTCGTCAGGCTCATTCTCGACGGCACCGTCATCAAGACCCGGCTGGACCGCAAGGCCACCAATATCTCGGTCCTAGCCGCGATCGGCGTCCGTCGCGACGGGCAGAAGGTGCTGATCTCGATCAGGAATATGGGCGGCGAAAGCACAGCTGCCTGGTGTCAGTTCCTCACCGATCTGGATGCACGGGGCCTGAAACGACCGGAGTTCGTGATCGTCGACGGTGCGCCCGGCTTGGAAGCCGCGCTCGTGGCGCTCTGGGGCGAGGAGCTGCCCATTCAACGCTGCACGGTTCACAAGCACAGAAACCTGCTCGGCCACGCGCCCAAGCGCCTGCATGACGAGCTGAGCGAGGATTACCGCGACATGATCTACGCCGATACCGCCGCCGAGATCGAGAAGCGTCGCAAGGCTTTCCTCCGCAAGTGGAAGCTCAAGTGCCGGGCCGTGGCCGATAGCCTGGAAGAGGCCGGCGATCGGCTCTTCACCTTCACTCGCCTCGATCCCTCGCAATGGAAATCGGCGCGGACCACCAATGCGATAGAACGTCTGAACGAGGAATTTCGACGCCGGATCAAGACCCAGACCGTGCTGCCATGCGCCGAAACCGTGCCGATGCTGCTCTGGGCGTTGCTGGCCTCGGGGCAGATCCAGATGCGCAAGGTCGACGGATGGGAGACCCTCGCTCAGCCGCTTGGGCCGATGGCACTTGACCTCGCCGCATAACCCGCGCCAATTTCACATACTCGGAGCAAGCCGCCAGGGAATTTCCACAGCCTTCGCGACACGACCCGCGAATGGTTCTGGTCACTCTCAAGGTCAGAGGATTCGAATCGAATATGGTGCTCAGACTTTTGAATAGGTGCCCATAGTTGCAGACCAAGCCGCGTCCGATGCCGACAAGTGTGCTATTCGATACCAAAACGAATAAAATCCGGATCCACCGCCGGCTCGATTTTCAGATCGATAAGATCAGCCCCACATGAATAGGGCGTTTTCCGCTCCCCGATAATATGGGGTAAAAGCAATAGAGCGCCAGATTCATACTATCGAGCCGCAACAGTCGGTAGCACGACTTTGCTTCGTTCTGCCATGGCGGTGGCAGTGGATATGATCGCTTTGGCCATGGCTTCGGGTGATGAAGGGAGGCCCTTTCTTTACCCCCGTCCATCATCAAGTCAGCCCGCTGATCTCGATCACGCTTTTTCCACCACCCTGTTTGCGCACATTGATACGGGTGGTGATGCGATCCTTCATCGCTTCGATATGGCTGATAACGCCAACCTGCCGACCCTGAGACTGCAGGGTCTCCAGCGCGTCGATGGCCAGATCCAGACTGGTTGCATCGAGCGAGCCGAAGCCTTCGTCGATGAACAGGGTTGAGGCCAAGCCGCCTTTCCCGCCCATACGTGACAAGGCCAGTGCAAGGGCGAGTGAGACAAGAAAACGCTCGCCCCCTGAAAGACTCCGGGTGGCGCGTGGCTCGTCACCCATGTCACGATCCTCGACCTGAAGCGCCAGATCGGCGGCGCGGCGCAGACGGTAACGGGGGTTCAGATCGGCCAGATGATGATTGGCGTGACCGACCAAGACATCCAGCGTGATGGATTGCGCGATCCGGGTGAAACGGTCGCCATTGCGCGATCCGGCGGCAAGGTTGACCGCGGCCCAGACATCCAGTTCCGTGCGGGCAGTGGCGATCTTGGCCTCAAGCCCGGCGAGGCTCGCACGTGTCTGTGCATCGTGCTGGAATTCCGCCGCGATCGCTCCCATGCGCTGCGAGCGTGCTGTCGCAAGGCCCTCCAACTCGGCCAGCTTCTCGGTCAGAGTCTCAGGCGGATCTTCGGGCAGGCCGTCGGCGAGCGCCGCAGCATGGTCTTGCCGACGGGATATAAGGGTGGCGCGGGCCGAGGTGAGGGCATCATCGAGTGCGCGCAACTTCCCACGCAGGGCATCAATCGCATCCGGTGGCACCGCGAACAGATCGTCGAGAGTTGCGGAAGTGAGGTCACTTGCCGACAATGCCTTTTCCAGATCGGTCGTCGCGCCGTCGTGGGCCTGTTCGGATTGGAATTGCTCTGCCAATGCAGTTTCCACGCGCGTGGTTGCCGCGGTGGCTTCGGTCTGGGCGGTGGTCAGTGCTTTGCGCGCAAGGTCAACGCTGGCCAATGCGGCCTTGCGTGCCTCATTGTGGCGAGTGCGATGGGTGGCGGTTGCCTCACCGCCCAGCAGGTCCGCTCGCTTGGCTTGCAGTCCGAGGAACGCCGCAGTTCGGGTCTCGGCCTGCGCTTTGGCTGTCGCGGCTTGAGCGACTGCGCCTTCCGCCTGACTTGTGGCCGTAGCGATGCTCGGGGCAAGGGCGGTCAGAGCCGCGCGGGCCTGATCGCGGGTTGTCCGCAGCCCCTCGACTCGCGCCACCCGGGTCGTAAGTCGGTCGGCTAGGGTTGCGTCTTCAATCGCGCCGGCTTCATCCACCGCGGTCAGGATCGGGGTCAGGGCGGTTGCAAGGCGGGTAGCTTGGGCCTCGGCCGCCTTGGCATCACGCCTTGCCAGGTTTTCCGCATTCTGGGCCGTGGCGCGTGCGGCTGTCAGGGCTTCGCGCGTGGTGCCCTGCCCGACGAGTGCATTGCGCAGGCTCTCGCGCTGACCTGTCAGAAGGGTCAATTTTTGCCGCAGCCTCGCCAGTTCGCCCTGGGCATCGGTTTCGGCTTGCTGGAATCTCGCCACTTCGGCGGCCAGTGCGGGAAGGGCGCTGGCATCTTGCGGGCTTTCAGGCAGGGCGGGGCAATCGGGCGTATTGCATGCCCGCAGACGGGCCTCTTGCCAGAAGTTGAGCGCCTCTTTGATCCGTGCGCCGGCCCGCGCAGTGTCTGTGTCGGCCTGTTTTGCCTGAGCGGTTGCGCGGTCCTGTTGCCGCAGGGCTTCGGCTTGCTGCTTGCGGGCAGAATCCGATGCCATCCGCGCAGTGGCAAGATCGTTGCGAAGGCTGGCGGCGAGATCTGCAAGTGCAGCGTCGGCACGGGTTGGATGGTCGGTCGCGCCGCAGACGGGGCAGGGTGCGCCGGTTTCCAGCCGCAAGCGCATCTGCTGCGCGGCCTCGGAGGCCGCAAGATCGGCACGCTCAAGCGGGGCGGTCAGGGCTGCGACCTGCGCCTCGGCGCGCACTAGTTCAGCGGCGGCCCGCGCGGCATCGCTTTGCGCCGTGGCAATGAGGGTTGTCGCCGCTTTTGCATTCTCTTGGGTATTTGCGAGGTCAGTGCTTGCATTGGCATGATCGGCCCCGGCGCGGATCATGTCGGCAAGAGCGGAAGAGAGCGCCGCGAGATCCCCCATGCGGCAGGCAGGGTGCGCCGCCTCAACTGCGCTGATGCCTGTGGCAAGTTCAACCGACTGCCGGGCGAGATCGGCCTCGGCCTTTTGGTCGCGGTCAACTTGTGTGTTCAACTCCGCGAGTTCCCGCGCAAGCCCGACCAGTTTTTCTGTGTGTTTGGCCGCCTCGGCTTCTGCCTCGGCTTGCGCTTCTCTGGCACCGTTGTGTTCCGCGATCTGGTTGCGAATCTGTGCCCAACCATCGGCCAAGGTCGCATCCGCTGAAAGGCTGGCGAGCGCCGTTTCCGCTTCGGTCAGCGTGGTGCGGTGATTGGTCTCCTCGGCTTGCAAGGTGGTGAGCGCCTCGTGAAGGGCTTTTGTCTGCTGCGCTGCACGGGTGGCATGACTTTCCGCGTCCGTGGCCTCCTCTGCCGCGGACAGGATCTGCTGGTCCAGAGACGCTGCTTGATCCCAGATCGGCCCGAAGGCTTTGAACTCGGCCTCGTGATCGGCAAGGTCGGCCTCGGCCTGATCGGCTTGCTGTTTCGCGGTGATGGCCTTGCCCGTTGCTTCGGTCGCCAGCATCTGGCTGCGCGCAAGGGCCATGTTCGCAGCATCAAGCCGGGTTTCGGATGCCTGAAGGGCCTGCCACGGCGCCCGTAGGGGCGCGGCGCGATCAATGCGGGCCAGTTGTGCGCGCTCGGACGCGGCGGCGGTGTGATCGGCGATAGCCTCTGCCTCCCCGGCCTCGGCCAGCGCGAGTTGCCTCAGGGCGGCGGCGTGGCGGGTATGGAGATCAAGTTCTGTTTGCAGAGCCTTGCCGGTGACGATGCCGTGCTGGTGGGCCTCGGTCAGGATCGCCTGCTCGGCTTCCATCTTGGCGCGATCCACGTCTGACAAAAGTCGGTAGCCCGCCCGCTGCTGGATCAGCGCTTCATGGGCCTGTCGGGCCGCGTCGTGCCGCTCATAGATACGGATCGAGACATCGCGATAAAGCCCGGTGCCGGTGACCTTTTCCAAAAGCCCGGCGCGGTCATTGGTATCGGCGCGCAGGAAGGCGTCGAAATCCCCCTGCGCCAGAAGAACCGTGCGGCGGAATTCCTCATAGGAGAAGCCGGTCAACTCTACGACCTTATCGTTGACGGCCGAGAGTTGGGTGGCAAGCGCTTGACCATCCACGGTCCGGGTCAAGGAACGCGAGACGTTTTGCAAACGGCCATCTATCTTGTCACGCGCGCGCCGCGCCTGCCAGCGCGCTATATAGTCCTGCCCATCCCGGGCGGTAAAGCGGACCTCGGCCCAGCCATGTGCCGCACCGCGCCGCAAAATCGCACGGGAATCGCGCGCCTTGATCGTGTCGCCCGACGGATCCGGCACCTCATCCGTCGCCGACCCACCCGCCAGGCGCGGTGCATCGCCGTAAAGCGCGAGACACATCGCATCGAGGATCGAGGATTTTCCCGCCCCGGTCTCGCCGGTGATGGCGAAAAGGCCGGCGCCTGCCAGCGGCTCGGCGGAGAAATCCACTGTGAAAGGCTGGGCGAGGCTGGCGATATTCTGCCCGGAAATAGAGAGGATGCGCATTTTCAGAACTCCCGGATCAGACTTCGGACATGGCGTCGCGGAAGGCAGCCAGATGGGAACTGCCCGGCTCTTGTCCGTGCGCCTGCTGGAAGGCGGCGATGAACAGATCCTCGGGCGTGGTTTCGGACAGGCTTGGGGGCGGTGCGTCAGTGGCTGCGGCAACTTCTGGTCGGATGATCGAAAGGCCGGCGAGGCGCACGGGCAAAGCCTCGATAAGCGCCTCTGCCTCGGCCCGAATCTGCGTTACCGGACGGTCGGCGAGGAGCGAGAGATAAACGAAAGGTTGCGCATTGCGTGGCGTGTCGGGCGAAAGGTTCATGGCTGCCAACGCGGCGGCAATCTCGGCCAGCGGCGCCGCGCCTCGTGCGGGCAGGCGGTGCATGGCAACAGGGCGCGGCACGGGAATGTGACGTGGCGCGAAGCCTTCGTCCAGATCCAGGAGAGTCACGCCATGCTCATAGGCAATTTCGGCGGCGGACAGGGGGAAGGGCGAGCCGGAATAGCGCACCCGCCCTGCGTCGAGCGATTGTGGGCGGTGCAAATGTCCAAGCGCGACATAGGACAGCGCGGGCGGAAAGATGTCGGGCGGCACCGCATGTTCGCCGCCGATCAGGATACGGCGCTCTGCCCCTTCGGATTCGAGGCCGCCAGCACAGGTCAGGTGTCCCATGGCGAGGAGGGGGAAACCGTTCGCGCGGGCGGTCGCAACTTCGGTCATGGTCAGATGCAGGGCGCGGGCGGCGGCGGTAACGGCGGGCTCGGCCTCGCCAGTGGCACCCAGTTGCAGGCCCGGCAGATCGGCCGCCCGCAGGAAGGGCACGGCCAGAACGTGGGCTCGAATCTCGCCTATCCGATTTCGAAGCGGGATCAGATGACGGTCCATATCGACGCCCTCAGGACCCTGTCGCAAGGTGCCGATCACATGCACCCCTAGCGCCGCCAGCACCGCTTCGGGTGCTTCAAGCCTCTGTGCGGGATCGTGATTGCCGGCGGTCATCACAATCTGCAACCGAGGATTGGCGCGCAGGAAATCAGCGATGGCGCCGTAAAGCAGGCGCTGTGCTTCGCCCGATGGGTTGATGCCGTCGAAGACATCCCCGGCGACGAGAAGGGCGTCGACGCGTTCGGAAAGGATCAGATCACGCAGGCTTTCCAGAAAGACGCGATGCTCATGTTCACGAGACCAATTGTTCAGGGTCTGTCCGATATGCCAGTCGGCGGTGTGAAGGATGCGCATGGGTGGTCTCGGTCAGGTTGACAAGTTTGGATTGGTGTGAATATAAAATATACGGGCATTGCGTAGATGTCCATATAGTTTCTATTCTTACGGTATGATGGAGCAGTGATGCTGAAATGGGGTGTCGAGAGGCGGTTGGAGTTCATCGAATTCCGCCTGTTCTGGGAGGGCGGCGTCAACCGATCCGACCTGATCGACACATTTGGCGTCTCGGTGCCGCAGGCTTCCAAGGATCTGACGCATTATCAGGAGCGCGCACCCCAGAATGCAGTCTATGATAAAAGCGCGCGTCGCTATGTGGCTGGGCCCAAGTTCCGGCCTGTGTTCATGGACCCAGATCCCGACGCCTATCTGATGCGCCTGCGGACGCTGGCCGAGGGGTTGGTCGAAGCTGGAACCAACTGGCTCTCTGTGCCGCCCGAGATGGATGTTGCGCTGACGCCGCGCCGGAAGGTCGATGCGGGGGTATTGCGCGCCGTTCTGGCGGCAATCCGAGAGGGGCAATCGCTGGATGTCCGCTATCAGTCGATGAGCCGCGATCGCCCGGACCCGATCTGGCGCAGGATCAGCCCCCACGCCTTTGGTCATGACGGATTCCGCTGGCATGCCCGTGCCTGGTGCCATGAGACCGGGCGGTTCAAGGATTTCCTTTTGCCGCGTATTCTGGAAATCGGAGGGACTTCCGCGCCCGGTGCCGACAGGGCGCAGGATCGTCTGTGGCATGAGACTTTCGACATCGTCCTCGTGCCGCATCCGGCGCTGTCGCCGGGGCAGCAGGCTGTGGTTGCGAAGGATTACGATATGGTAGGTGGGCGGTCCGTTCTAACGGTCCGCTATGCCATGCTGTTCTATGTGATGCGGCGCCTTGGGTTGTTGGAGGATGCGAAAGGTCGCGATCCCCGCACGCAGCATATCGTGGCCGCGAATGCCGCTGAACTCGCCGCCGCACTTGCGCGGGCACAGCATGAGTTCGATGGCGCCGGTGGCGAGGGTGGTGTCTGATGATGGCACCGTCGCAGAAATATCGCATGTCATTCAGCGTCGGTGGACTAATGCTGAACGAAAGCCTTGTGATTGCGCAAAGTTATCGTGCGGGCGAGACTTGGGCAGCCGCGCGTGATCGGCTGTTGCAGGAGGGCGCGTCTTCGTTGCCGAAGCTTGCGTCACAGACACGTGCTTTGAGGGAAGTCTATGACCGGATCGGGCATCTGACAGAGGCGGAGCGCCTGTGGATGGTGGAAGAAGCTGATCGTGCCGGGCAGCAGGCGATGATGTGGCTGGCGATTTGTCGCACTTACCGTTTTGTTCGTGAATTCGCGGTTGAGGTGATTGCCGAACGCTTTGCCGGTTGGAGGCTGGAACTTGGTCATGACGCCTTCGACCGGTTTCTAGCGGGAAAGGCTGAATTCGATCAAGGCATTGCCGAACTCTCGCCATCAACCTGCGCGAAATTGCGGCAGGTTCTGTTTCGCATTTTGCGCGAATCTGGTTTGCTCTCGGTGAGCAGCCAGATTGAGGCCGTTTGGTTGCCGCTGCGTATGAAGCTGCTGATCGAAGAGAATAACCCTGAAGATCTGCGGGTCTTTCCGGGGAGTGAGGGGGTAAGGTGAGTTTGATGAAAGACCGGCGCGTGCGTGCCGAGCATCTTTTCAAGGTGGTTTCGAGCGCGCGGTTCCTGAATAAGCAGGGGTTGGGCAATGAGGTGCCGTTTTTCATCTGCGCCTATGATGCAGCGGACGGCCTGACTCAGGTTGAAGACCGCAAGGATCTGATCGCGCGTCTCGGCCATGCCGGTATGCGGGTGCTTGATGTTGATCTTTACGATCTGTCGATTGAGATCCTGAAAGAGCGCGAGATTTTCGAACAGCTGATCGAGGTTGAGGCCGATACCGACAAGGCCGAGTTGAAAGAGTTGCTGCAAGGCGTTCTTGATCCGCAAGAGCACCTGATCCCGGCGATTGGCAAGCTGATCGAAGACACGCCACATGACGTGATCTTCCTGTCGGGCGTGGGCGAGGTCTATCCCTTCCTGCGGTCGCATAATGTGCTGAACAATCTGCAAAGCACCGCCAAAGACTGCCCGACAGTGATGTTCTTTCCCGGTAGCTACACTCATGCTCTGGCCACCGGCGCTTCGCTCGAGCTGTTCGGCCTGCTGCATGACGACAAATACTACCGCGCTTTCAATATCCTGAATTACGAGGTCTGACCTATGGCTACCCTTTTGCGTGACATCTTTGCCAAACCGGTCGACCGCGCGATTGATGGCGTAATCAAGGCCGATGACAAAGCCAGCCTGCTGACCGAGTTGGATGAATATGTCATCACTAATGAAATCAGCTCTCGGCTTGAACAGTTCTTAGATGCCTACAATAATTACGATACGGCCAATGGTGTCTGGATTTCCGGATTCTTCGGATCCGGAAAGTCGCACCTTCTCAAGATGCTTGCCCTTCTCTTGGAAAATGACGAAATCGAGGGGCGCCGGGCCTTCGAGGTTTTCGAAGGCAAGCTTGCTGACAATCCGATGCTTGCTGGAGCCTTGCGCAAAGCGGTTTCGATCCCTTCACGCTCTGTCCTGTTCAATATCGACCAGAAAGCCGATGTCATCTCGAAGACTGATGTGGATGCGCTTCTAGCGGTCTTCCAGAAGGTCTTTGACGAGATGTGCGGTTATTACGGTAAGCTGCCGCATATCGCGCAGTTCGAGCGGGATCTTGATAGCCGTGGAAAGCTGGCAGCCTTCAAGGATGCGTTTGCGAAATCTTCGGGTAAGCCGTGGGAGCGTGGTCGTGAGCAGGCTTTGATGGAAGGACGCCATGTGGCGGCTGCCTTCGCTGAGGTAACTGGGGACGACGGCAAGGACATCCTCGGCCAATACCGCAAGGATACCAAAGTCTCGATCGAGGATTTCGCCAATATGGTGAAGTCGTGGATCGATGCGCAGGGGCCGAAGTTCCGGCTGAATTTCTTCGTTGACGAAGTTGGGCAGTATATCGCCGACAACGTCAAACTGATGACGAACCTGCAGACCATCGCCGAAAGCCTGAACACGAAGTGCAAGGGACAGGCCTGGATTGTTGTCACCGCCCAGCAGGACATGGGTTCGGTCATCGGTGATCTGACGGCGCAGCAGGAGAATGACTTCTCGAAAATCCAGGCGCGCTTCGCCAACCGGATGCCGCTGAACTCCCAGGATGTGGCCGAAGTCATCCAGCGCCGCCTTCTGGCCAAGACCGAGGCCGGTCAGATCACCCTCGGCAATCTTTATGATGCTGAGGAGAACAACCTGCGCACTCTGTTCGATTTCGGCGATAATTCCTTCAAGTTCAGGAATTTCTCCGGAAAGGAGCAATTCGTCGCGAGCTACCCGTTCCCGAACTACCAGTATGATCTGTTCCAGCGCGCGATCATGGGCCTCTCGCAGCATAACGCGTTTGAGGGCAAGCACAGCTCGGTCGGCGAACGCTCCATGCTGGGGGTGTTTCAGGAGGTGGCCAAGAAGCTGGCGGATACGCCAGTCGGGGGGCTGGCGACCTTCGACCTGATGTTCGAGGGGATTCGCACTGCCCTCAAATCCTCGGTTCAGCAGTCGATCCAGCTGGCCGAGAAGAACCTTGGCGATGATTTCGCCGTTCGGGTTCTGAAAGTCCTGTTCCTTGTGAAATACGTCAAGGAATTCAAGCCGACCGCTCGCAACATATCGATCCTCCTGCTTTCCCGGTTCGAGACGGACCAGACCGAGCAGCGCCGCAATATCGAAGAGGCTTTGTCGCTTCTGGAACGCCAGACGCTGATCCAGCGCAATGGTGAGGTCTACGAATTCCTTACCAATGAAGAAAAGGACGTCGAGGCTGAGATCAAGGCAATCGCCGTCGATCCCGCCGAAATCGAACGGCAGCTCGACGAATGGGCTTTCGGTTCGGTTTTGCGCCATAGCAAGCTCAAGCATGCTGGCGCGGGTGTGGACTATGCTTTTACCCGCAAGCTCGACGGGCACAGCCTGAACCGGGAGCATGAGCTGTCGGTGAACATCATCTCACCCTTCAGCGACGATTCCGACGCGCCGGATGTGGTTCGCTCGAACAGCATGGCAAGCGATGAGATGGTTGTCCTGCTGGGACGTGATGTGCGCTTCACGCGCGATCTCGTCCTCTGGCTCCAGACCGTGAAATTTGCGCGTCAGGTCACCAGCGGGGATGCCCAACCCGGTCGTGATCGTATCATTGCGGAAAAGCGTGACCAGAATACACGGCGTGAAAAGGAACTGGTGCAGCGGCTGCGCGGCCTGATCGCGGATGCTCGCCTTTTCGTGCGCGGTGCCGAGCTGGAGATCGGCGGCGAAGATCCGCAGGATCGGCTGGTCAAAGGTTTCCAGGTCCTGGTCGACAAGGTCTATACCAGCCTGCCTGTCCTGCGCGGCATTACTTACACGGAAGCCGATCTAGGGCGCGCAGGCCGCATTGATGGTGGGCTTTTCGGAGGCGAGGGCGGCGGTCTGACTGAAGCCGAGCAGGACGTGCTGAATCATGCTCAGGCTCAGATGCGCCTTGGGACGCGTGTCTCCGTCAAGGCTTTGGTCGAGAAGTTCGGAGCAAAACCTTATGGCTGGCCCGCCATCGCGGTTCTCTGCCTGACCGCGAGCCTTGTTGCGCGCGGCAAGCTCGAAGCTCGGGCCGACAGCGCTCTCCTGGAGGGCGATGCGCTGATACAGGGGCTGCGCAACAGCCATGCCCTTGGCAACATTCTGCTTTCCCCGCAAATCGAGTTCACTGCCGCCCAGATCCGCAAATCGCGCGAACTGTTTCAGGAGCTGTTCGATCTGCCCGCCTCGGGGAATGACGCGCGCAGTCTGGGTGCGGAATGGCAGACGCAACTGCGCAAGCTGCTTGGTGATGTCGAGCAGGAGAGCCGTGCCATTGCAGCCTATCCCTTTGCCACGGCCCTCGATCCCTTGCGCAGCATGCTGGATGGGATGCGCGATCAATCTGCCACCTGGTTCATCACCGGCCCCATCGGGCAGGAAGACCAGCTTCTTGATGCAAAAGAGGATGTCTTCGACAAAATCCGCAGCTTCATGCGCGGGGCGCAAAAAGCCATCTATGATGAAGTGCGTTCTTTCCTGACCAGGCAGGAACAGAACGTTACCTTTGCCGAAGATCCTGCCGCCGACATGTTGCGTCAGGCACTGGCCGATCCGCAGTGCTTCAAGGGCACCGCGATTCAGGAACTCAAGGCGGATTTCTACGCCCTGAAGGAGCGTATCGAACAAACGGTTCTGGCAGAGCGCAACGCCGTCATCGCGGCGATCGAAGAGGTGGCCGAGAAAACCACCCAGACCTCGGAATTCCGTGCGCTACCGTCAGAGCAGCAGACGCGTATTCGGGATGAGCTTGCCGCGCAGAAATCCGCCGTGGCCTCGCAAACTCTGATTCCGGCCTTGCGCCATCGGGCGACCGAGGTGCGTTCCAACCTTCTGGCCGACACGCTGACGCGGATTGCCGAACTGACGCCTGCACCGGCGCCGACTCCCACGCCTCAACCCGAACCTACCGGCGGCGTGGCCGAACCTCATCCAGCGCCATATGTGCCGCCGGCACCGGTGAAACCCCAATATGTCAAGGCCCAGTCGATCACTGTTCCCTTCGCGAAAACCTATCTCGAAGATGAGGACGATGTGACCCGCTACCTCGACGAGATGAAAAAGACCCTGCTGGCCGAGATCGGCGCGGGCAAGAAAGTGATTGTCTGATGGATACCAACGCCCTGAAGAAATTTGCGCAAAGTGCGCGCAACCTGCTGATCGATCAGGTCACTGCCCGGCTGGACATGGTGCTGGCCGAAGGCGCGGCAGCTCGCCGCGAGCATCCCAAGGCGATTGCCAGGCTGGAAGCGGCCGCCAACAGCAACCGCGCCCAGGTGATCGAACAGGCGGCCTACACTTGGTTCAACCGCTTCAGCGCGCTGCGCTTCATGGATGCGACAGGCCTGACCAACCCGCGCGTCGTATCACCCGCCGATGGCGCTACCCGGCCAGAAATTCTGGCTGAGGCGATGGCGGGCAACCTGCCGAATCGCGCCCGGCCCGAGATTGCCGAATATCTGAATGGTACCCGTCCCGCCCATGACGGACAGGCTGAAGCCTATCGGCTGCTGCTGATCCATGCCTGCAACGAATGGCACGGCGCGATGCCCTATATGTTCGAGCGCGCCGACATGCTCGACCGGGCCGAGGATTATACCGAACTGCTGATGCCCGACGATCTTCTGTCGCTGGACAGCATCCTTGCCCGCCTGCGCGAGATGATGACGGAAGATGCCTGCCAGGATGTCGAGATCATCGGCTGGCTGTACCAATTCTATATCAGCGAAAAGAAGGATCAGGTCTTTGCGGGCCTGAAGAAGAACCAGAAGATCACAGCGGAGAATATCCCCGCCGCGACGCAGCTGTTCACCCCGCACTGGATCGTCCGCTATCTGGTGGAAAACTCGCTGGGGCGGTTGTGGCTGCTGAACCGCCCGCAATCGAAGCTGGCGGCGAAGATGGACTATTACATCGCGCCGGAAGAGCCGGAGACGGATTTCCTGAAAATCACCCGGCCCGAGGAAATTCGCATCTGCGATCCGGCCTGCGGCTCGGGCCATATGCTGACCTATGCCTTTGACCTGCTCTATGAAATCTATGCCGAGGAAGGCCATGACGCGGCCGAGATCCCCGGCCTGATCCTGCAGCATAACCTGACCGGTATCGAGATTGACGACCGCGCCGGCGCCTTGGCGGCCTTTGCGCTGTCGATGAAGGCGGCGGCTAAGCTGGGGCGGCGGCGATTCCTGCGGATGGAAGAAAAGCCCGACATCGTCGTGCTGCAGGATGTGCGCTTCACGCCCGCCGAGGTGCAGGACGTGGCCGCCGTGGTGGGCAAGGATCTGTTCACGGATGAGCTGCGCGAGACGCTGGGGCAGTTCGAGCCGGCCAAGAACTTCGGCTCGTTGATCGTGCCAAAGCTGCGCGACCCGGCCGAGACGCTGCGGGTGGCCAAGGCGCGTGATTTCGGCTCCGATCTGTTGCTGAAGGAGGTGCAGGCGCGTGTCGTGGCAGTGCTGCGCATGGCTGAGGCTCTGTCGCCGAAGTATCATGTGGTGGTGGCTAATCCGCCTTATATGGGCGGAGGTGGGATGAATTCGAAATTGCAGGAATTTGCAAAAAGCTTTTACGCTGACAGCAAATCCGATTTGTACGCGATCTTCATGGAGCGGGCTGTGAGCCTGACCGCAGAGTCCGGCATCGTAGCAATGGTCAATATGCAGTCATGGATGTTTCTTCCATATTTTGAGGCGCTTCGCAGTAAGTTATTTAGTCACTCTCACCTTCTCACCATGGCACATCTTGGCCCTCGTGCATTCGACTCGATAGGTGGGGATGTCGTATCAACAACTGCCTTTTGCTTGCAGAATTCGCGGAAAATGGACCATTCCGCCCTCTTTGTTAGGCTTATCGATGGACGCGACGAACGCGAGAAGTCTGAGAAACTCAAGTCCATAGCATCTGGCTCGACAATCGATGGTAAGTACTATGCTTCACAAAACCAAATTGAGCACCTTCCGGGAAAACCGATAGCGTACTGGTTGGGTAAGAACTTTCTCGAGGCTTTTGCGCGTTCCGAACGTCTGGGAGACGTTTTTCCGACCCGTACCGGGCTGCAAACTGGAGACAATGCAAAGTTCGTCCGTATCTGGCACGAAGTTGAGCACTCAAAGTCGTCGCTCGAGCCACTTGACCCGGAAACCTCTCGAGCGTCCGCTTACAAGTGGTTCCCATTGAATGCCGGCGGAACTTATCGGCGCTGGTTTGGAAATAACGAGAAGGTCGTTGACTGGCTAAATGATGGAGAAAATATCCGCAACGATAAGCTTGAGCGGCTTGAGCGTGGAGAGATTCTAGCGAGTAATTCGAAGCCCAAAAATGAACAATATTATTTTCTTCCAGCGGTCACCTGGACTCGGATCAAGTCAAAATCCTTTGGGGTCAGGATTTGCGAGCAGGGAACGATTTTTGACATGGCGGGATCGTCGGTATTTCCAGGCGCTTCAAATCTCTCCATCGTTTCTGCGTTTCTAAATTCAAAGATTTGCGACTTTGCATTGGGAGCTATCAATCCAACCGTTACGACCCAGCCAGGCGACGTAGCTCGTTTTCCTTGGCTGGTGGAGGCTGTCCAGAACTCAAAAGCGAAAATCAGGCGCGTTGCGGAAACTGCATTACTGACCGCCAAATCCGACTGGGATGCCTCCGAAACCTCTTGGGATTTCACCACGTTCCCGCTGCTCTCACCCGATCACCGGGCCGAAACGCTGGCGGATACCTATGCCAACCTCCGCACCCATTGGCAGGGTATGACGGACAAGATGCAGCGGCTGGAGGAGGAGAACAATCGCATCTTCATCGATGCCTATGGGCTGGCTGACGAACTCACACCCGAAGTGGCGATCGAGGAAGTCACCCTCACCTGCAACCCGGCCTATCGCTATGGCGTGAAGGGCACGGAGGAGGACCGCGAGGCGCGGCTGCGCGAGGATACGGTGGCGGAATTCCTTCACTTTGCCGTGGGATGCATGTTCGGGCGCTACAGCCTCGACGTGCCGGGCCTGATCCTCGCCAATCAGGGCGAAGGGATCGAGGAGTATCTGGCCCGTGTGCCGGAGCCCAGCTTCGCGCCAGACCGCGACAATGTTATCCCGGTGCTGGATGCCGACTGGTTCGCCGATGATGTAGTCACCCGTGCCCGCGATTTCCTGCGCGTCACCTTTGGTGAGGCGAAGTTCCGCGAAAACCTCGCCTTCGTTGAGGCGGCGCTTGGGAAGGATCTGCGCAAGTGGTTCACCAGAGACTTCTTCGACTATCATGTGCGCCGCTACAAGAAGCGCCCGATCTATTGGATGTTCTCCAGCCCCAAGGGCAGCTTCAATGCGCTGATCTATATGCACCGCTACCGGCCCGACACCGTCTCTGTCGTGCTGAACCAATATGTGCGCGAATTCATCCATAAGCTGGAGGTGGAGCGCACCCGGCTGGAAAAGCTGGCTGTAGATCCTGCCGCCACGCCCGCCCAGCAAACAAAGGCGCAGAAGGAAACAGCCACGGTCATCAAACAGATTGCCGAGTTGACCGAATGGGAACGCGAAGTTGTCTACCCCATGGCGCAGCAGAAGATCGCCATCGATCTGGATGACGGGGTGAAGCGCAACTATCCGCTGTTCGCCGGTGCGCTGAAGCCGATCAAGGGGCTGGAGGCTGCGGATGACTGACCGCATCACTGCCGGCCTGACGCGGCTCTATGAGGATCAGGGCCACCGCATCGTTTTCTGGTACGACGCCGCCCGCGATCTGCGCGCGGCGTTTGATACCGTTGACCTGCCCGGCGTGACCAAGGTGGAGATCGCCAACAACGAATTCGGCCTGAAATACCGCATGCTACGGCAGGAACCGAAGGCGCGGTTCCTGCTCTACAAGGACGGCCCTGAGCCGCCGATGCCTGAGAACTGGCTGCTGGATGTGCAACTGGCTAGCGCCGTGTTCCGCGCCGATCAGGCAGCGATCTGGGTGGCGGATCTTGGCATTCCGGCGAAATACGAAGCGGCCGTGCGCGATCACGCCGAATTCTACCGTTCCGGTAAGCGGCTGGAAGCCCTGCGCGCCATCGAGCGCGAGCGCCCGTCGCAAAGCGTCAACGATGTCCGCCGCAAGATGCTGGCAGTCTGCGCCGGTGCGGATGGCGATCTCGATACGGTAATCGAGGCGTTGCTGGCCGAACTCGCCGAAGACCGTGATGACGCGCTGAAGCTGGTGGATCGGGTCGGGCTAGCGGAGTTTTTCTGGAAAGAGGTCTCGACGCGCTACGGCTATAGGCCGGATACGCCGGATTTTCAGGATTTCGCCATTACGCTGTTTTCCAGCGCCTGGGCGCGGGCCATGGGAGAGACTGCGCCCCTGAATACCGATGCCGCGCTGATGTTCCGCCGCTGGAGCGCTTCGCGTCGGTGGGGTGAAGCGTTCGAGAAGCTGTCGGGCGATTATCAGGATGTGCTGAAGATCAGGGATGATCTGGCCTCGCGCGATTTCCGCATCCTGATCCCGCATGACCATTTCGAGGAAGTGGACCGGCGGATCGTCGTCGCCATTGTTGAGGGGCTGGCCCAGCAGAGCCTGCCGGCGACAGATGTGTTGAAATGGGTGCGTGATCGCCGTCAGAGCCATTGGTATGGCCGTTACGCCGATGTTTATCAGGCCATCGGCTATGCGACCGAGTTTCAGCAGGCGCTGGCCGAGGCTGATCTGACGATGACCAGCCTGTCCGATGGTGTGAAGCGCTACTCCGCAAGCTGGTTCCGGCTGGACCAGCTTTATCGTAAGTTCATCTATCATATGCAGAAAAGCGGTCAGTCGGGGCTGTTATCCGCGCTCTATGAGGCGGTTGAGAACCGCTACACCACGAATTTCGTGCTGAAGCTGAACGATGCCTGGCAGGACCAGGTTGCGCGCCTGACGGACTGGGCGATTCCGGGCTTCCCACGGCAGGTGGATTTCTACCGCGAGCAGGCCGCAGAGTTCAGGCGTAAAGACCAGAAGGTCGTCGTCATTATCTCGGATGCGTTGCGCTATGAGGTGGCCGAAGAGGCGCTGCGCGAGATCCGCAAGCTCAACCGGTTTGATGCCGATCTAAAGCCGATGATCGGGGCCTTGCCCAGCTATACCCAGCTCGGCATGGCGGCGCTCTTGCCGCACCGGCAACTGGCGATCCGCGATGACAATGATCTGGTGCTGCTGGACGGTGAAAGCACCATGGGCGCCGCCGCCCGTGAAAAGGCGCTGGCTGCTGGCAGGGCTGGAGACCGGGTAAAGGTTCTGGCGGCGAAGGATTTCATGAACCTTGGAACGTCAGAGGGCAAAGAGCTCTTCCGAGATCACGACATCCTGTATCTCTACCACAATCAGATTGACGCAATTGGCGACAAGCTCGCCACCGAAGAGAATGTTCCTGCGGCGACAGAGGCAGCGATCGAGGATCTGGTGAAGCTGGTGCGCAAGCTGACGTCGGCCAATTTCTCCAACATCCTGATCACTGCCGATCATGGATTCCTGTGGCAACATAAAGCCTTGGAAGAAAGTGATTTCGCGCTGAGTGAGCCAGAAGGCGACATTGTGACACGCAACCGACGTTTCGTGATCGGGCGCAGCCTTAGCAGCAACGGTGGCATGAAGAAGTTCACGGCCGCGCAGCTGGGCTTGGGCGGGGATCAGGACTTCCTGATCCCGAACTCGATCAATCGCCTGCGGGTGAAAGGATCCGGCAGTCGCTTTGTCCATGGTGGGGCAAGTCTGCAGGAGATCGTTCTGCCTGTCTTGCGTGTAGGCAAGCAGCGCAAAGAGGATGTGGGGCAGGTGACGGTGCAGATCATTCCGCCACCCCGTGCCCAGATTACCACTGGCCAGATTCAGCTCACATTCTACCAGGCAGAGCCAGTTACCGAGAAGCAACAGCCTCGATTGGTGCACGCTGCGATCTTTGCTGCCGATGGAGCGCTTATCTCTGACGAAGCTGAGCTTGAGTTCGATTTCGTATCCGAGAACCCGCGCGAGCGTGAGCTATCGCGAAGCTTCCTGCTCTCCAAAGCAGCAGACGCTTACAATAATCAGATAGTCTTCCTGAAGCTGCGAACACGCATCGGTAAGACTAGTCATTTCGAAGATCACGCGTCGCAGCCACTGCTGCTGAAACGCGGGATCAGCACAGATTTCGATTAATGAGGTGCCGATGTCGAACCTTGATGACAAGATCAACGAACATTTTGCCGGTTTCGTGGTTCGCAAGGATCTCGTGAAAGCGGTGCGGGGCAATGCTATCGTGCCCGGCTACGTGCTGGAATATCTGCTCGGTCAGTATTGCGCGACCGACGATGAGGCTTCGATTGCAACCGGCATCGAGACAGTGAAGGACATCCTGCGCAAGCATTATGTTCACCGCTCGGAGGCGGGTCTTATCCAGTCGACCATCAAGGAGCGCGGTCGTCACAAGGTCATCGATCAGGTCAGTGTGGCGCTCAATGAGAAGACAGATGCTTATGAGGCGGTATTTGAGAACCTCGGGATCAAGCGGGTGGCGATCGACAGCGCGACCGTCAAGGCGCACCCAAAGCTTTTGGTCACTGGGGTGTGGTGCATTGCCGATGTGCAATATGAATTTTCTGAAGACAGCCGGATTTCGCCTTGGATCATCGATACGCTGAAGCCGATCCAGATAGCTAAAGTTGATTATGACGGTTATCGCGAGGCCCGCGATCAGTTCACGACCGAGGAATGGATCGACCTTCTGATGCAAAGCATCGGGTTTGACCCTGCAGTCTTTGGGCGGCGATCAAAGCTTTTGCAACTGATGCGACTGATCCCGTTTGTTGAACGCAACTACAATATCATTGAACTTGGCCCCAAAGGGACGGGGAAATCCCACATCTATTCTGAATTCTCCCCGCACGGACAGCTGATCTCGGGGGGCGAGATCACGGTGCCGAAGCTTTTCGTGAATAACTCGAACGGGCGAATCGGGCTGGTTGGTTTCTGGGATGTCGTGGCCTTTGACGAATTCGCAGGTCGCGAAAAGACCGCGAACAAGGCGCTGGTCGACATCATGAAAAATTACATGGCCAATAAGCAGTTCTCGCGGGGCGTAAACCCGATGGGGGCCGAGGCGAGCTTTGCCTTTGTCGGCAATACGGATCACAATGTGCCGTGGATGCTGAAGAACAGCGACCTGTTCGAGGCCCTGCCGCCCCAGTTTCATGACCCAGCCTTCATCGACCGGCTGCATGCCTATCTGCCGGGGTGGGAGGTCGACATCATCCGGGGCGAGATGTTCACTGCGGGCTATGGCTTTATCGTCGACTACCTGGCCGAGATCCTGCGGCACCTGCGAGCCGAGGACTTCTCGAACCGGCCGGACCGCTATTTCACAGTGCCGGTTCAGACCCATATCCGCGACCGGGCGGCGATCAACAAGACGATGTCGGGCCTCTTGAAACTGATCTTCCCCAATGGTGGCGAGACCGAGGCGGAAGTTGAGGAATTGCTTCGTCTTGCCATCGAATGCCGTAAGCGGGTGAAGGACCAACTCTTGCGCATCGACAGCACGTTTGATGCGGCAGATTTTTACTACGTCGCCCAAAACGGATCGAAACGGGTGGTCACCACGCTGGAGGAGGAAGAGTTCCCCCAGTTCTACCATCGGCGGTCGGTGGATACTGACAGTGTGATCGAAGAGGCCGAGCCTGCTCCCGTGGCTCCGGTTGCTGCTGCGGCGGCTCCGATGCCGGGCGCCACGGCGCCCGCAGCCTTCGCTCCCAAAGCGGGCCATGTCGTTTTTACCGAAAACCGTAAGGGGATCAGCTTCGACAAGATCTTTGGTCCCTGGACGGATGGGGCGAGCAAGATCACCATCACCGACCCCTATATCCGCAAGTTCCATCAGGCCCGGAACGTGATGGAGTTCATCGAGATGCTGATCCGCCGCAAAGCCCCCGAAGATCAGATTGCGGTGCATCTTGTGACATCTCCGGATGATGGGAACATCCAGGAGCAGCGTGAATGTCTGGATGGCATTGCGGAGGCATGCACCGGAACCGGGGTGGATTTTACCTGGGCCTTTGATGGCACCGGGACGCTGCATGCGCGCGATATCACTACGGATACCGGCTGGAAGATGGTTCTGGATCGTGGCCTCGACATTTTCCAGCCTACCCCGCGCAAGCTGAACGGCTTCTCTCTGGGCGAGCGCATGCAGGATCATCGCATGATCCGCAGTTTTTATGTGACCTACGTCAAGGTTTGACGACTGTGGACGCTTTTACCCTTCTTTGTGATGATTTGATGCTTGGAGCCTTTCTATGAAGATTGTTCAGTCAATTCTTGCTCGGAACGGGCTGCAACATCCTGATGGGCGCCCGCTTTACGCCTATGGCGTTACCGATGCCGAACGAGAGACTCTGGGTTCCTTTTTGCGTATGCGGATCGCTATGGGCGGACTTACCCCATCGACCGCGCAGGGCTTTGTGCTTTGGGCGGCAGAGCATATCCGGACGGGTTTTCGGGGAGGACAGTTGAGCTGGGAGTTCGTTTTCGAAGGTATTGCACTCGACTATGATCGACCCGCCGCAATCGAGTTGACCGATCGTGGTCTTGCCGCTTGGAGGCGCAAGCTCCGGCGTAGCGATCATGGGCATAGGGAGTTTCTTTACACCTTGCTTGCCGAGGGGGGATTGCCCGATCTCGCACTCGCAAATGCCCCCAGATATCGCGGAGCGCTGCTGAGACTTGTTTCCGCCATCGAGGCCGAGGGTGCTCTCGGGGTGTCGATTGCCGACACCGTGGCCCTTAGGCTGGTCGATGATCTGCCCCAGGTTTTGCGCACCGGAGAGCAGGCTCGCCTTATGGCCGAACTCGCCTTGGCGATTGTTGCGGCCAGAAATCTCTTGCCTGGAGATATGGTCGTCGAAGCCGCCGAACCCTGGCTTGATGCCAATCATCCTGGTTGGCGCCAGGCTTTGCCCCTTCGGCTGTCGCAAGAGGCTTTTGAAGCGCTGGTCCGTCCGGTGCTTATCAGCGAACGGAGCGGCGAAAGACCAACGCCCGTTCTGGTGCGCAGGCAGTTGCGCAAGCAGCCCGGCGGTCCCTGGCTTGGTGTAGCCGAAATCCCGGAGCGAGCGTTTCTGCCGCATGCAAATCTGTCAGGCGTCGACCACCATCTGCGCTTGCGGCTGACGAATGATACGGGTGCGGGCTTCCTTGGTATCCCGGCAGAAGGTGGCTGGGAACTGGTGCGCAATGCCGGGCGCGGGGCGCTGCTGATGCCTGCTGCACCTGACGAGCCGGTGTTCCTGAATGCGCATGCCGACGGGCAGTTTCTGGCCCGGATCGTGATTGACGCTGGGCAACCCGCGCCGGATGAAGCGCCATCGCTCTGGCGGGCAGTCGATGCCGATGCGGAATTTCCCGAAATATTGGTGCCGCTTTCGGGACGGGGACTGACGCGGGCGGGTCAGGTTTTCGTGCTGGTATCTGGTGATTTACCTCCCCAAAGTGACAGCGATCTGGATGTCAGCATGGGAGCGAAGGCGCCTGGCGGCACGCTTTGGTCGGTATCTGGCCGAGGTGTTGTCCGTTTCGGGGCGCATGAATTGCGTATTACGACTGGCGCCGACACCGATGCTCCCGAGGCAAGGCTTGCTGTGGTTGGTCGCCCGCTTGCGGGTTTCCTGGTGGACGGGGGAGTGGCGGCCTTTCTTGGATCCCCGATGCTCTTGGGCGTTGAAGGCGATGGCCCGATGCGGCCGCTTGGCACGCATGTGCGCACAAAAGCGGTGGCCGGCCTGTTGGGGGGGAGCGTCGCAGAATGGCAAGATGCAGGTGTGATTCTTGCAAGGTGCCGATACATTGTCTTGCCGGAAACGATGAAGATCTCTTTGCATGAGATTTCTGATGGAGAGGTTCGTCTTCAAGCCTCTGGCCTGCCGCAGGGCCTTCATCTGCATCTTGGGGGCGGAGGGCATCGGGAAGCTGCCGTGATCGGTGCGGACGGGCGTGCGGTGCTGGAGCTCACTGTTGAAGGACAACCGGCGTCTCTGGATATTCGGCTGTCCGATCCGCGCAACGGGGAAACCTTGGCCATGACGGGCCTTTGGCCCTCTCGCGTGGCCCGGCTTATTGATGCACAGGGCGCGCGCGTGACGGGAAATCGTCCGATTTCCAGACAGGGGATGGCCGGCTGGCGTGGTGTTTTGCCCGCAAACGGCGGGGCTGTGCAGTTGCGTATGGCTCTTGGCGGGGCGCCTGTGGCCTTTTCCGCGGGTGGGGCGGTGCCGTTGATCCAGTTCAGCAATGTGATTGATCAGGCCCTCGCGCTGCAAAGCGCCGATGGTCGGGTGAATTTGCGTCTCATCGGAGGTGGGCAGGAAACGCCCCGACTGGAGATCGGCCGATATGATTGGAGTGCCGAGCCTGCGGGACCCTTCTGGCATCTGGGGACAGGTGTGACGCGCCTGACGGCGGTCTGTCTCGATGACCCTGCCCGGATCGTGAGGGTTAATGTCGAAAGCCGCACGGACCCGGCAGTTTGGCTCGGAGATGGTGATGGGCTTTGGTTTGTCCAGGGCTATTCGGAAAGCCGTGGTGTAATGCGACCTATGGTCTGGTCGGCGCAACCCGGAGAATGGTCTTCGCGTGAGCAGCGCCTTCAGGATTACGCACAGGAGTGGCGGCGTTTGCTGTCTGAACCCGATGACATGGGATGGGACAGGATATGGAGCCTGATCCTTGCGGTCAGAGATGCCGGGGATGCTTCTGCGCTTGATCAGGTGCAGGCTCTTGCCCGCGTGCCTGCCGCTGCGGTAGCGCTTCTGCTGCGTGTTGGCCGTGCAGATCGTGCCGCAGCCCTGCTGACAGAGACCGAAAGCCCCTTATGGTGGCCTTTGGTTTCTTGCGCCGCCTGGACCGAAGCGCTGGTTTCTGTTCGGGATGGGTTGCGCCATCGGCTGCGCAACGCGGGTATCGGTGAGGAAGATATCGGCTCGCTGGTGGCGGAGCGGCTGGCGAAGGCCGCCGGGGAAATCATTGCATTGCGGCCCGAGTTGGCGGTGCATCTTGGGCAGGCTTTTGCACGGGCCGGCGAATGGCCCCAGGCGCTGACGGCGACCGGTGCTTCTATCCCACTGGCCGTGCCCAAAGCTCGCGATCGTCTTGCAGATGCGGCGCAGGATGCGCTTCGTCGTTTTTCCCGCCTGCCCGATGGTGTGTCGGGCTTGTCAGCCCGGAAGTTGAAAGTTGCCTTGCCGGGGACCGATGACGCCCGCCCGCTGTTGCACGCCCCACTGGTTGCAGCCGAAGTTGCAACGGGGGGGCGATCAAACCCCACCCCCCAAGAGTATCTGCAGCTCATTGCTCTGCGCGCGGCTGATCCGGTCTGGTTTGATACGGCTCTGCCTGCCGCCCTGACTCTCGCATTGGAAGCGACCCGATGACCCAATCCAATTCAAATCTTATACCGGCACTCGATCACCTGGCGCAGCGTTCGGCTCGCGGCATGGTTGCTCGTTCGCGACTGGCATCAACTGGGCTCAATGCGCTGCTTCTGCGTGTGCTGTCTGTGCCTCCGGGTTCTCCTGCGGCCCTGATTGCCGACCCGGTGATCGAGGTTGCGAAATCATGGCAGCTTGCAAATGAAACCATGAGCGATCTGGCGGGTGGGCTGCTGAGCGAAGGTCTTGTGACTGCCCTCGACCAGGCTGAAGGCAAAGCGATGGCACGAGACAGCCAACCTCGTCAGCATCAGCTGGAGGCGTGGCGTGCCAGTCTTGAGGGTAACAGCTCGGTTCTAGTGACGGCAGGCACCGGTGCGGGCAAGACCGAGTGCTTCCTGATTCCGATTCTGCAGGACATCCTGGCCAATCCAAGACCCGGTGGCGGGGTGCGGGCTATCCTGCTCTATCCGTTGAACGCCCTGATCGAGAGCCAGCGCGAGCGCCTCGCGGCCTGGGCGGCGGGTTTGGGAGGCAGGGTCCGCTTCGCGCTTTTGAATGGTGACACACCCGAGACCGAACGGGAAGCTGTGATCAAATCTGACAGGATCGAACTGCGCTCGCGCGCGAAGATCCGCGAATGCCCGCCTGAAATTCTGGTGACCAATATCACCATGCTCGAATATCTGCTGCTGCGGACGAAGGACCGGCCGTTGCTTGAGGTCAGCCAGGGTGCCTTGCGCTGGATCGTTCTGGATGAGGCCCACAGCTATATTGGCAGCCAGGCGGCAGAGATGGCGCTTTTGCTGCGTCGGGTGAGGGCGGGGTTCGGAGTTGCCTCGGAAGATGTGAGGCTGATGGCGACCTCGGCCACGATTGGTGGCGAAGCGGATGCTCCGGCAAAGCTGCGTGCTTTCGCGGCGGCGCTCGCCGGTCAGGATGAGGCACGGGTCGCGGTTGTCGAGGGGAAGGAAGATGCGCCGGTTCTGCCCGCACAGGGTCCGGATGTTCAACTGAATCCGGACAGGCTTGCCCTGATGGCGCCTGAAGAGGCCGCCGCCGTTCTGGCACCGCATCCCAGAGTTCAGAAGCTGTGCAATGAGATGTCCCGGGATGGCTTGCCCCTTTCGCGCGTGGCAGAGATTTTAACAGGTAATCCGAAGGAACGGGCGAAGGCCTCGCAGCTGCTCGATCTTTTGGGGACTGCGACCCGCCAGGGGCGGCCCTTGCTGCCATGGCGCGGTCATATCTTCCACCGTTCCCAAGGTGGGATCTGGGCTTGCCCAGATGCGTCCTGCAAGTGTCGCCAGCCTGACCTGGCAGGCGATGAAGCGGGTTGGCCCTTTGGTGCGGTCTGGTTCTCGGCACGGTCACGTTGCGATTGTGGCGCACCGGTTTACGAAGTGGTTTCCTGTTCAGACTGTGGGCAGGTCTTCTTGCAAGGTATTTACCATGGGGGGGCAGAGCCCCGATTGGAGCCGCCCGAGCCGGACGAAGGGGACGACTACGCGCTTGATGCAGAGCCTGAAGAGGGGGAGGGGGGCGAAGCGGATCGCGGTTTTGCCTGGCTGTCTGCCGGGGATGGAATATGGCTCGCCGATGACGGGCGCATCTATGACAATGCGATACCAGATGGCGTCCGTGGCCGCAGGATGCAATTGTTTTATGATCCGGCTGATCGAAACTGTTGTGACAGTGCCGGTTCCGCCCGATTGATGGGTCTGCATTTCGGCCCCGCCTTCCTGTTGGGCAATGCGCTTGGTGGGCTGATTGAAGACATAGTGCCGCCAGAACAAGTGCCCGGTTTGCCCGCCGGTGGGCGGCGGGCACTGACTTTTACCGACAGTCGTCAGGGTGTCGCGCGCCTTGCCGCCAAATTGCAACAGGATGCGGAGCGAAGTCTGACCCGGGCCTTTCTTTGGCACAGGGTGCAGGAGGGGGAGACTGCCGACCCTGCCCGTGTTGCAAAACTCCAAGGCGAGGTGGCAAAGCTTCGGGCCGTGGGGTTCGACGATATGGCTGACGACAAAGAACGCGAGTTGACGATGTTGACCGGAGCTGCGTCTGCGCCGGTCGCCTGGCGCGATCTGGTGCAGCGCTTTGCAGGGCATGTCGATCTGGCGGAGTTTGCCGGTGACATTTGGCGCAGCCGCCGCATCGGCAAGGAAATGGCCGATGATCCGGTGAAACTTGCCGAAGCCTTTCTGTTTCGCGAACTGTTCCGTCGCCCGCGTGTCCAGAACAACCCCGAGACGATGGGCTTGCTGCGTCTGACATTCCCGAAGATGGCGGAGCAGGCGCGTCTTTTCGGGCCGCCGGCTCCGCTTGCACAAGCAGGGATTGACGCTGAGGGATGGGCAGCCCTTGCGCATCTGGCTGCCGATATGGTGTTCCGTCAGGCGCTGTCGGTCGAGATGCCGCTGGATATGGTGCCGCTTGTTGCGCCGCGCTTTGGACGGCTGAATACGATCCATGCGGCAAATACTCCCCCCGACCAGATGCCGGACCGTGCCAGGCGTTGGCCGGGACCCAGGACTGAGCGTCACAAGCTGGTGCAGCTGATCTATGCGTTGACGGGTGGCAGCCCGGATTCGGCGTTGGATCAGGACCGGGCAGGAGAGGTTCTGGACACTCTTTGGGCGATGATATGCACCAATGCCGCACGCGACACGGGGCAAGGCGCCTGGCGTCTGGATTTCTCGCGCGCCGCCGTCGAGCGGCTGGATCGTGCCTGGCTCTGCCCGGTCACGCGCAGGCCCTATGGCTGGTCTGCGGGCGGTCGCAGTCCGAACGACCCCCTGCAAGTCATGACAGAGATCACCATGCCGCGCCTGCCCGTCGCCAATGCCGGCGGACTGACACCCGATCAACGGGCAGAGGTCGCTCGTTGGACCGAGACAGCCCCCGAGGTGGCCGTTTTGCGTGGACGCGGAATTTGGACAGATCTGCACGACCGGCTTGCTGCCTTCCCGCCCTATATCCGGGCGCAGGAGCATTCCGCGCAGATTCCACGGGCAACGCTACAACGTTACGAGGAAAAGTTCCGCGAGGGGCGCATCAATCTGCTCAACTGTTCGACCACGATGGAGATGGGGGTTGATATCGCTGATGTGCGATTGGTGGTAAACTCCAACGTGCCGCCCGCGCTTTCGAACTATCGGCAACGTGCGGGCCGGGCCGGCCGACGGGGGGAGCCCTGGGCCTTTACCCTGACCTTCTGCCGTGACCTGCCACTTGATCGCCGGGTTTTCGAAAGCCCGGCCGATTTTCTGCGCCGACCCATCGTTGCGCCGAAGGTCTGGTTCGACAGCCCCTCGCTGGTGCAGCGCCATGTCAACGCCGCCCTGTTGACGGCATGGCTGTCCGGGAACGGCGGACAGGACGTCAGGGGTAGCATCGGTGCATTCCTCGGGGCAGGGGAGGCGGCCGATCTGCCGGTTCTTCCCGAGGCCATGGCCGACGCCTTCTTGATTGCGCTTGCCGGCGCGTGGGGAGAAGCGCAGGCGAGCCGGATCGCGCCATTGGTTATGGGCACATGCCTCGAGGCTCGCCCGGTGTATGCGCTTGTCGCGCAATGCCATGATGCGTTCGAGCGTCTGGTTTCGCGTTGGCGCACCGAACATCGCACTTTGCTTGAAGGTGCGGAGGCGGCAGCTGACAAAGATGCACGCAAGGCAATGGAACTCAGGGCGCGGCGTCTTGCAGGGGAGTTCTTGCTTGGAGAATTGGCACGGCGCGGCTTTACGCCGGCCTATGGCTTCCCGACCGATGTGGTGACCTTCGCCAATTTGTCCCAGAGTCCAGCTGATGCGGATGAGGGAACCAGCCACCTCCGCCGTGGCACGGCATCGCGCCCGCTTGATCAGGCGATCCGGGAATATGCACCGGGCGCGGAACTGGTGATTGATGGTCTCGTTCACCAGTCGGAAGGAATCTTGCCGGCGTGGGAGGCAGGCACAGATGCCTCGAGGCTTGAGGATTTGCGCACGTTGTGGTCCTGCGATGCCTGTCACTCTTTTGACCTTGAAGCAGGCGAACCCGCTGTTTGTCCGCGCTGTGGACACAGCGGTCTGCGTTATCGCAAGGTGCTGCGGCCTGCCGGTTTCCTCGGGGCTAAACCTGCCCATGTCGGCTATGAAAATCTTGCCCATGTTGAAACCGATCCCTTGCGCCTTTCGGCCCATGGTGGTGACTGGATTGCGCTTGGCGATGGCGTCGGGCGGATGCGCGCAGATCCGGCGGGGTTGGTGGCACCCTCCGTGGCGGGGCCATTGGGGGGTGGATTCGCCATCTGTCTTGATTGTGGGCGCGCAGAGGCGGAGCCGAGGCCGCAGCCGGGCATCCCCACTGTCACGTCGAAGACGATGCGTTCTCACCGGCCGTTGCTGTTGGGGCGCCGACTGAAGCTGACCCATGATGGGTATTGTCCATCGGCCAATACGCCCGGACGCATTCAGCACAATGTGCATCTGGCCCAGATCATGCGAACAGATGTTTGGGAATGGCAGCTGCCTGCCGACCCTGCTGCCGGAGCGGTCCTAGCCCTGGCTGCGGCTTTGCGTGAGGCACTGGCCGAGAGACTGGGGGTCGAGCCGGACGAAATCGGCCCGGCGACGGATCGTTCGACCGGGCCAGCACAGGATGCGCGCCTGTCGCTGTTCCTTCATGATCGGGCTGCCGGCGGGGCAGGGCTTGTTGCGCGTATGGCCGAGCCGTCGATGCTGGAGGCCTGTCTCGACCGCGCTCTTGTTTTGCTGGATTGTCCGGACGGCTGCCGCAAGGGCTGCCCGTCGTGCATCCTGCGCCCTGATCTCAACCGGCGTGATATTGTTCTTGATCGGCCCGGTGCGCGCGATCTGGCGCAGGCGTTGCGCATGCGGTTGGCCCTGGATGCGAGTGAGCAGGTATTTGGACCCCGGACGAGGTTGGCGGGTCGAAGCGCTACAGATCTCGTCGCCGAGCGGTTGCAATCAGGGCGGTTGCGTTCTCTAGACATCTGGCTTCATGGCGATCCGGGGGAGTGGGATTTTGGCTCCTGGCGGATGCGGCGGCTTCTTGCAAAGATGTCGGAGGCCGGGGTTCGCCCCCGTATTCACTTGCCAGCCACAGCTTTGACGGCAGCTGGGTTCGATCTTTCTCGCAAACTGGCGATCTTTGCTTTGTCATCGGTAGCCGACTTTCATCGCGTGGATCAGCTGCCGATGGCAGGCGATGCCCCGGTTTTCCTCAGTCTGGATTGCGGTGTCGGTGGCGAGGCTCTCGCGGTTATGGGGCCGCCAGAGGCATTTCCGGGGGCTGAATGGGGAAGCGGGACGACAGCGCCGGTGCTGATGGGGCCTGCACCCGAGTTGGCAATCGGTGCAAAATTGTCTGTGCAGAAGCTGATCGAACTTGGTGTGGGTAATGCCCATCTTTTGAATATCGGCACAGATGTGGATGGACCTGCCTCTGGCTTTGGACGGCGGTTCTGGTCCTGGTTGTCAGGAAAGGCTCCGCTGGAGATCGCAGCGATGCAGTCTGTCGGAGTGCAAAGCTTATCTTACAGTGATCGCTATCTGCTTTCACCCTACACGCTTCGGCTTTTGTCCGAGGTGCTGAAATCTGCGCCGGGCGCAGGTGACGCCCGCAAGGAGATCACGCTGGCCTTCGCTGGCAGGCCGCGAGAAGAGCCACGCTTCCTTCACGACACATTTCCCGCCGACACGGCGCGGCGTGAGGTCATGTGCCAACTGGTGCCGGGAGCGGATGTCCGTCTGCTTACAAAGGCAAAGATGGCGCATAACAGAAGCCTGGCGATCACCTTGAAAGATGGGCGTCAACTGACGATCCACCTTGATCAGGGCTTTGGAGGATGGCGAGTCGATGGGGTGCATCGGCATGATTTTAGTGCGTCGGACGCGGCGCAGGCCAGGGCGATCACCGTTGCGGTCTTCGGTGTCAGTGGGGACAAAATGGCCGGCGCACCGATTGCGATAAGTAAAACATAGGCGCGAATGGTGAAGGAATCTCGGGGGTGAAGTTGCTATTGAAGCATGTGGGGTGTTCGGGGAGGTCCGGCTGATGAATGCAGATTGATCATCTGTATGCTGTATGCTGCTCGTCGAAATGGATTGAGTCCGAAGCTGCTTCAGGTATGATGTAGTCATACTGTGGGGGCTTTCATGACAGTTAAAACCACGCTGAGTTTCACGGACCGCCATCACCGTTTCCTGACGGAGAAGGTCGGGGCAGGTGTCTTCGCCTCGCAATCTGCGCTCGTCGCGGCTGCGCTGGAGCAGATGATCCAGGACGAGGAGGAGCGCGAGATCGCGCTCGGTGTCTTCGCCGACGAGATCCGAAGCAGGCTGCAGACGCCACGCGATGCCTTCGTTGATGGTGATGAGGTATTCGCCCGGGCTCGCGCCCGCCTGGCATCTGGTGAGAGGTGACCTACCGCATTCGCTTCCATCCTTCGGTAGCCGACGACCTCGACTGGATTGCCGAATGGATCTCTGACTATGCGGGAGCATCCAGTGCTGCGGCCAAGCTTGATGAAATCGAACAGGTGATCCGCAGTCTCGCGCTGACCCCGCACAAGGGGAGCAGACGCGATGAGATCTCTCCGGGGCTTCGGGCGATCCCGGCCGGACGAAAGGGCATCGTGGTGTTCGCAGTCGATGATGACGTGCGCGAGGTCTTCATCTATGCGGTAAGCTACGGCGGGGCGGATTGGGTTCGGCGGAGCAGGGCGCGCAGTTGAGTATGCGTTGCGTGCAAGGCCTCAGGCTGCTATTGTGAGGCAGGGCGGGATGATCGCTTTGGACATTGCGAAACAGTTTACAAATCCTGCCCCCGCAACCATCGTTTCCGACTCGACTGATTTACCAGCCCTCGCCAAGCGCGGGGGCTTTGTCGTATCCGCCTCCGAAAGCGCCAGAATCCCGGCCAGTTCGCCCAGCAGTTCGATCTCGTGTCCGCCGGGCGCATCGGGTTCGGGCACCATCCGGATCTCGGTGATCAGGCTCCGAAGGATCTGCGTTGCTTCCAGCTTCATCCCCGGTTCCTGAAGCGCTGCTGAAAGGTTTGCGATCTTCTCGCGGTAAAGATCCGACAGGCGCGGATGCAGCCGCAGGGCCGGAGGCTCCGGGGTATCTTCGAGGAAGGCCGTGAGCTGCGCTTTCCGGGCTTCAAGATCCGCCATCTTCGTCTTCATCGACGGGTGATACATGCCGTCCTCGATGGCGGCGAGGATGCCGGCGATCTTCTTCTGGATCTGCTTCAGGTCGCGCCTGGCATTATCCCGGTCGCTGCTGCGGTCGCCCGCTGCGGCATTGAACGCCTTGCGGTATTCCTCGACGAAGGCGGCGATCAGATCGGGGTGCAGGAGCTTCTCGCGCAACCCGTCGAGCACCCGGGCCTCGACCTCTTCGCGCAGGATTGTCGCACGGTTGCTGCAGATGCTGTGGCCCTTGTTGCGCGCCGCCGCGCAGCCGTAACGGGTCTTGTTGATCAGCGTATAGCTCGCCCCGCAGCAGCCGCATTTGACGAGGCCAGAGAACAGGTAGTCCGGGCGGCGGGCGCGTTCGGGCCGGGGCCGGGCAGACTGGACGCCCGCCGGGTTCATATCGGCGCGGATCGCGCCTTGCCGTTCCTTGGTCGCATGCCAGAGGTCATCGGGGATGATCCGCAGGTCAGGCACCTCTTCGATAATCCAGTCCTCGGGTGGGTTCGGCCGGGCCTGACGCTTCTGCGTCGCCGGGTCCTTCACGAAACGCTGTCGGTTCCAGACGAGGCGGCCGATATAAAGCTCATTGTTCAGGATCCCCGTGCCGCGCTTCCAGTTGCCGGAAATCGTGGATGGTCCCCAGGTGCCCGCGCCCTTGCCGCTGTCGGGCGACGCGATGCCTTCGTCGTTCAGCGCCGCCGCGATGGCGCGGGCGGAACGTCCCGAGGCATATTCGGTGAAGATGCGGGTGACGATCGCAGCCTGATCGGGGTCGATCATCCGTTCGCCGGTGGTGAGCGTTCCATCGGCACACAACTCGCGCCGGGCGCGATAGCCATAGCTGATGCCGCCGGCACTCTTGCCGTCGCGCACCCGGCCCTCCAAGCCACGATGGGTCTTCTGGGCCAGGTCCTTGAGGTAGAGCGCCGACATCGTGCCCTTCAGCCCGATATGCAGTTCGGAAATCTCGCCCTCGGCCACGGTGATCAGGGGGATGCCGAGAAAACTGACCTGTTTGTAGAAGGCGGCGATATGTTCCTGATCGCGGCTGATCCGGTCGATGCTTTCGGCGACGATGACGTCGATCCGGCGGCGCCGGGCGTCGTCCTGCAACTTCTGGTAACCAGGGCGCAGAGCCGATGCGCCGGAGATGGCGGCATCGGTATAGACTTCGGCAATGGTCCAGTCCTTCTGCGCGATCAGGCGTCGGCAGATGCGGATCTGGTCTTCAAGTGAGGCCTCGCGCTGATTGTCCGAAGAATAGCGTGCATAGATCGCGGCGCGCAGTGCGGGGGATTGGATCATGCGTTACTCCTTCGGGCGATGCGCTGCCTTCTGCGCGGCAATGTCGGCCAGGGCGACGTGGCGCGCCAGCAGCTGGACGAGGCGAACAAGGTCAGGGTGCGGCGGTTCGTGATTCTGGGCAAGGGCTTTGTCGGTGCTATCGGCCGAAGGGGCCGAAGCGGCGGCCGCCGTCTGTGCGGCGCCGTCCTTCCTGGCAATATCTCTCCGGTCTCGCGCCATGGGCCGAGCTGCTCCCTGCGCCGTGGGACATGGCCCATCGGCGTTCGCTGATGATGATCCTGTGTGCGGGTGGTCCCGCTGCTGTTGGAATGATCATAGGGCATGGGAACGGCTCTCTAAGCTGAAAACTGGGTTCTCGTGTCTCGTGAATGTGGATAACCACCTGAAAATACGCAAATCTCACCCTCAAGAGGGATGACGAGGGACGACTGCGGCTCATTGGGAGCGCGCGACGACCGCCTCCTGATCGCCGGGCGGGGCGAGAGCTGGGGCGAAGCGGAACATCGGGCGCGAATTATCCGGATTTTACGGGGCAGGGCGTATGATCCAGCTTCCAGATCGCCCCGATGCTTCATCCGGAAAACTCCGGCCGGTCCGGGTATAGCCGCCTGACGACTGCCCTGCGCATGCGGATGGCGAGGCTGTCGTGGAAGATCTCCATCGTCCGTTTCCGTTCTGACGGGGGGAGCCAGCCGTCCGGCCACCGCCAGTTCGAAAAGAATAGCCAATCCAGATCATGGATCCTGATGAAGATCAGGCCCTGTTTTACCGCTTCCCGGGTGAGCGGCAGGCCGATCACCCGGCTGGCGCCGTATTCCGCGCGCAGCCCCTCCTGATGGGCCTCGCGCCGGATCAGTCCCTCGGTCACGTCCGCCTCGGTGATCGTGACCAGCCGGTCCAGTTCGTGGCGGATGTCTGCGGGCATCTCGATGATGGCCCGGTCCAGCGCCTGCCGGAAGCGCGGATCGGCGGCGATGTCGAGACCCCATTCCGGCGGCTCCTCGCGCCAGAGCACCGGTTCCGCGGCTGCGGCCCATTGACCGGATCCGACCAGACCAAGCGCGCAGAGGACCGAAAGCACCTGCGTGGTGGCCCAGGCCGGGCCAAGCCCATGCGCGGCCGTGATGTTCGGCTGCGGCAGGACCTCGCCCGCGCGCCGGCCCCACCACGCGGCAGCCTCGGGGGATTCGCACCCGTCCGGCAGCCGGTATGATAATTGCCCGCGTTGATGGGCGAGGCTGAGAACGGTGACGCAGATATCGTCCCATCTGGGGAGAATATCCGGGGGGAGAGGGGTCAGGACATCACGGGCGGAGGATTTGATTGTGCCGCGCCATATCACGTTGTTCTTTTGCGCCTGATCTTTCTCTTCTTTGAATTGGACGCACTGCGGCGCCGAAATGCCCGAAGCGTTTTTTTGATCTTTTGTTTTTTGTTCTCGGTCTTTTGCTCTCTCCTTATTATTCCGCTGGGGAATGGAGTGGGCGGCGGGTAGGGCCCGCCGCAGGGAGCACGGTTTTTGGTTTTGAGGGCTTGTTTGGCGGCGTTGCCGCTCTTTTGTTTTTTTGTCTCTATTATTTGTGCGGGCGTGGTGTGACAGGGTGACGCGTGATCGCCGGTTGGGCGTCACCCCTTCAGTCTCTACTCCGGTTGCGGCGCGGGGCGCGCGTTATGATCGTCGTCCGGCGCGGTATGGCGCACCCGCGCGAGCCAGTCCTGGGCCTCGGTGCGGTCCATGTCGCGCGATGCCATCAGCGCCTCGGCCATCTCTTCGAGCAGGTTGCGGTGGACGCTGAGAATCTGGACAGCGCGCTTCTCGGCAGCCTCAAGCTCGCGGCGGACACGAAACAGCACGTCGGGGTCCAGCGCGATCAGGGTCTCGGGATCTGCGGTCCAGACCGGGCCCTGGGCACCGAGTCCATATCGTGTCTGGATCGATGTGGCGATCATCGTCGCCTGGGCCAGGTCTGAGTCCGCACTGCCGCCTGCGCCAGCCGAAATATCCCCGATAACGAGGCGTTCTGCGGCACGACCGGCGAGGATCTGGGTCAGCCGGTCTTGCAGGTCGCTGAGCAGTCCGGGCTTCTCTCTGGCGGTGAACACCGTGCCGCCGCCGCCGTCGCGGTTCAGGAAAATGCGGCGGACCGGGCCGAGGTTCAGGGCGGCGCAGATAATGGCGTGGCCACATTCATGGAGGGCGACGCGGCGGTCGATGGCCGGGTCGTGGTCGAGGATGAAGACTTGGCGCAGATCGTCCAGCGTCATGTCACGCTTTTGTCCCCGTGCGATTGCCCGCGTTTGCCGGATCGCGGCATCGATATCGGCGGCAGAACAGCCGACAGCCCGCGCGGCAAGATCGCGCAGATCGACCTCGCGCAAATCGGGCAGGCAGTGCCGGAATACGCTGAACAAACCATCGGCATCGGGCAAAGGCAACGCGACCTTCATGTCGAACCGTCCTGCGCGCAACACAGCGGGGTCGATCAGGTCCGGATGATTGCAGGTGCCGATGACGATCACGCCCTCCTCCCGCGCGACGGCGTCCATCTCGGCCAAAAACGCGTTGATCACCTGGACCCTGTAGCTGTGATTGTGGCGATCCCGATCGCGATCTTCACGCGAGCCGACGGCGTCGATCTCGTCGATGATCAGCACGGTCGGTGCCTGCGCGCGTGCCTGGCTGAACGTCCTGCGCATCTCACGTAGCATGTCGCCGAGATGTCCCGCTGCCTGCCACTGCCCGAAGGTGCCGGTCACCACGCTGAACCCCGCGCTGTTGCCCATCGCGCGGGCGATCCACGATTTGCCGGTGCCGGGCGGGCCGTAGAGCAGCAGGGTGCGGGTCAGGTCCTGCCAGGCGACCTCACCCGTCTTCCAAACGCGCAGGTCGCGCGTGATCTGGCGCGCGGCCTGCAGCGCCGGGGTATTGCCGTGGATGTCTTCCAGCCAGGGGCCGTCAGCTGCGGCGCGCGGGGCTTTGTTCGTCAGCGTCACGATCCGTTCGGCAACGGCCTTCGCACTCGGCGCCCGCATCGCCAGACTGAGGGCCAGTGGCTCCAAGTCGGAGAGGGCCGCGTCGTTCGGGAGGGCAGTGCGAACCGCAGTCTCGTCGATCCGTCCGGTGGCACTATGCGTGGCGCGCAGGGCGGTCATCAGGATCTCCGCCGACAGAGGCGCAAAGGCCCGGCGCTGGATTGGCGCTTGCTGCAGCATGGCGGGCACGGCCGCCTCATCTGGCCAGAGGATCACGATCGGTGCGCGCATGTCGACAGCACGCGCGAGATCGGCGGCAAATGCGCTCACGGCGCGTTCAGAGACTTTGTTGTTCGAGATGTCCGGGCTGAGCAGCAGCACGTAGGGCTGACCCTTTGGTAGACGGCCAGGTGACAGGGCCACGGACATGTCCTGAGGGAGAAGATGCGACATGAGCCGGTTGATCTGATCGATGAGATCACCCGGGACGCGCGCGATCACCGTGATCGCGCCCGGCACCAGCATCGCATTGCGATCCGGGATGCTGCCAATACTGGCGGCGAGGCGCAGCAGTGGGAACAACTTGCCGGCGGGCAGGCGGATGCGGGGCTGCGAGGTGCCGTTGGCGGCGGTGGCGGCCGGATCGCCGCCGGCGTCCGCAATGGCGTCATGTTCTTCGGGGGAGATGTTTTGTGCCGCCGGGCTGCGGTTCAAGGCATCAAGCGCAGCGGAGCCCGGAGGCGACATCGCGGCCTCCAGCAGCTCGGGCAGATCCATGTCTTCCGGGTCGAGGCACGGATCCCAGGACGGGGTCAGCCTCTCGGCCAGATCGGCCCGCAGGCGGCGAATGGCCTGGCGGGCCAATGGCCCCCAGACGGGATGATTATGGGTTCCGGATTCGGGATTGGGGTTGCGGGGGCTGGTTGCGATTGTCTGGGTCATGGCAAGATTCCGGGTATGAGATGGGAGGGACATCCGGATCTCCGGATGGCGGCAGCATCGGTTGCGGAGGGGCGCGGTCCCGCAGGGGGCGGGATGAGGTGACGGTGTCAGGTGTGAGGCAGGCGGGGATCCGGAAACCTTCAGGGTTCGGGGGTGACGAAGCTGTTTGGATCCGGAGTCCGGGATGCGGGCGGCAAGGCAGCCTTGACATTCTTTCGGCGCGGCATGGCTTCCGGATCGCGGGGAGACGCGCTGCCGCCCTCCCTGCCGCAGGGGTCATCCGGATCGGCGAAATGGTCTCGTCGCGTGATCCGGAACGCCCCGTCCCGGCCCCCGTTACCCGGTCAGGCCCCAGTGACGGTCCAGGATCGGGAGGCGGTCACGCCACGCGGCGGCACGATCCTGCAGCATGGCTTCCGGAGTCCGGGTTGCGGCTTCGCCGGGCGTGCGAACTTCCGGATCAGGATGCGGCGCTTCCGGATCGTCACCATTCGCGATCTGGCGGGGGTTGGACAGTTCATTCGAAGTCCGGATGAACACGCCCGTGGCGACCTCCGACTCGATCCGGTCCAGGGTTTCTTGAAGAATGGCGAGGGCTTGCGGACGATAGATCTCGGACACCACATTCATCAGATCCGAGTATTCCGGCTGCGGGACTACGGTTTCCGGATAAAGACGGCGAAACTCCGCATGGGCGGCTTTCTCTCGGGCGCAGGCATCATGACCGGTCTGCATGGCCACGACCCGGAGAACCTCGACTTCAGCATCTTTGGGAAGCCCCAACTGGTGTTTGTGTCTCTTTAGGGTCAGGACTCGTTGAGCTATCATAGCCAGAACATGACGGTCGCCGCTAAGGCGATGGCGGAGAGGAAGACCTTCGGACAGCGGTCGTATCGTGTTGCCACACGCCGCCAATCCTTGAGCCTGCCAAACATGATCTCGATGCGGTTGCGGCGTTTATATCGGCGCTTGTCGTATTTCACCGGTTTCTTTCGCTGCTTCCGGCCAGGGATGCAGGCGCGTATGCCCCTGTCTTTCAACGCTTCCCTGAACCAGTCGGCGTCATAACCGCGGTCCCCGAGCAACCAGTCGACATCCGGCAGGCTGCTCAGCAATGCCCGCGCACCGATGTAGTCGCTGACCTGACCGGCGGTGACGAA
>NZ_JAFL01000023.1:0-52512 GCF_019633685.1 Paracoccus sp. J56
GAGGGGTTCAGCTCGCTCGGCAGCCAGAGCAGCCGTATTTTCGAGATGGTCGGCCAGCAATTGCCAATCGCTTCGATCCTCACGAATACCCGTATGCGCATAGTGTTTCAAAATCTTCATTCCTCCAGCCGCGGGCTATTAACCGATAATAACTCAAGAGAAGAGTGTGACCAGCATTTGAGACGGAGCTGCCCCGAGCCGCAAACCAGTATTTTCTTGGGATGCGAAAGATCCGAGCAGACGAGGTGGCGTTCGCGCTTCCAAAAACGCGAACGCCACTGCATTTCATAATCCGGCGACCAAACACCATCGTGTCAAGGATCCCGATATCCTGCCATATCGCCGTATTATGTATTGCCTGCGAATTCTTCGCTCAAAGCTGTTGTCCTTCTGCTCTCGTTCCTTTGCAGCTTTCACCCTCGCTGGTCGCTTCGTGCCGGACGTGCCTGCATGTTTATTTTCAGGACCAGCCAATGCCCACCAATGTCCGCATTGCATGACAGAGATCCACGCCGAGGCCCCGACCTGCCCTGCCTGCGGGGCGATCCGCGGCGGGTGGGGCCGCTCGGTCGAAAGCTGGCGCAAGGCCTCGGCCTTCATGCTCGGCGTGGCCGCATTCTTCGTCCTGGCCGGGATAGCTTTCGGCACCTGGGTAGCGTCGGATTCCTCGACGATCTGGTTCGACGGCATGATCGCCTTTCTGTTTGTGTCACCCTTCATGCTGTTCGCTGGCGGTGTCGGCCTGTTCCGGCGCTATGTGATCCCCCCCGGATGCAGCAGGGCTGGCACCGACAAGAGCCGCGAAGCGGAAGCCAACCTGCGCACCCCAGCCTGTGCAAGCTGTTCCTGTGTGAGCTAGCGCCTTTGCGCGGATTACCTGCACGATAGCGGCAGTCAGCCCCCCGGCATCACATAGACCCCTTGCCTGATCTTGCTGGCCAGCATCTCTGCGGTTGCTTCGACGCCTTGAGCACTTCCAGCTGGAGATGGCTCTTGCCGCATATTGTCGGCCACCTCTTTTCACCTGCACTGTTCCAGCCAGTTATCCGCCGATGCGATGTACCGGGGATCTGTACCCCATCATCCATCGCGGTAGTGCTTTGCTGCGGCAATGACGCGCTGCGCATCCACCCCGCTTTTCTCAGCAGCCTGCCACAGTTCCAATGAGTGTTTCTGTTTCCGGGGCTTGGGATGCGATTATCAAAAGATTTCGACCGCCAGGCGGCTGCCCGGACCACCTGCGTTCGCGTCAGGCGGGCTTACTGGTTCTATTATAGGCTCTCTTACAAGATCAGTGTCGGAATTTCCGGCACGGCTTTGGGAGCAGGTCTTCAAGACGCTGACGGCCGATCGTGACAATCAGTAACTGATGATCGACTGCGCGATTGTGCGTGCTCATCAGCAGGCGGCATCTGGAAAGGGGGGCAGGGATCAGGCGCCGGGGCGTTCCCGAGGCGGGCTGACCACCAGGATCCACATGCAGGCCGATGCCCTGGGCAGACCGTTGCGGTTCATCATAACGGCCGGCCAGGTCGGCGAGATTACGCAGGCCTCGTCCCTTCCGCAGGGACAGAGCGGTGATCTCATGCTGGCCGATAAAGCCTACAGCAACGCCTGGCGGCAAATCATTGCCGGCATCGGAGCAGAAGCGGTCATCCCGTCAAACGGCTTGCGTAAAATCATCATTCCGCACGATGAGCGCGCCTGTGCGCATCGCAACCACATCGGACGTTGCTTCAGCCAGATGAAGCACTTCCGCCGCTTCGCCTCTCGATACGACCGAAGAGCCGTTCACCTTCCGGGGCTTCGTTTATCTCGTTGCCGCTATGCCCCGGATGCGGTGAATGTCCGATCCGGACTAGGACTGCCCCGCAAAGCCAAAGGCGACGTAATCGCGCAGATAGGCCTTTTTCGCCGCCGAGCGCAGTTCCTGTTCGTTCAGGAATGCAGGGATAGGCTCGGGGTCGGGGAGGTTTGCCGGCTGCTTGATCCCGGCACTGTCGGCAAGCCAGGCCAGATCGCGCGACAGATCCGCCTCGCGCAGGACCATGTCGGGCGCACCAAAACGCGAAAACCCGGCAAGAATCTCTGACTGACTGGCCCAGCCGGGATAGCTGGGCAGGCTGGTCTGGCCATTCAGGTTACGGCGCAGAAAATCCAGAAACGCCAGGAACAGTTCGACCTTGCGGTCCTGCGCCAGCGTTGGCAGCTCTTCGTCCGCAGGCAGGGCGACGCGGTAGATCTGCCGCATCATTTCGCGCAGCTCTGCCTTGCGGGTCCCAAGCAGCGTTTCGAACGCCGTCCAGGCGCGGGGCAACGGATGACGCAGCACGGTAAAACTGCGGTGGCCCACATGCTGGCGCTTCCACTGGCGCAGGCTGTTTTGGTTGAAATCGCCCACGACATCGCCCATCGCCCGCAACCAACCTGCAATCGCCGTCGAAGGGCCGCCCTTGATCGGCATGAAGATCAGCCCCTTGCCTGCCTCGGCCCCCATGAACGAAGGGACGGCAGGCCCCTTGCGCGGTTCAAAATTCGGGATGCGGCGCAGCATGAACGGGTCCAGACGCGCAAGCTCGGCTTGCATCTCGTCAAAATTCTCGACCTTTTCGGACAGTTCACGTGGGTTCTGAGGCACCTGATCGCTGGCCGGTTCGACCCGCTCCAGATCGGTGCGGCCCAGCCAGTGCAACAGGCCGGTCATTACCCCGGCGTCGCGCAAATCCTCGTAACCCAGCCAGAAGGCGGCTTGCCCGGTGACCTGCAACCGGTTCATGACACGCAGCTGGAATTCCTCGATTTCTCCGGTGACCTTGCGAAACTCGGCGCCGTCAAAGCGGATGGCGGCGGGGATCGGAGTCTCGGTCTCGTTCAGCTTCCACTGATTGGTGGCCCGCGCCAGTTCGGTCGAGACATAGCTGTCCACCGGATTGCGGGTCAGGATGATCTTGGCGCAGGAACGGTCCTCGATGATCGCATCAAAGACACGCGGGTCGTGATCGTGGAAATAGCGAAACCCCGGCAGGTGGTTCGGCCGCTCGAAAATGGCACGCAGCAACCGGTGGGGGTCTTCCTCCCGCTCGGCCCTGGTGATGCCGCACAGCTCATCCTTGTCGGGCCAGCCCATCATGTAGGGGTTGAAAGCCTCACCAAAGCAGGTGACGCGCTTGATCGCGTTCAGCGTCGCCTCAAGCAGGTTCGAGCCGGTGCGCATCTCGGCAAAGATGACATAACGGCGGAAGGGCTGGGTCATGGTCATGGTCTTTCCTGGGCAGAGGCAGCGGGCGAGCCACCGGGATTGACCGGAGAGAAATCGCCCATGAGCTGCGGACGCAGGCCGGCATTACGCAGCCTTTGCAAAAAGCGCCCCATCCCGGCAATGTCCCGCATCTTGGGCAGGTTGGCAGCTGCTTCGGGGTCACCGCCAAGCCGGCGCAGGACGCTGCCCAACACAGCCGAGGGACGGGCACAAAAATCGCTAAGATCCCAGATCTCGACCTGAGCCTTGAGCCAGACCGATTTCAGCACATCCATCTGTTTCAGTTCAATGCGCTGCAGGGTCGCAGCAACGCGGCGGATGTCGTCAAAAGGCATCCCCGAATGCAGAAGTGGCACCGCCCACGCCCCGGTCACAATGAACATTTGCGCATTGGGGTCGGTGGCAAAGAACCAGTTCATCTCTTGCCGGTCACGCGGGCTGAACTGCCACACCTGCATACGCCGCGACACCCGGATCAGATTGGCGATGAAACCGCGCTGATCCACATCGCGCAAACCGGCGCTGTCAGAAAGCGCACCGGGACCAATCGGGCGGCGTTCGGCGAACTCAACCCCATGCACCGCGAAAAGATGGCCATGCACATCCGCGTCGATCCGGCTGGCGAGCCAGGGCTCAAAATCCGGAAACAGGTCGGCAAAGCCCTGAAACATCGCGTAGGGCGCGGCGGTCTTGCCATTCTCGCGGTCCTTCAGCGGATAACGGCTTTGCATGTAAAGCCCGGGCCGGCCCAGACGGCAACGGGCCACCGCCTGACTGATCAGCCGGTCCACCCGCTCGGGTCGGGGATCGGCAATCGTCCTGCCCGTCGGCGCGGCATGGGGGAAATGGGCATAAAGCTGCTTGGCCCCTCGCCAGATCTTGCGGGCGACAAAACAGCGAGACTGCTGCAAAAGCTCAAGGTGATCGTCGTAAAAGATGCAGGGTTTGCCCTGATCGTCGAACCTTGCCAGCGTCAGCGAGCGGCTTTCGATATTCATCGAATGCCGCCGCGCCAGCGTCTGGAAATAACTTTCATCCGGGATCCAGACGCGGCTGAAATAGCGGTCAAACTCGGACCGGCGCGGATCGTTCAGAATGGCGTGCAGCGTATTTCGCGTCAGACACCACCATTGCGAACCCAGATGCGGAACCAGCCCCTGAGGTATACGGCGTCGGAATTTCACCCGGCGTTGCAGGCTGACATAATGATCAAACAGCCAGCGCTGGCGACGGAACGAAAAGGGGAAACGCATCGTAAAGCGTTCCTCGTTCAGCCCGCCAACCGTCCAGCCGACATCCTCGGCGGTGACGCTTTCGATAAAGTCGCGGGTGGGATGTTGCGCAAGATAGGCGCACAGTTCGTGTACCGGTCTCAAGGGCAGACAGGAACCCGAAACGACCAGCACATGCGTGACATCTTTGAACCGGTTGAGCAGCACGGCCGCGGCGTCCTGCGTCGCCCGCACCAAGCTGAAGGTGCCCCATTCGCAGCTGTGACGCGGACTGAATACCACTTGCGGCAAATCAGCCAGCGTCGCGCCCATCGCCGCCAGATCGCGTGCCGGGACCTTGCCGTCGACATGAACGGACACCGCGGCCCCACCATCGGCCCAGACCCGGGCCATGCGCGCGGCAACCGCCAGCTCTTCATGGCAGAGCATTACGACGCCCAGCTTGATCGTGCTGTCGATCATGCCCAGTTCCCTCTGGAGATCAGGCCCAGATCCTCAAGCTGTCGCCAGCCTTGAAATTCGCGGGATTCCTCGCACCAGAAATCGGGGTCCTCACGCAGACCGGCATGATAGGCAAGGTATTCCTGACTGTTGGCATAGTGCTGGCGTCGGGTCAGCTCTTCAGCCGATTTCTCGACAAAGGTGGACAGGAACTTGGCATGCAACAGGCAGCCCGAGGCTTTTTCTCCGCCGTTCTGGTCATAGACCCGGTTCAGCGACCGCGGCAGCAGCATATGGGTCGAACTGGCATAGACCTGCCCGCGCTGCCAGCGCACCAGCGGGATCTTGTTTAACGCAGGGGCGCTGGCGGGATCGTCAGCAAAGAACATCCGCGCCCGCGGCCCGCCCTGAATCCACAGATTGTCATAGCCGCCGTTCTTGCGAATGACGTAATTCGCCGGATCGAACCAGCGCGCCAGCTCAAACGGGTCCTGCCCGGGCTGATAAGGCTCGGCCGCGATCGAACCCTTGGGATACATGTCCAGCAGCATGGCCGAGAACGAGCGAATGTTGCTCGCATCCAGCCAGTCCGTCAGCGCCTGCAGGGGACGGGTGTCGTGGTGGGGGTAGATCAGGAATTCATCGGGATCGACAGTCAGACACCAATGCCCGGCACCGTAACGGTGCAGCAGCCAGTTGATCCAGTCCATACCAAAGCGGGAGTCTTTGTAGCTGGCACGGGTCAGCCACAGCGAAACATCTTTCTGCCGGGCCATATATTCCCGCCCGCCGTCATCCGAACCATTATCGACGACCAGAAAATGCCGGATGCCCAGCTTGCGGTAATAGTCAAGAAACCACGGCAGTCGAACCGACTCATTGCGCATGGTCATGAACAGCAGAATATCGTCGGGACGTATGCGTGAGCTGTTATCGCTGACCCTGCGCAGCCGATAGCAACGCCGAATTGCGCGCCCAAGCAGCCATTGACGGCGGGCACGGAACTTCAGATTGCGTCGAATAATCCTTAGCGTGCGCGACACTGATCCACTTGACCTTTTAAGGTTTCACATAACGGTGACAGCAGAAGCGCGCAATGCTTCGAACAACCCCTGGTAGAGAAGGGAAAAGTGCCTCTCCCAACCAGAGATTTGAAGTGGTTGTAGCCTGAAAGGTGCCGCTGCCGCCAGCCTTGCGATTTCTTTTGCCCAGTCGGCGGGGGCATCGGGCGAAAGCCAGATGGCGTAATCGCCCAGCATCTCGCGCGCGGCCGGCAAAGGGGTGGCAAGGACGGGGACGCCGCGACCTGCCGCCTCGGTCAGAGGCAGGCCAAAGCCCTCGGCCCGGCTGGGCATCAGCAACCCGTGGCTGCGCCGGATCAGCTCTGCCACCGCAGCATCATCCAGTCCGGAAAGCTCACGCACCGGCCCATTTGGCGACAGACGATCAAGGCGGGCGAAAACCTCGCGGTTTTCCCAGCCCCGACGACCGATGATGAAAAGCTGCGGCGGGTCAGGGGTGCGTTCAAGCATTTGCCATACGTCAAGCAGCAACGCATGGTTCTTGCGGGGCTCGATTGTGCCAAGTGTGACGAAAAACGGGCGAGACAGGTCCAGATCGGCAGGCAGATGCGCAGGATCGGGGGCCGCAAGCCTTGTCCCGATGGGTGTGGCGACGACCTTGGCACGGTCCGGCAGACCCAGCCTTTCGCGCCAGTGCAGCACATCGGTCCGTGTCGCCTCGGACACCGTCAGGATCACCTCGGCCTGTCCCAGCGCCGCGGAAAAACGGGCGCGGAACTTGTCCGACTGTCCCGCGCGGGTAAATTCGGGGTGATCCAGGGGAATGGTGTCGTGGATCATCACCGCACGGGGCAGAGGCCGCAGATTCGCCAGCAGATCGGCCCGCAGATTGGCATGACCGACATTCAGGTAGACCGCGCCGTCCAGATAAGCCTGCGCGGCGGGGCCAAGACCCCGCCCCATTCGCCCACTGCACCTCAGCGCCATGCGGCGCAACGCAGCCCCGGCCCGCGCGGGCAAAGTCCTGCGCCCTCGCAGCCGGTCAAAAAGGCCAGGGGCGGGCAGGTCCTCGGTACCGCCGTCAAGCCAGCGCAAAATTGCCGCCCCGGCAGGGGGCGGCAGCAGCAGCTGACCTCGTGGGACCCGGCATAGTAAAAGATGCGGCCGGCCCTGAAGATGGGCCAGCCATTCAGCTTCGACCCGGTCGATCCCCGTCGCCGGCCCGCCGCCAAGTCGCGAGATCAGCCGCGAGACATCCAGCAAAAGCGCGGGATCACGCTTCATATCCGCCGTTCTGATGCCAGCGCCAGGCGTCGCTGATCATTTGTGGCAGGGTCGAGCGTGCCGGGTTCCAGCCGAGCATCCTGACCGCCTTTTCACTGCCAGAAACCAGCTTGACCGCATCGCCGCCACGGCGCGGCCCTTCGGTCACAGGAACGGGCCGGTTGGTGACGTGGCGGGAGTGGTCGATTACCTCGCGCACTGAAAAGCCGTTGCCGGTGCCAAGGCAGAACACCTCTTGCTTGCCGTCGGCGACCTTGCCGTCCAGCATGTATTTCAGCCCCAGTACATGCGCCTCGACCAGATCCATGACATGGACATAGTCGCGGATGCAGGTGCCATCATGGGTCGGGTAATCGGTACCGTGGATGGTCAACGCCGGACGCTTGCCGTCGATGGCATCTAGGATCAACGGGATCAGATGGGTTTCGGGCTGATGGAACTCGCCCACCTCGCCATCAGGATCAGCGCCCGCCACGTTGAAATAGCGAAAGATGACCGAGCGCAGCCCGTCCGAGGCCCCGAAATCGCGCAACATATCCTCAATCGCGCGTTTCGAGGCGCCATAGGCATTCAGCGGCGTCTGAGCGGTATTTTCATCCAGCACCACGCCGTCATGATCACCATAAGTGGCACAGGTCGAGCTGAAGACAAAGTTGCGCACCCCGGCCGCCAGCGTCGCCTCGATCAGGCTAAGCGAGGCGCCGACATTGCCACGCCAGTATTTGCCCGGCTCGCGCATCGCCTCGCCGACCTGACTTAGCGCAGCAAAATGCATCACGGCAACGGGCCGGTGCCTGGCAAAGACCTCGTCAAGCCGCGCGCGATCCATAAGATCGCCTTGCTCGAACGGGCCGAATTTCACCGCCTGCTGCCAGCCGGTGCAAAGATTGTCATAGGTTACAGGTTGAAAACCTGCTGCACGCAACGCTTTACAGGCATGCGAACCGATGTAGCCCGCACCGCCTGTCACCAATACCGTATCCGTCATGAGGCCTATTCCGCCGCCTTGCGCACAGCCAGAACGTCGGACAGATATTCCGCGAACTCATCTTTCAGATCGTCGCGCGCCAGACCAAAGGCAACGGTCGCCTGCAGGAAGCCGGCCTTTGAGCCGCAGTCAAAACGCTGGCCGCGGAAACGCAGGCCAAAGACGTCGCGGCCCTCGGCGATCTCGTCGGCAATCGCGTCGGTCAACTGGATCTCGCCGCCCGAGCCTTGCTTGAGCTTGTTGAGGTTACCAAGCACGGTCGGTGCAAGGATATAGCGTCCGATCACCGCAAGGTTCGAAGGCGGGTTTTCCTTGGGCTTTTCCACCATGCCGCGGGCGCGCACGATGGCACCCATGTCCTCGGCCACGTCAAGCACGCCATAGGCCTGGGTCTTTTCAGCAGCAACCTCCATGGTGGCGACCATGCTGCCACCAGTCTCTTGATAGGCCTCGATCATCTGCTGCAGGCAGGGCGGCTCACCCATGATGACGTCATCGGTCAGGATGACGGCAAAGGGCTCATCCCCGATCAGGCGGCGGGCACACCAGACGGCATGGCCAAGCCCCAGCGCCTTATGCTGGCGGATATAGGCGATGGCGCCCGATTCCATATTGGTCGAACGCAGGGTGTCGAGCAGGTCGTTCTTGCCCGCCTTTTTCAGATTCGATTCCAGTTCATGGGCATGATCGAAATAATCCTCAAGCGCACCCTTGCCACGCGAGGTAACAAAGATGAACTCCTTAATCCCGGCCGCCCGCGCCTCATCAATGGCGTATTGGATCAGCGGCCGATCCACCAAAGTCATGATCTCCTTTGGAATGCTCTTCGTGGCGGGTAGAAAGCGGGTCCCCAGTCCAGCCACAGGAAAGATGGCTTTGGTGACTTTGCGACTCATGAATTCCGTCTCCTGATCTTTGCGCTGACGCGTTGGGGATCTTATCCCCCTTTGTCAGCACCTTCGCAACAAGCGCTTGGGGGGTGCAGTTGTTCCCAAAAATAAGCAAAGTGAATCGATTATAGTATATTTTGGCGATTTTCCGCCTGTTCATTCTCTCCGTCCAGGCAAATTCCCTCTTTCGCGCAAGATACGCGCGCGCTTTCCCAGAAAGAGAACCGGAGGATCGCCCGAACGGGACGCCCCCCACAGGCCCCCATTTTGCTCCCACCAGCCCCCTGGCACAAGGGTCAGCCGATGGGGCAGAAAGCTGGGCGTTAAAAGCAGCAGAACCACCCGACGCCCCTCGGCCGCTGCCCGTGCCGCGCGGGCACGCAAACGCCGGGCATGCCAATGCCACCCTGCAAGAAGCAGCGGCTGATCCCCTGTCGCAGGGGGCATGCTCTGGAACGGCGGCGGAGGGGGCCGGTCCCAGACAGGCGGGCTGGGCGCAAGGTCCCGCCCCTCGCTCAGACCACGATCAAGGGTCGCAAGGATTCGTCCGATCGCCAGCGGATCAAGCCGCCCGGCGACCATGTGGCGCAACAGCCGCCGGCGTTGGTTGTCGCGTAGCCAGTCTGTCTTACCCCCATGGCGCGCGGCAAAAATCGCGGCCGAGCGACCGACAGCCGTCAGATCATGGGGCACCCCGGCTTCGCCCCGTCCAGTGCCAGGGGCCACACCGTGCAGGACCTGCGCGGCGGGAACCACAGCCGTCAGCCCCAAGGGAAACCGGGCCGCCATACGCATGTTCACATCGCTTTCGTCGAGGTGATAGGCAAAGGCGGGATCAAAGCCGCCGACGGCGATCAGCGCCCTGTGACGAAAGCCACAGTTCGTGCCGATGGTGCTGACCGGACAGCCATTTTCTGGCTCAAGCAGCGTTGTGCGGGCGATATTCAGGGGCGTTGTGTTTCCCGAAGGCGTGATCCGTTCGCCCCGGACCTGCCAGCGCAACCCATCCGGCCCCCGCGTAAAGCCGGTCGCCGCGATCACGCGCGGATCGGCAAAGGGGGCGGCCAATGCCTCGGCCCAGCCGGGTTCGGCAAGGGCGTCATCATCAATGAACAGCACCACCTCGCCCGCAGCAAGCGCAAGGCCCTCATTCCGTGCAGCCGAGACATTGGCACGGTCAAAGACGACACGTTTCAGCGGCAGATCCGGGCGGATACCAACCGAGGCGGGGTCAGCAACCAGCACGACCTCAAGCCTTGGGTGGGTCTGATCGGCCAAGGTGGTCAGGCAGCGGGCCAATGCCTGCGGCCGATGCCGCGAGATGACGACGATACTGGTCGCAGGCATCCCGCTTTCGGACATCAGGCGATGCCCATACGTTGCATCATCGCCTCTAGCTTGGCCACGTCCGAGGGGTTGTTCAGTTCCCAGAACTCGCGGCCCCGGGCCTCAACCTCGACGCAGAGAATACGCCGCCCGCGTTCAAGAAAGCGCAACTGTTCAAGCCCTTCCAGCGCCTCAAGCCGGCCTTCGTCCCATGTCGGATATTCGGCCAGCGCCTCGGGGCGATAGGCATAAACACCGACATGGTGATAGACCGGGGTCGGATCGCCCGGACCGAAATCCGCCGCGGCGTAGGGTATGACCTCTTTGGAGAAATACAGCGCCCGGCGGTCATGTCCAAAGACGGCGGTGGTGCCGCCAACGCGACCGGCCACGCGGTCGGCGATCAGCTCGGACCGCATCGCTCCGCTACAGCGCAGGACCGGCGTCGCCACATCAGCCCCCGGATCGGCGCGCAGCCCGGCGACCAGTTCCTCGACAAACCATGCCGGGGTCAGCGGCGCATCACCTTGCAGGTTTACCACGATCTCGGGCGACAGCCCCAGCCGCGCCACCGCCTCGGCACAGCGCTCGGTACCGTTACGGGCAGAGGTCGAGGTCATCGCGACCTCTGCCCCGAAACCCTCGGCGTGGTCGCGGATGCGCTCGTCATCAGTGGCGACGATCACCCGGTCGGTGCCCTGGACGGCACGCGCTGCCTCCCAGCTGCGGCGAATCAGGCTTTGTCCCTCACCCGTGGCTCCGCGCAATTCGACCAGAGGCTTGCCGGGATAGCGGGTCGAGGCATGGCGGGCGGGGATGATGATGACGACGGACATGGGCGTCAGTCCTTGACCAGCAGCACGCCGGGGGCAAAGGCGATAAAGAACGGGTTCTCAAAATCCGGTTTGCCGTATTCCAGCGGTGTGTGATCGTCAAAGCGTACCACCTGACCGCCTGCACCACGCAGAACGGCGTCGCCTGCGGCGGTGTCCCACTCCATCGTGCGGCCAAGGCGGGGGTAAAGATCGGCCTCACCCGTTGCAACCAGACAGAATTTGAGCGAAGAGCCCGCCGAAGTCATGTCGCGGACCCCGTAACGGGCAATATAGGCATCGGTCGCCGCATCACGGTGCGATTTCGAGGCCACGACCATCAGCGCCCGGTTATCAGGCATCGAATTGACGCCGATCGGCGTAACCTCGCCCGGAACATCGCCAAACGGCCTCTTTTCCTCGACCGATCCGCCTTGCGCAGCCGTGTAGAAAAGCCGCTCTTTGGCGGGGGCATAAACGACGCCAAGGCGGGGCACGCCATCCTCGACATAGGCGATATTGACGGTGAAATCGCCCCGGCGCTGAACGAATTCCTTGGTGCCGTCCAGCGGATCGACGATCAGGAAGGTCGAAAGGATTTGGCTATGGGTTGCGGCCTGTTCCTCGGTCACCAGCGGGATATCGGGAAAAGCGGCGCGCAGCCCGGCAGAGATCAGGGCATCGGCCGCTTCATCCGCCTCGGTCACCGGAGAGGCGTCGGATTTCGCCCGAACCTCAAAGTCCTCGGCTCCATAGATCTTCATGATCTCGGCCCCGGCTTGCAGGGCAAGCCGTCGCATCTCGGCGATCATCTGATCGAATTGCATGTTTTTTCCTTTCCGACCGGAAGCCTGCGGGCTGCGGCGCCGATTGAATATGACAGTCGGCTTACATATGATGCCCGGAGCGGTATAGGGCAAGCGCCCCTGCAAGCCGCAGTCGAAACCCCTGGCAGAACCGAGCCGCCCATGTTCACTCCCAGACGCAGCCGCAACATGGTCGAGGCAGCCTTCACAACGCTGGCGCTGATCTATCATGTCACTGTAAACAACCTGCGCAAGGGGCACCGCAGCGCTGTGATGGTGCTCTTGATGACGGTGATTCAGGCAATCGCCATGATCGCCGGCTTTTATCTGATCTTTGCCGTCATGGGCGTTCGCAGCGCACCGATCCGGGGCGATTACATCGTCTATATCATGTCTGGTATCTTCATGTTCATGGCCCATACCCAGACCATGGCTGCGGTCTCGGCCTCGGGCAATCCCAGCAACCCGATGCTGAAGCACGGACCGATGAACACGGCGGTGATGATCACGGCCACGGCGCTGGCCGCGCTTTACCGGCAAACATTCTCTGCCGTCGTCGTGCTGGCCGGCTATCATTACATGATCCAGCCCATCCATCTGGACGACCCGCTGGGCTGTTATGGCATGCTGCTGCTGGCCTGGTTCTCGGGCTGCTGTGTCGGGCTGATCTTTCTGGCGATCCGTCCCTGGTCGCCCCAGACCGCGCAGGTGCTGACACAGTTCTATCAGCGCCTGAACATGGTATTTTCCGGCAAGATGTTCGTCGCTAACATGATGCCCAACTTTCTGCTGCACATGTTTTCATGGAACCCGCTGTTCCATGTCATCGACCAGACCCGGGGCTTTGCCTTTATCAACTATTCACCGCGCAATTCGTCGCTGGACTACCCGGTCTATGCCGCGCTGACGCTGCTGATGATCGGGCTGATGGCCGAGTTCTTTACGCGCAAGGCGGCCTCGATCAGCTGGTCGGCGGGACGTTGAGTGTCGCGTTTTACTGGTCGTTCCATCAGGTCCCGAACGGATCGGTGCCTTCGCCAGCCCCGTGGGCGAAAGAGATACAAGACGATCTATTTTCTGCGTTCAGGTCTGCTTGCAGGCCGCCAGACCCCTTCCTATATAGGCCCATGAAGCTTGAGGGGGCCCCGGATCAGGGTCTCTGAAGGCAAACATTGGGATCAGGTCTCGGGGGCCTCTTGAGGACCCAAGGCCCAGAATATCGCCGTAAGAAAGGTTATTGCATGTCCAAAGTCATCGGCATCGACCTCGGAACCACCAACAGCTGCGTTGCCATCATGGATGGCAGCCAACCAAAGGTCATCGAGAACTCGGAGGGTGCGCGTACCACGCCCTCGATCGTTGCCTTCACCGATAGTGAACGTCTGGTCGGCCAGCCCGCAAAGCGGCAGGCGGTGACCAACCCGTCGAATACGGTCTTTGCCGTCAAGCGCCTGATCGGCCGCCGCATCAACGACGCTGAAGTCGAGAAAGACAAGAACCTCGTCCCCTATGTCATCGCCGACGGTGGCAATGGCGACGCCTGGGTCGAGGTCCGGGGCGAGAAATACTCTCCCAGCCAGATTTCCGCCTTCATCCTGCAAAAGATGAAGGAAACCGCTGAATCCTACCTGGGCGAATCCGTCACCCAGGCGGTGATCACGGTTCCCGCCTATTTCAACGACGCCCAGCGTCAGGCCACCAAGGACGCCGGCAAGATTGCGGGTCTCGAAGTCCTGCGCATCATCAACGAGCCGACCGCAGCCGCGCTGGCCTATGGTCTGGACAAGAAGGATTCCAAGACCATCGCCGTCTATGACCTTGGCGGCGGGACCTTCGATATCACCATCCTTGAAATCGACGACGGTCTGTTCGAGGTCAAATCCACCAACGGGGATACCTTCCTTGGTGGTGAAGACTTTGACATGCGCATCGTCAACTACCTGGCCGAAGAGTTCAAAAAAGAACACGGCGTCGATCTGACGAAAGACAAGATGGCGCTGCAGCGGCTGAAAGAAGCCGCCGAAAAGGCCAAGATCGAACTGTCGAGTTCGAGCCAGACCGAGATCAACCAGCCGTTCATCTCGATGGACAAGGACTCGGGCACGCCGCTGCACATGGTCATGAAACTGACCCGCGCCAAGCTGGAAAGCCTGGTCGGTGACCTGATCAAGCGCACGATGAAGCCGGTTCAGGACGCGCTGAAAGATGCCGGCCTGTCCAAAGGCGACATTGATGAGATCGTTCTGGTCGGCGGTATGACCCGCATGCCGAAGGTCATCGAGGAAGTAACCGCCTTTTTCGGCAAAGAGCCGCATAAGGGTGTGAACCCCGATGAGGTCGTGGCGCTTGGTGCGGCCATTCAGGCCGGTGTGCTGCAAGGTGACGTCAAGGACGTGGTGCTGCTCGACGTGACGCCCCTTTCGCTGGGGATCGAGACGCTGGGCGGTGTGTTCACCCGCCTGATCGACCGCAACACCACCATCCCGACCAAGAAGTCGCAGATTTTCTCGACCGCCGAGGATAACCAGAACGCCGTGACCATCCGGGTCTTCCAGGGTGAGCGTGAAATGGCCGCAGACAACAAGCTGCTTGGCCAGTTCAACCTGGAAAACATCCCCCCGGCGCCGCGCGGCATGCCGCAGATCGAGGTGACCTTCGACATCGACGCCAACGGTATCGTCAGCGTCAGCGCCAAGGACAAGGGCACCGGGCGTGAGCAAAAGATCACCATCCAGGCTTCGGGTGGCCTCTCGGATGAGGATATCGAACGTATGGTCAAGGACGCCGAGGCTAACGCCGAGGCCGACCGGCAGCGCAAGGAACTGGTCGAGACCAAGAACCAGGCCGAAAGCCTGATCCACTCGACCAAGAAGTCGCTGGAAGAGCACGGCGACAAGGTGGATGGCTCGACCGTCGAGGCGATCGAACTGGCCATTGGCGCGCTGGAAGAGGCCCTCAAGTCCGAGGACGCCGGCAAAATCCGCGGCGGTATCCAGAACCTGATGGACGCCTCGATGAAGCTGGGCGAGGCGATCTATAAAGCCACCCAGTCCGACGCCGAGGGTGCCGATCACGAGGCTGGCCCGCGCGACGTGGACGATGAGATTGTCGATGCCGATTTCGAGGATCTCGGCAAAGACAAGCGCAAGTAAGCGTGATGTGAACCCATCGGCCGGCCCGCTGCAGACCCGCACGGGCCGGTCATTTCTTGAAAGACCCCGGACGCAAACGATATGGCGAAGCGTGACTATTACGAGGTGCTCGGCGTTTCTCGGGGCGCCTCGGCCGAAGAGATCAAAAAGGCCTATCGCACCAAGGCGAAACAGCTGCACCCCGACCGCAACAAAGACTGCAAAGTCTCAGAAGCGGCGTTCAAGGAACTGAACGAAGCTTACGACTGCCTCAAGGACGACCAGAAAAAGGCCGCCTATGACCGTTTCGGTCACGCAGCCTTTGAAAATGGTGGCGGCGGGTTCGGCGGATTCAGTCGCGGCAACGGCCATGCCGACTTCGGCTCGGCCTTCGCTGATGTGTTCGAAGACCTGTTCGGCGACATGATGGGCCGCCGCGCCGGAGGCGGGGGACGCTCGCGCACCAGCCGCGGCCAGGATCTGCGCTATAACCTGCGCGTCACACTGGAAGAGGCCTATAACGGCATCCAGAAAACCATCACCGTGCCGGGCTCGGTTTCTTGCACCGCCTGTAACGGCACCGGAGCCGAAGGCGCTGTCGAACCCGTCACCTGTCCGACCTGTTCAGGCATGGGCAAAGTCCGGGCAACGCAGGGTTTCTTTACCGTCGAGCGCACCTGTCCCACCTGCAACGGCCAGGGCCAGATCGTTAAGAATCCCTGTCAGGAATGCCGTGGCGCCGGCCGGGTACAAAAAGACCGCACGCTTGCGGTGAATATCCCCGCCGGGGTGGAAACCGGCACCCGTATCCGCCTTGCAGGTGAGGGTGAGGCCGGGATGCGCGGCGGACCTGCGGGCGATCTCTATATCTTCATCGAGGTGGCAGATCACCCGATCTTTATCCGTGACGGGCGCATGCTTGCCTGTCAGGTTCCGGTCAGCATGGCCACCGCAGCCTTGGGGGGCGAGATCGAGGTCCCGACCATCGACGGCGGCCGCTCTCGCGTCCGCATCCCGCCGGGCACGCAATCCGGCAAGCAGATGCGCCTGCGCGGCAAGGGGATGCCACCCCTGCGCCACGGGCCGGGCATGAACGGCGAATCGGGCGATATGCTGATCGAACTGGTGGTCGAAACGCCGGTTAACCTGACCACGCGTCAAAAAGAGCTTCTGCGCGAATTTGACGCGATCAGCGCCGATAACAGCCCTCAGACCCAAGGTTTCTTTCAGAAAATCAAAGGGTTTTGGGACGAGATGAAGGGCTGAACGGGCGTTAACCGGCTGTTCATCGTTTCTGTGCCAACCTGACGGTATGGGAACGAATCATGCCTTTCACGAAGCGCCTCTGCCGCTGTTTTCCTCGGTTTCGCGACCGGCCGAGGATGAAACCCTGGCGGCCGTCGCCCTTTCAGGGAATGCCGGCCGTCTTCCCAGCTATATTGCCGATCATCGCGCCCGGCTGCGTGAACGCTTTATGCAGGGCGGCGCGGCGGCGATGCCCGATTATGAAATGCTGGAACTGGTGCTTTTCCGCGCCATCCCCCGTCAGGATGTAAAGCCGCTCGCGCGGCTGCTGCTGGACCGGTTTGGTGATTTCAACCGCGTCCTTTCGGCCCCGCCCGCCCGGTTGGCCGAGGTGACGGGCGTTGGCCCTGCGGTCATCCAAGAGCTAAAGATTGTCGAGGCTGCGGCGCAGCGGCTGGCACGCGCCCGCGTCATGCACAGGCCAGTTCTGACCAGCTGGGATGCGCTTTTGGACTATTGCCACACAGCCATGGCGCATGGCGAGGTCGAACAGTTCCGTGTCCTTTACCTTGACCGTAAGAACGTGCTTATCGCGGATGAGGAACAGGCAAGGGGCACCGTTGATCATGTCCCTGTCTACCCGCGCGAGATCATGCGCCGGGCGCTTGAGCTGAATGCCTCGGCCCTGATTCTCGTCCACAATCACCCCTCGGGCGATCCAACCCCGTCGCAGGCGGATATCACCGTGACCCGCCGGATCCAGGCTGCAGCCGAGGTGATGGGCCTCATCATCCATGATCACCTGATCATCGGACGATCCCGCGAGCTTAGCTTTCGCAGCCAGGGTCTGCTTTAGCGCAAACAGCTGACAAGCTGTGTCTTCCCGCGCAACCAAAAATCCACACCTGCGCCAATTTGCAGCGTCTGGGCGCACCGGGGCCGCTGGACTGACGCGGATTTGATCGCTAGAACCGCCCGGCGAGGGCTGTGCAATGACACGGCCCGTTCCGTCGTATCGCCCCGATTCCCGGGGCATAAATGGAGATCAGACCCGTGTCCCACGCAGACGAACACGCAGGCGATCACGGCGCCACCCGGAGGGATTTCCTCTACTACGCGACTGCCGGTGCCGGCACCGTCGCGGCCGGGGCCGCTGCCTGGACCCTTGTCAACCAGATGAACCCGTCGGCCGACGTTCAGGCGCTTGCCTCGATTCAGGTCGATGTCAGCGGCGTCGAGACCGGCACCCAGCTGACGGTGAAATGGCTCGGCAAGCCTGTGTTCATCCGCCGCCGGACCGAGGAAGAGATCGAGGCCGGTCGGGCGGTCAAGCTCAACGAGCTGATCGACCAGAGCGCCGAGAACCCCAACAAACCCGGTGAGCCCGCCACCGATGAAAACCGTACGCTCGACGAAGCGGGCGAATGGCTGGTGATGATCGGCGTCTGCACCCATCTGGGCTGCGTGCCGATCGGTAACGGCACCGGTGACTTCGGCGGCTGGTTCTGCCCCTGCCACGGTTCGCACTACGACACGGCGGGCCGTATCCGCAAAGGGCCCGCACCGCAGAACCTGCACATTCCCGTTGCCGAATTCGTCAACGAAACCACCATCAAGCTGGGCTGAGGAGGCGCACATGGCCGGTATTCCCCATGACCATTACGAGCCCAAGACGGGTATCGAACGCTGGCTGCATCGCCGCCTGCCCATCGTCAGCCTGATCTATGACACCATGATGATCCCCACCCCCAAGAACCTTAACTGGTGGTGGATCTGGGGTATCGTGCTGGCCTTCTGTCTGGCGCTGCAGATCGTCACCGGCATCGTGCTGGTGATGCATTACACCCCGCATGTCGATCTGGCCTTCGCCTCGGTCGAGCATATCATGCGCGACGTGAACGGCGGCTACATGCTGCGCTATCTGCATGCAAACGGTGCTTCGCTGTTCTTCTTTGCCGTTTACATCCACATCTTCCGCGGCCTCTACTACGGCTCTTACAAGGCCCCGCGCGAGGTGATCTGGATCGTCGGCATGCTGATCTATCTGGCCATGATGGCAACCGCCTTCATGGGCTATGTGCTGCCCTGGGGGCAGATGTCCTTCTGGGGCGCGACCGTGATCACCGGCCTGTTCGGTGCAATCCCGGGTATCGGCGAATCGATTCAGGCCTGGCTGCTTGGTGGTCCGGCGGTCGACAACCCGACACTGAACCGCTTCTTCTCGCTGCATTACCTGCTGCCCTTTGTCATTGCCGCGCTGGTGATCGTCCACATCTGGGCCTTCCACACCACCGGCAACAACAACCCGACCGGTATCGAGGTGCGCCGCACCTCTAAAGAAGAGGCGGAAAAGGACACTCTGCCCTTCTGGCCCTATTTCGTGATCAAGGACGTATTCGCGCTTGCCGTGGTACTGGTCGTCTTCTTTGCGGTTGTGGGCTTCATGCCGAACTACCTCGGCCACCCCGACAACTATATTGAGGCGAACCCGCTGGCGACCCCGGCCCATATCGTGCCCGAATGGTACTTCCTGCCGTTCTATGCGATCCTGCGCGCCTTCACAGCCGATGTCTGGGTTGTTCAGCTGGTGAACTTCCTGTCCTTCCGCTTCATCGACGCCAAGTTCTTTGGTGTTCTGGCGATGTTCGGCGCGATCCTGGTCATGGCTCTGGTGCCGTGGCTTGACACCTCGCGCGTGCGCTCGGGTCAGTACCGTCCGCTGTTCAAGTGGTGGTTCTGGCTGCTCGCGGTGGACTTCGTGATCCTGATGTGGGTGGGCGCCATGCCGGCTGAGGGGATCTATCCCTACATCGCGCTGGCTGGGGCGGCCTATTGGTTCGCCTATTTCCTCATCATCCTGCCGCTGCTGGGCATCGTCGAAAAGCCCCTGCCCATGCCGCAGACCATCGAGGAAGACTTCAACGCCCATTACGGGCCCGAAACCCATCCTGCCGAGTAAGGAGAGGCATCAATGACCCTGAGAAACGCATCGCTCACGGCCGTTGCGGCCCTGACCGTTGCCCTGGCAGGCGGCGCGGTGGCCCAAGACGCAAGCACCGCTGCGGGCACCACCGCCCCCGCGGGTTCGAGCTATCAAAGCACTGAATCGGCCGCCCCGGCGGCCGAGGCAGCGACGACCGACGCCGCCCCCGAAGCCGCTGCCGAACCGGCAGCCCCTGAAGCAGAGGCCGAGGCCACTGAGGCCCCGGCTGCCGAAGAACCGGCTGCGGCTGAACCTGTCGCAGAAGAAGCCCCTGCCGAAGCGACCGGGGCCGCTGACGATCAGACCCCGGCTGCGGATACCCCCGCCGCCGAGGACGCTGCCGCAGAAGCACCTGCTGCCGAAGAGGCTCCGGCTGCCACCGAGCCTGCCGAGGCCCCTGCAGCCGGGGAACCGACCGCTGCCGGGCCTGCGGCTGAAGAGCCGGTTGCGGAAGAACCCGCCGCTGCTCCGGCCGGGGAAGCCGCTGCTGAGGGCGAACAGCCCGCCGCGGAAGAGCCCGAAGCTACCCCTGCAGAAGAGGCTGCGGACCAGGCTCCCGCTGCTGAGGAACAGCCCGCACAGGGTGAACCCGCGGCCGCGACTGCCGAGGATGCCGCTGCCGAAGAGCCGGCAGAAGCAACCGCCGAGAAGGCCGAAGCACATATCGAGGATATCTCGTTCAGCTTCGAAGGTCCGTTCGGCAAGTTCGACCAGCATCAGCTGCAGCGCGGCCTGCAGGTCTATACCGAGGTCTGCTCGGCCTGCCACGGGTTGCGCTATGTTGCCCTGCGCACGCTGGGTGATGAGGGCGGTCCGCAACTGCCCGAGGATCAGGTCCGCGCCTATGCCGCCAACCTGACCATCGTCGACCCGGAAACCGAGGAAGAGCGTCCGCGCACCCCGACCGATCACTTCCCGACGGTCAGCGGTGAGGGCATGGGGCCTGACCTGTCGCTGATGGCCAAGGGCCGCGCCGGCTTCCATGGTCCTTATGGCACCGGTATCTCGCAGCTGTTCCGTGGCATCGGCGGTCCGGAGTACATCCACGCCGTCTTGACCGGCTATAACGGCGAAGAAAAGGAAGAGGCGGGCGCCGTTCTCTACCACAACTCTGCCTTTGCCGGGAACTGGATCCAGATGCCCGCGCCGCTGTCGGATGGCCAGGTCACCTATGAAGACGGGACCGAAGCCACCGTCGATCAGATGGCGCAGGACGTGGCAGCCTTCCTGATGTGGACGGCCGAGCCCAAGATGATGGACCGCAAGCAGGTCGGCCTTGTCTCGGTCCTGTTCCTGATCGTGCTGGCTGCACTGCTGTATCTGACCAACAAGAAACTGTGGTGGTCGGTCAAGCATCCGCGCAAGCCCGAGTGATCTTTTGCACCTGATCCTGAAACGCGCCCTTCGGGGCGCGTTTTTCATTGCGGCAGCAGCGTATTCAGCCCCGGCGATATGGACAAGCTGCCTGCGCCCCGGTCAGATGGGTGCCGGCGCTTTTGGCCTAAGAAACGGGTCTGAATATGACGATCTTTAACCTCGGTTCGATCAACATCGACCATGTCTACCGCCTGTCCGCCATGCCCCGTCCGGGTGAGACTTTGCACGCGCAGTCCTATTCCCAGGGGCTGGGTGGCAAAGGTGCGAACCAGTCGGTGGCCGTTGCCCTCGCCGGGGCACAGGTTGTGCATCTGGGGGCTATGGGCATGGGCGACGACTGGGTGCTGGAACGACTGGCTGCTCTGGGGGTCGAAACCGGTGCCATCGCCCGACTTGCCGATACCGTCACAGGCCATGCGGTGATCCTTGTCGATGAGCGGGGCGAAAATTCGATCGTCCTGCATGGCGGGGCGAACCTTGCGCTACCAGCGGATCTGACAGACCGTGCGACTTTTGGTCCGGGCGATCTTTTGCTGATGCAGAATGAAACCAACCGCCAGGCCGAAATCGCCGCATTAGCTCGCAAGGCCGGGGCGCGGGTGATCTACTCTGCTGCACCTTTCAGCATCCCGGCACTGCGCGAGGTGCTGCCCCATGTCTCGATTCTGGCGATGAATGCGGTCGAGGCGCAGGACACTTTCGCCGCATTTGGCGAGAATCTGCCGGTCGAGGGGATGCTGATCACCCGCGGTGCCGACGGTGCCGAGTTCCGTGACCTGCGCCCGGGGCAGGTCTGGCACCAGCCCGCCTTTGCTGTAAAGGCCATCGACACGACCGGAGCGGGGGATTGCTTTACCGGCTGGTTCGCGGCGGGCCTTTCGCGGGGCGAGGACCCGGCAACCGCCCTGCGCTACGCTGCCGCTGCAGCCGCGCTGCAAGTGACCCGCAAAGGTGCGGGCGATGCGATGCCAAACCGGGCAGAAGTGGCCGAGTTTCTAAACTCTCATGGCTGAGCGCTTGTCCGCGGGCCCGCATCTGCCTATCTGGAAACTATGAAAATTCCATTCATGAACCGTCCGGCCACCGTCGCCGTCCTGCGCCTGCAAGGAACCATAGGAACCACCGGTCGCGGCGGTTCCGGCCTGTCCGATGCCGCGCTGGCCCCACTGCTGGAGCGCGCCTTTAAGCGCCGCAAGCCAGTCGCCGTCGCGCTGCTGGTGAATTCGCCCGGAGGCTCTCCGGTCCAGTCCAGCCTGATCGGCGCCCGCATTCGCCGCCTTGCCGAAGAGCGAGAGATCCCGGTCCACGCCTTTGTCGAGGATGTCGCTGCGTCGGGTGGGTATTGGCTGGCCACGGCGGCCGATTTCATTTGGGCCGACGAAAGCTCGGTTCTGGGTTCGATCGGGGTGATCTCATCAGGGTTCGGCTTTGCCGAATTGATCGAGCGTCACGGGATTGAGCGGCGCGTCCATACCGCTGGCCGCTCGAAATCCATGCTCGACCCGTTCCGCCCCGAAACGCCCGAGGATATTGCCCGGCTGAACCGGCTGCTGGGCCCCATTCACGAGGCGTTCAAGGATCAGGTCCGCACCCGTCGCGGCAACCGCCTTGCGGTTGACCACGACCTTTTCACTGGCGAGATCTGGACCGGCCGCGAGGCTGTCGCGCTGGGGCTTGCCGATGGTATCGCACATCTGGTCCCGAAAATGCGCGAGCTTTACGGTAAGAAGATCCGCTTCCTGACCTATGGCCAGCGCGTTTCGTGGTTCCGCCGCTTTGGCCTTTCCGCCGATGATTTTCTGGAAAGTATTGAGGAGCGCGCCGCCTTTGCACGCTTCGGGGCAGGGCGCGGATGATTAAAACCGTCCTTCTTTGTCTTCTCATCATCGTTGCGATGGCACTGGCAGCCGGACCGGGCGTGCGCCGGATCGTGGCCAGACTTTTGGGGATTCGGCTGAAATGACCGCCCTGGTGACCGGAGGGGCCCGCCGTCTGGGCCGGGCCATGGTGCTGTATCTGGCGCGACGCGGGATGGACGTGGCAATCCATTATCAGCACTCGGCCGATGAGGCGCAGGCGACGGCGGCCGAGGCACGTGCCCTTGGCGTCCGGGCCGAGGTATTTCACGCTGATCTGCTGGACCTTGATCAAAGCGAGGCGCTGATCGACCGCGCGCATCAGGCGCTGGGGCCTCTGTCGGTGCTGGTCAATAACGCCTCGATCTTTGAATATGACAATATCGCCAGTGCGACGCGTGAAAGCTGGGATCGTCACATCGGTTCGAACCTGCGGGCGCCTTTCGTGCTGACGCAGGCCTTTGCCCGGCAAGCGCCCAAAGCGGACCGCAGCGCAGACGAGCCGCTGGCGCGCAGCCTTATCGTCAACATGGTCGATCAGCGCGTCCTGAAACCGACCCCTGAATTCATGACCTATTCCTTGGCCAAGGCGGGGCTGTGGTGGCTGACGCGCACCCTGGCCCAGGCGTTGGCGCCCGACATCCGCGTAAACGCCATTGGCCCCGGCCCCACCATGCAAGGCGTGCGCCAATCCGACAGCCACTTCATGGGCCAGCGTGCCGCAACCATCCTGCAACGCGGCGCAGGCCCCGATGATGTCTGCGCCGCGCTTGGCTATCTGATGGATGCGCCATCGGTCACAGGACAGCTGATCTGCGTGGACGGGGGCCAGCATCTGGGTTGGCGCACCCCCGATGTGCAGGGAGTCGAATAGGACAAAAAACTGTCCCGATGCGACAAGTTGTCCACGCTACGTAATGGCTTCACACAAGCTTCACGATTCTGGCAAGAAATTCAGGGCATTGCAGAGCAGAGAAAAAATATCTCTTTAAAACAGTGCGTTGCAAACCTGCCTAGAATTTGTGCAAAGTAAGGGAATCCCAAGAAACGCTAATTGAACGTGTGTTACTCCCAAGCTGATTCACAGAGTTATCCACAGATTCCGTGGAAAGGTTTCAGCTTGAAATTCTGGCCGCGAACTTGCAGCCGCACGAAAGAATCATTTGGTTGGTGCCATGACCGATTCCGCCCCAGAAAAGCGCCCCGGAAAGACTGGCCATGCGCTGATCCAGGACTATCTGAAGACGCTCGACAGTTCGCCCGGCGTCTATCGGATGCTGGATGCGCAAGGGGCGGTGCTTTACGTCGGCAAGGCGCGGAGCCTGCGGGCCCGGGTTTCGAACTATGCGCGCGGTACGGGGCATTCGGCGCGCATCGCGCGGATGATCCGCGAAACCGCTTCGATGATGTTCCTGACCACGCGCACCGAAACCGAGGCGCTGTTGCTGGAACAGAACCTCATCAAGCAGCTCAAGCCGCGCTACAACGTACTGCTGCGCGACGACAAAAGCTTTCCAAACATTCTGGTTGCCAAGTCCCACCCCTTTGCCCAGATCAAGAAGCATCGCGGTGCCAAGGCGGAAAAGGGCGATTATTACGGCCCCTTTGCCAGCGCCGGGGCGGTAAACCGGACGCTGAACCAGTTGCAGCGGGTATTCTTGCTGCGCAGCTGCACCGATGCGACTTTTTCCAGCCGGACGCGGCCCTGCCTGCTGTATCAGATCAAGCGCTGCAGCGCGCCATGCGTCGGCCGGATCGGGCTTGAGGAATACAACGCCCTTGTGGCCGACGCCGAACGCTTTCTTCAGGGTAAATCCACCGCGATTCAGGCCCAGCTTGCCCGCGAGATGGCCGATGCGAGCGAGGCGATGGAATATGAACGCGCCGCCGCGTTGCGCGACCGCATCAAGGCGCTGACCGCCGTGCAATCCGTCCAGGCAATCAACCCGCGCGGCGTGCCCGAAGCGGATGTGATCGCCCTGCATATGGAGGGCGGTCAGGCCTGCATGCAGGTGTTTTTCATCCGCGGCAATCAAAGCTGGGGCAACCGCGATTTCTATCCCCGGCTGAACGGGGTCGAATCGGCAGATGAGGTCATGCAGGCGTTTCTGGTCCAATTCTATGACGGCAAGGTCCCGCCTCGGCTGATCCTTTTGTCCCATGGGATCGAGGACCCCGACCTGATGACCGAGGCGCTGTCGGAAAAAGCCGGGCGCAAGGTTACCCTTGGTGTACCCCAGCGCGGTGAAAAGGCCGAACTGGTCGAAAACGCTCTGCGCAACGCCCGCGAAAGCCTTGCCCGCCGCATGTCGGAAAGCGCCGCCCAGCAGCGGCTGCTTGAAGGGCTGGCCGAGGCTTTTGACCTGCCCGCCGTGCCCCAACGCATCGAGGTCTATGACAACAGCCACATTCAGGGCACAAATGCTGTAGGTGGCATGATCGTCGCCGGTCCCGAGGGCTGGATCAAAAGCCAGTATCGCAAGTTCAATATCAAGGGCACCGAGATCACTCCGGGCGACGATTTCGGCATGATGAAAGAGGTGTTGACCCGCCGCTTTTCACGTCTGCTGAAAGAGGACCCGGACCGCCAGACCGACGCCTGGCCCGACCTGCTGCTGATCGACGGCGGCGCAGGGCAGGTCTCGGCCGTGCATGAGATCATGGTCGAGATGGGGGTCGAGGATATTCCCATGATCGGCGTCGCCAAGGGCGAGGACCGTGACCATGGCAAAGAAGAGTTTCACCGCCCCGGCAAGCCGGCCTTTGCACTGCGGATGAACGACCCGGTTCTGTATTTCATCCAGCGCCTGCGGGACGAGGCGCACCGCTGGGCCATCGGCACCCATCGCGCCAGGCGCAGCAAAGCCGCGTTGGCCAACCCTCTGGATGATATCCCCGGCATCGGCGCGGCACGCAAACGCGCGCTGCTGCAACATTTCGGCAGCGCCAAGGCAGTCAGCCGGGCCGGTTTGGCCGATCTGGTTGCGGTCGAGGGGATCAGCGAATCGATGGCCCAGAAGATCGTCGATCACTTTCACAACGGCTGAAACCTGCCTGTCGCGCCCTCAGCGACAACGGGCAGGGTTCACGCCGACTGCGCGCATCCCCCAATCGGTCATCTGCGTCACCAACTGCTGACCCGCCGCATCAAAGGCGGGGATCAGATCCGAAGTTTTTGTCGTCCCGGCCTGAGCGGTCGCGGTAAAGCGCCCGCGCGAGACGACGGTTGCATCCATTTCGCGCACCATCTGGGCATCGACCGACAGTTTGACGACCGCGCCCTTGCCCGAGACCTCGGCGTTGAAATCGTTGATCTCGCTGATCAGGGCGTAATCGCCTGCCGTACCCAGCGGCGCGCGCCCGACATGGGAAAATGCGTCATAGACGCCAAAGCCACGCACTAGCAGGGTTTGCAGGGTCGCCGGAACAGTATCGCCCCAGCGCGCATCGGGCAGATACTGGGTCTGCAACTCATTCGGGCGGATCATGATGCGCTCTGTGTCCAGCGTGGCGCGGGCCTTGGGCGCCTCGATCACCAGCTCGGCTATCCGGCCCCGGCCGCAGACGCGCGGCGCATCCGACGGCGGACGCAGCTCGAACACATCGCGGTCGGGCTCTCCCTCAAGCGCGCGCAGGGCGGCGCAGCCCGGCAAGGTCAGGGTCATCACAAGAAGGGCGGCAACGATACGCATCATGGACTCCTTCAACGGCGGAACTCGGGCGTGCGCGGCCCTGAAAGGATTTGCGACGGGTTACGCCGCAGCGTCGATACCAGCGCGTTCACATTGCCGACCAGATCGCGCAATTCGCTGGCCATGCGGGTGAACTGCGGCAGCCCCTCGCGGGTGAAAGCCTGCACCGGCCCACGGGCGCTGTCCAGCATCCCGCGCAGGCTGGCAAAGGCCGCATCGGCGCTGTCGGCGGCGTCGCGCAGCCGGCCAGTGATCTCGGGCAGGTCGGCGATCACATGATCTATCGCTTCGTTCGCCTTGCCCAAGGTCACGCGCAGATCCGCAACCACCGGTTCGACATTGCTGTTCATCACCCGGTCGGCGCTGTCAAAGGCCCGCTCGGCCGATGCAAGCGTGCGCTGCCCGACCTCAAGCGCCACATCAAGACTGTCGAGGCTTTCACTCGCCCGCGCGCCAAGCCGGGACAGATCGGCCTGCAAGGTGGCGGCGGTTTCGTCCAGCCGCTGGGTCAGATTTCGCAGATCCCCCGCGACATAACCGCGGATCTCATCAAGTGCGGCGGTGCCCGAATCCAGCGCCTGATCGGCCTTGGCCGCACTTTCGCCGAACTGGGCCAGCGCTGTGTCGGCATTGCCAAGCGTCGTCTCGGCCGCCATGCTCAGCCCATCCAGCCGCTCACCAAAGGCCGAGATATCCGCCGCAGCCGAGGCGATGGAATCGGTGGCCTTGGTCACATCCGCCAGCGCCTTGTCCAGATTGGCGCTGGAGCGTTCGACATTGTCGAGGATATTGCGCACCCGGGTCTGATTCTCATCCCCCAGCAATTGGGTCAGCTGTTCGGCCACGGTGTTCAGCCGCGACAGCATCTCGGGACCCTGTTCAGACAAGGTCTGCAAGGCCGAGCGGTTGGCAGCGATGACCGGGATCGAATCGGGCTGGATATCGCGCAGCAGCGGCGCATCGGGGCGGCCCGGAGTGATCGCGACATTTGCGACCCCGGTAACGCCCTGAATTTCGACCATAGCCCGGGAATCAGTACGGATCGGCGTGTCCTCGGCCACCTCGATGCGGACGCGCACAGCACCGTTGACGTTCTGCGCCAGTTGCATATCCACGACCCGGCCCGCCGACAGCCCGGCGAAAAGCACCGCAGACGAGGCGCTCAGCCCCGAAACCTCGGGGAAATAGATGTCGTAATAAGCAAACTGCCGGTCCAGCTGCAGCTTGGCAAACCACATCAGAAACAGCAGCAGGCCAAGAAAACCCGCGATGGTAAATGCGCCGATCAGGGCGTAATTTGCCTTGGTTTCCATAGGCTTACTCCTTTGCGCGGCCAGTGGTCATGGCGGCGCGTGCCCGCGGACCGTGGAAATATTCATGTACCCAAGGATGATCGACCTGCAGCATCTCGGCCATGGTGCCGCTGACCAGCACCTTTTTTTCAGCCAGAACCGCGATGCGGTCGCAACAGGCGTGCAGCGTATCTAGATCATGGGTCACCAGAAAAACCGACAGATTCAGCGCATCGCGCAGCTCAACGATCAGCCGGTCAAAGGCATCGGCCCCGATCGGGTCCAGTCCGGCGGTAGGTTCGTCCAGAAACAGGATCTCGGGGTCAAGCGCCAGGGCACGGGCAAGACCTGCGCGCTTTTTCATGCCGCCAGAAAGGTCCGAGGGGTATTTGTCATTGGCGTTCCACGGCAGCCCGGCCATCGAGACCTTGAGTTCGGCCAACCCCTGCCGCACCTCGGGCGCAAGGTCCGGGACGGCGTTCAGCGGCACCTCGACATTTTCGCGCACGGTCAGTGAAGAAAACAGCGCGCCGCCCTGAAACATCACGCCCCAGCGCCGTTCAAGCGCCTCGCGCGCGGGGCCCGCCAGTGCGCCAACGTCCTGACCAAAGACCCGCACTGTTCCGGCACGCGGCTGGTTCAGCCCGACAATGGTACGCAATAGCACTGATTTCCCGGTACCCGAGCCGCCGACCACGCCCAGAATCTCGCCCCGGCGCAGGTCGAGGTCCAGCCCGTCATGCACGACATGGCGGCCAAACTGGGTACGCAAGCCCCTGACCTCGATGATATTTTCACTCACAACCCCACCTCAGCAAAGAAGATCGAGAACAGCGCATCCGCCACGATCACCGCAAAAATCGCGTTGACCACAGCGCGGGAGGTCTCGGCCCCAAGGGATTCAGCATCTTTGCCGACCCTCATCCCGGCATGGCAGCCGATGACCCCGATGATCAGCGCAAAGATCGGGGCCTTGCTGATCCCGACGATGACGTGATCGACACTCGTTTCGGCAAGCAGCCGATAGCGGAAGGTAGACGGAGAGATGCCAAGTTCGATCCACGACATCAGCGCCCCGCCAATCAGGCCCGAGATGTTAGAGATCAGCCCCAGAATCGGCAGGGTGATGACCAGCGCCAGCACTCTTGGCAGGATCAATACCATGTCGGGGTTAAGCCCCAGCGTGCGCATGGCGTCGATTTCCTCGTTCATCTTCATCGAGCCGATCGAGGCCGTCAAAGCCGAGGCCGTCCGCCCCGCGACGATAATCGCGGTAAGCAGAATCCCCAGTTCGCGCAGGATTGAAATGGCGATCAGGTCGATGACAAAGATCTCGGCTCCGAGCTGCCTGAGCTGTACCGCCCCCTGAAAAGCCAGAACCACCCCGATCAGAAAGGACATCAGCGCCACGATGGGCACCGCGCGCAGTCCCGTTTCCTGACAGTGCCAGACAAGCGAGGTCAGCCTGAAATCGCCCGGATGGCGAATGCCGCGCGCCAGGGCTGCCAGAAACCGGCCAAGATATTCTGCAATCTCGCGCATATAGACCATAAAGGCGGCAACGCGCCTGCCCGTCCGTTCAAGCAACTGGTGCCAGCCGGACGGGCGCGCGGGTTCCGTCTCGGGCTGGGGCCACGCCTGCCGAACGGTTTCCAGCAGGCGGGCCTGGGCCTCTGTCAGGCCGTCAAGCTGTACGCCCTCACGCTTGCGCCCTGTCAGATACCACGCGGCGGCAGTGTCGATACGGCTTAGCCCCGAAAGATCCAGCCGCTGCGCCTTTTCCACCTCGGGTGGAAGCTGGCCAAGGGTCCAGACCGTCAGCTCACCCTCCAGACGGAGCGCGTCATCAGCAACGGTAGCGACAAGCCTGGGATCGGGTGGATGGCTGGCCATGAAGGTCCTGATCACAAGGGGCAAAAGGGATTCATCCAAAGATTGCGGGGATTTGTCAAATACGTCACCCGATTTCCCACGCCAGCGTGGCCATTAGGTCAGCCCCGTAAAAGCGCAAGCGGCCGAAAGCCCGCATTTGCTTGATCAAACCGCGTTCCGCAGCAGCGTTCCTCAGATTGGTTGTATTTTACACTTGTTCATATTGACCATAATGCACGCTATGGTTTAATACACGCGTGCCAGTTGAATGGCAGCCTGCGGGATCAGGCCTTTTCTGACCCCGGCAGAGAGTATCTCGGGACTCGGTTTTGACGAGTTTTTTTGTAGCGATGGTCCCGAGATTCTCATATCGGCGGGGCGGGCCTAGGCCCGCCGCGTCCGTTTTTCTGCCGCGTCTACTCATCCATCTTCGGCAGGACCACGCGGTCCCATTGGAACGGGGCAGGTGGTGTATCGGGGCAGGCGGCCCCGGATCAGCCTTGCGCCAGCGCCCGCATCATCCTGACCGGTTCGGTCCGGGCCAGACGCAGGACATGGACCATATAGGGCTGTTGCAGATCCTCGCTGCGCAGCGCGGCGTAAAGGCGGCGGAACATGCCCTGCGGCCCCAGCGGCAACAGCGCCAGTTCGGGATTTCCGGCCTGCGCGCGCAAAACCCAGTCGGGCATCACAGCAACCCCCCGCCCCGATGCGATCAGCATCAGCGCAATCGCCGTCTGCTCAACCTGCCGGACCCGCGCCGGCTCAACCCCTGCCGGGTCAAGAAATTGCGAGAACACATCAAGACGCGGCCGATCCATCGGATAGGTGATCAGCGTCTCGCCAGCCAGATCGGCAGGTTCAGCATAACCTTTGGCGACCAGAGGATGCGCTGCCGGCACCACCATGGTCGGCGCATAGTCAAAAAGCGGCTGAAAGGTGATTCCCGCGATTTCTTCGGGGTCAGACGAAATCACCATGTCGACCTGACCGCGCTCAAGCGCCGGCAGCGCCTTGAGCGCGAGGCTTGAACGGATGTCCAGATCGACCTCGGGCCAACTGCGGCGGAACTGGTCCAGCACTGGCAGCAGCCAGTCAAAGCAATGGTGACACTCCATCGCCACATGCAGCCGCCCGGCGCGGCCCATCTCTACGGCGCGGAATTCGGCCTCGGCGGCCTCGATCAGCGGCAGCACCTGTTCAGCCGTGCGCAAAAGCCGCATCCCCGCCGCCGATAACCGCAAGGGTTTGGTACGGCGTAGAAAAAGCTCAATTCCCGCCTGCTCTTCCAACGCCTTGATCTGGTGCGACAGGGCCGATTGCGTCAGGTTCAGCACCTCGGCCGCACGGGCAAGCCCGCCCTGTTCGTGAATGGCGCGCAGGCTGCGCAGATGGCGAAGCTCAAGGTGCATCTTGATCAAAACTCATGACGATCTTGAAGATTATGAATTTGTCTCACGTCCCGGCGCATGTCACAAGCCCCTCGACAAGAGGAACATTGCCATGACCACTCCGGCCGTCAGCTTCGAATTCTACCCACCGCGGAACCTCGACCAGTCCTTCCGCCTGTGGGAGACCGCGCGCGCTTTGGCGCCGCTGGGCCCGGATTTCGTCTCGGTCACCTATGGTGCGGGCGGCACCACCCGACAGCTGACCCATGAAGCGGTGACGGCGCTGGCCAGCCATTACAAGCTGAACGTCGCCGCGCATCTGACCTGCGTCGATGCCACGCGCGAGGAAACGATGCAGATCGTTCAGGATTACGCGGTGGCAGGCGTGCATGAGATCGTCGCCCTGCGTGGGGATGCACCGCAAGGGCAGGCCCGTTTCATCCCCCACGCCGAGGGGTTTGCCAATTCGGTCGAACTGATCTCAGCCATCGCCGAACGCGGTGACATGACCATCCGCTGCGGCGCCTATCCCGAGCCGCATCCGGAAAGCCCCGACACCGCCGCCGATGTCGCCTGGCTGAAACGCAAGGTTGAGGCAGGCGCCTCAAGTGCCATGACGCAGTTCTTTTTTGAGGCAGACACCTTCTTCCGCTTTCGCGATGCCTGCGTTTCAGCGGGAATCGAGGCTCCGATCATCCCGGGCATCCTGCCGATCCAAAGCTGGTCGGGCACCCGCCGCTTTGCCGAGCGTTGCGGCACTTCGGTCCCGCAATGGGCCGAGGAGGCCTTTGCCGCCTCCGGGAAAGAGGGTGAGGCCGCGCTGGCACTGGATCTTTGCGTCAAGCTGTGTGAGCGACTGGTCGAAGGCGGCGTCGATCGGCTGCATTTCTACACGCTGAACAAGCCTGAACTGGTGCTGAAGGTCTGTGCCGCGCTGGGGATCAAACCCAAGGACGAGGTCCCGCAGGTCGCCTGAACCGCACTTCAGGACCTCCGCCTGAACCGGCTGCCCTTTCCGCGACGGCTCGCGCCCTGTCCCGCCCCCTCATAGGCCGGGGCCAGCCCGTCCTCCTTGGGTTTTACGACCGTTGCGCGGCGCCCGACGGGCTGATCCTCTGCCATTTCATCGACGGCGGAGCGCTTGGGTGCCGGGGGTCCCTGGCGCAACCGGCGGCGCGGGCGCGGCGGCGCAGCATCCGCCAGATCACCCGTCAGAAGTGCCGGGCCCGTATAGGGGCGCGGCACCGAATCGTGCAGCATCTCAGAAGGATCGGCCCCGGCCAAACGCGGCGCACGGGCAAGAAAAGCCTTGCCCCAGCTGCGCCACGACCCGACCGAGGGCGCGGTCGGGTCGCAGGGGAAATGCGCGCGCCAGCCCTGCGGCAGCGGCAGGCCCAGCTCTTCGGCCCGCGTCATCATCCAGACCAGCGGGATATTCGCCAGCGGCCGGGCGTATTCCAGCCCCGAAAGCTGGCCGCCGACATCGGGGTGACAGCCGCGGAACCACATCTGCTCAACCCGGCCCGGCGCTGAGCTGCTGTCCCACAGCAGCGGCTGAAAGGTCGCCCGCGTCTCGTCCAGCGCCAGCGCCTGCAGACCATGTTCGACCTCAGCCCCCAGATGTGCGTCGTGAAAGCGAAAGCGCGGATCGGTCAGCATCCACAGGATGGGCAGCCGGATCCCCAGCGCCGTCACCGTGTCAAAGACCCCGATCATGCGGATCGGCACCGAAGGATGGCACAGTGCGGGATCCAATCGCTCAACCACACCATCCCGTCCGTTGCGATAAAGCTCCCACGCTTTCTGGATATTGGGACGTGTAGCCCGGTCATGGGTCAGCAGCCCGACGCGCCCGATCATCCCGGCCAATGAGCGGACTGCAAAAGCGCCGCGTGAATAGCCAAAAAAGAACAGCGGATTCCCCGGACGCCACCGGCGCGCAAGCCAGCCGTAGGCGTCGCAGATCTGGCGTTCCAGCGTCGAACCCATGGCGAGCTTTGGCAGGGTACGCCACGCTTCCCACTGCTGGCCGGGGGCATAATGGATCTGGACCGGCGCGGGCAGTCTGCCGCGTTCCCCAGACAGCATGGCATAGATCCGCGCGATCGACGACCTTTGCCCCTGGGTCAGAGAGGCAAAGGTGCCGTCGATCATGACGACCTGGCATTTCGGCGGAGGCAGTGATTCCATGCGGTTACGCTAGCACGGAAAAACAAAGCGTCGATTAATCCCTACTCAAGAGCGTTCACGGTCAGGTGTGCCATCAGCCCAAAGCCGTTGAAACGGGTGTTGGTCACCGTCGAATAAGCGCCCGCACCGTGAAAGATGATGTAATCGCCTTCCTGAATATTGGCAGGCAAGGTCAGTTCGCCTGGCAGCCGGTCGACCGAATCGCAGGTCGGGCCAAAGATGACGCGCGGCAGCGGCTCGCCCTCGCGCGGGGTGCCCTCGGGGGTCAGCACCTGCAAACGGTCAAGGTTTCCGACGATAGGCAGCTCGAAAAGCCCACCATAAACGCCGTCGTTCAGGAAAATGCTCTGGCCGTCGCGGACCGCTTTGACCCGGGTGATCAGCGAAAAGGCGTCGGCGCACAGCCCTCGCCCCGGCTCACAGACCAGTTGCGGGGCCTCGGCGCCAAAGGCCTCTTTGGTGATGCGGCTGATCAGCTGGAAGATGGACGAGAGGTCAGGCTCAACCCCTGTGACGCGATGCGAGGGGAAACCGCCGCCGACATTCAGCCTCCGCGCCTTGACGCCGGCCATATCGCAGATCTCGGCCGCGGTGGTGATGTAGCTTTCCCAGGCATGCGGATCGACACATTGCGTACCCGGATGGAAGGTCAGCGAGGGGATATAGCCCCGATCCGCCACCGCGCGCAAAAGCTCGGCCGCCAGCTCGGGCGAGGCACCGAATTTCGAGCCAAAGTCATAGGCCGCGCCCAGCACGGGCAGTTTGAACCGGGCCGAGATCTCACAATTATCAGCCGGGACACGGGCAAACAGCTTGTCCAGTTCCGAGCGGCTGTCCACCGACCAGGAGGTAATCCCGGCGTCAACCGCATGGGCAATCTCGGCCTGCGAGCGGACGGGGTTGTGATAGTGCCGCGCCGCATCGGGGGCGAGCCGGCCGATCAGGTCGATCTCATACGGAGAGGCGACGTCAAAGCCTTTCACGCCGGCGGCCGAAAGGGTGCGGATCACCGCCTCATCCGGGTTCGACTTCACCGCATAGGTGACCAGACCCGGAAAACCCTGCAGGAACCGTTGCGCCGTCGCGCGCAAGACCGACGGTGCAAAGACCATCACCGGATTTTCCGGCGCCAGCCTGCGGATAATCTCGGCGGGATTGTTCCAGACAGTCTTGGGGCCACGGCCCTCGGTCAGTCCCATCGGCATGTCCTTCCTGTGCGCGTGTGGGTGGAAACAAGTCTGCGCCCTATGAGTTCCGATTGAAGCAATGAAAAGGGTGGAAAAGGGCTGCTGCTTCGTTACTATGACGAAAATTTTGGCAGATCGACAGGTGAACGATGGACGAACTGGATCGCGGCATTCTGGCCCATCTCGCGCAGGACGCGCGGATGTCCGTGGCGGTTCTTGCACGGCGGCTCAAAGTGGCACGCTCGACCGTGCAGGCACGGCTGGAACGACTGGAAACATCGGGTGCCATTGCAGGTTACACCTTGCGGCTGGGCGATACTGCCCGCGAGCACCGCATTCGCGCGACCTGCCTTCTGACGATCGAACCACGCGCGCAGGCGGCGATTCTTGCCCGGCTGCGTAGCCTGCCCGAGGTGGAACGCATCCATACCACCAGCGGCCGTGTCGATCTTTTGCTGCAATTGGCTGCCGTATCGACCAGCCAGCTTGACGATGTGCTGGATCAGATCGGCGGTTTGACTGGTGTTCGCTCCAGCGAGAGCCTGATTCACTTGTCCACCAAGCTGGATCGGGCCACCTGATCGTGCCCATTACGCAACAATGTGACAATTGTGTCGCCATATTTGCGCTGGTCGATCAGCTCAAGCCCGGCCACGGGGGCAGGGGGACGCGCTTCTTCCCACACCACCATGGCACCGGGGGCGAGCCAGCCCCCCTCAATCGCAGATTGTAGGGCACGTTCGCCAAGGCCCATGCCATAGGGCGGGTCGAGGAACACCAGATCATAAGGCGCCGCGCGATTCTGCCCCAGCCGGGTTGCGTCGCGCCGCCAGACATCTGTGACACCCATTGCGCGGGCCTTTTCGATATTGGCACGTAACAGTGCCCGTGCCGCCACGCCGTCATCGACAAAGGCGACGCGTGCCGCGCCCCGCGACAGCGCCTCAAGCCCCAGAGCCCCGGTCCCGGCAAACAGGTCCAGCGCCCGCGCACCGGGAATCGGATTCCCATGGGTGCCGTTGATCAGCAGGTTAAAGATAGATTCGCGCACGCGGTCGGTCGTCGGGCGCAGATGTGCAGCAGGGTCGCCGGCCCCGACCTCGGCCAGCTTCAACCCGCGCAAAGAGCCGCCAACGATCCTCATGCCATCAGCGCCTTCAGATCGCCCGCCTCGGCCACTGCCTCGGGTGTGGGAGAGCGGCCGGCCTCGATCAGCCGCTTGCCGATCATATAGGCGCGTGCATCGTTCAGCGCATCCACCGCGATCAGCCGCCCGTCCCGGAAATACCAGACCGAGCCACCCGGTTCGGCCGTGCGCGTCACCACCCGGTCATAACCAAGATTCAGCCCAGCGATCTGCAGCTTGGCGTCAAACTGATCCGACCAGAACCACGGCTTTGGCACGTAGTCCGCACCTGCCCCCAGCATGTTTGCGGCCACTGCCTCGGCCATGTCGATGGCATTGCCGACGCTTTCCAACCGCAGCTGGCCACCGCCCGGGCAGGTATCGGGTGCAGGAAAGCTGGCACAATCGCCCGCCGCCCAGATTGCCGGGTCCGAGGTACGCCCCTGCCCATCAGTGGCAATGCCATTATTGAGGGTCAGTCCCGCCGCCCCGGCCAAAGCGGTCTCGGGCCAGATGCCAATACCGCAGATCACCAGATCAGCAGGCAAATGGCGGCCATCGGCCAGTTCGACCCCATCGGCGGCGGTCTGGCCGGTGATGCGGGTAATGCCAGTACCTTCCAGCACCTGAACCCCATGGGCTGTGTGCAGGTCCCGGATCATCGCCGCCGTTTCGGGCGCGGCGACGCGGCCAAGGATGCGCGGCGCGGCCTCGACCAAAGTGACCTCAAGCCCCAGCTTGCGGGCGACAGCCGCCGCCTCAAGGCCGATATAGCCGCCGCCAATCACCACAAGGCGACGCCCGGCAACCAGCCCCGGCTTCAGCCCGGCGATATCAGCCAGGCTGCGCACCACATGAACACCGGGCAGCGCGCCGCCCATCGCCTCGGGCAGGCGGCGGGGCGTTGCGCCCAGCGTCAGGGCAAGCTGGTCATAGGGGTGTTCGCCCCGATCAGTCACCACGACGCGGCGGTCGCGGTCGATGCGCAGCGCCTTTTCCCCCAGATGCAGGGTGATGCGCTGTTCCTCCCACCATTCGGGGGCGCGCAGCGTCAGGCGATCCAGCCCCATATCACCCAACAGATAGGCCTTGGACAGGGGCGGGCGCTGATAAGGCGGCGCTGGCTCGTCGCCGATAATGGCAATGCCGCCCTGATGCCCCAGCGCACGCAGTTTCGCCGCCAGAGAGGCCGCCGCCTGTCCCGCGCCAAGGATCACGATGTTCATTCTTCGCCCTCGCTGGTTTGCCTGCGGCGCAGAGCCTATAGTCGCCCTCGGATCGATGCAATTGACGGAGGAACCGCGCATGTCCATCGCAAAAGGCGACAAGCTGCCCGAAGGCAAACTGCTGAAACTGGGCGCCAATGGCCCCGAGGAAGTGGCGGTTGCCGATCTGGCCAGGGGCCATGTGGCCATCTTTGCCGTGCCGGGCGCCTATACCCCGACCTGCACCAACGCCCATATGCCAAGCTTTGTGAAAAACGCCGACAAGTTCCGCGAGAAAGGCGTCTCGCGCGTGATCTGCATCACGGTGAACGATCCCTTTGTCGCCGGGAAATGGGCGGCTGACACCGGTGCAACCGATGCCGGTATCGAGGTTCTGGCCGATGGCGACGGCAGCTTTACCAAGGCGCTTGGCATGAACATCGAGGCGCCGGGCTGGGTCAATGGCCGCTCCAAACGCTATGCCATGCTGGTCAACGACGGCTCGGTCGAAGAGCTTCAGGTCGAAGAGGCCCCCAGCGCCTGCACGATCTCGTCGGGCGATTCGCTGCTGTCGCTGATCTGAGGCTTCAGGCTGAAAAGCGACGTGAACCCCTGCGCGGCGGCGTGATCGCCGCGCAACCCCACCAGACCTGCGGCGGCCAGCGCCATCGGCCCCGGCCCATATATCGCCGCGGCCAGTGCATTGCCCGACCCCTCCATGACGAAATCGGCCACCGGCTCACGCATGGCGCGGACCTGCGGTATGCCGGCCGCGGACAGCGTGACCTCAAATCCCTCTTTGCCTGAAACAAACCCCGCACGCAGAGGTAATCCGGCAGCACGCGCCCGATCCACCGTGGCCGAGATCGAAATCATCAGCGCCGAGATGCTGATGAACTTGGCCGGGTCATGCCCCGGCATCCGCAACGCCCAGCGGCAAAGCTCGCGCAGCACCGGATGCAGTGCCCGACCTGCATCGGTCAGCGCATAAACCCCCAGCACATCATCATGCGCCACCACCCCCGCCTGCACCAACTGGGTCAGGCGCTGGGTCAGCACGCTTGCCGTCACACCCGGCAGCCCGGCGCGCAGCATCTGAAAGCGCTTGGGCTGAAACATCAGCTCACGCACCACCAAAAGCGCCCAGCGGTCGCCGATGAAATTCAGCGCATGGGCGCCAAGGCACCCTTCTTCATAGCGTAAACGCAGAGTTTTGCCAGTTTCAGTCATGTTTTGATATTAACAGTTGCTTTTTAATACTTCAAGTGCCAACCTGCGACTCATTGGCGCATTCAGCGCCCGGTGAGGAGGAAAAGAGATGACCTATTACTCTGGCTTCCTGCTGGCGGTTCCGACGGCCAACAAGCAGAAATACATCGACATGGCTCAGGCAGCCTGGCCCATGTTCAAACGCTACGGCGCCGTGCGCATGGTCGAATGCTGGGGCGTCGACGTCCCCCGCGGCAAGGTCAATGATTTCTACATGTCCACCCAGGCAAAGGATGACGAAACCGTCGTGTTTTCCTGGATCGAATGGCCCGACAAGGCGACTGCCGATGCGAGCTATGAAAAGATGATGTCCGACCCCGAGATGCAAAAACCGCCAGAAATGCCTTTTGACGGCATGCGGATGATGTGGGGCGGGTTCGAACCCATCGTCGATGTGAAAGCCTGAAGGGAACCGCCATGTATCACGGAAAACCCTGCTGGTTCGAGCTTTCGACCGCGAAAGGCGCGCTTGCCGAGGCCGGGGCCTTTTATGGCAAGATCCTTGGCTGGACCACTGCCGACGCCGGGATGGAGGGCTTTACCTATCACCTTGCCAGCCATGGCGGCGACATGGTTGCCGGACTGATGGAGACGCCGGAGGATTGCGCCGACGTCCCTCTGTCCTGGATGATCTATTTCGACGTCGATGACGCCGATGCAGCCGTCGCCAAGATCAGGAACCTTGGGGGCTCGGCCCTTCGCGAACCCGAAGATATTCCCCACACGGGGCGCTTTGCGGTCGTCGCGGATCCTCAGGGCGCGGTCTTTGGTATCCTGCAGCCACTGCCGATGGACCCCCAGCCCCCGGTCGAGGACGGGGCATGGAACCAGCGTAAAGAGGCCCATGGCAACTGGGTCGAGCTGATGTCCACCGATCCCGTGGCCGGGTTCGGCTTCTATTCCGAGCTGTTTGGCTGGACGAAATCCACCGCCATGGACATGGGAGAGATGGGGACCTACCAACTGTTTTCGTGGCAGGGGGCCGAGATCGGCGGCATGATGGGTCTGGGAAATTCGCCCGTGCCCTGCTGGCTGCCCTATTTCGGCGTGAACGGCGTCGCAGCCGCTCTGGATCGCATCCGCGACGGCGGCGGCGAGGTGGTGCATGGTCCGATCGAGGTGCCCGGCCCGGCCTTCATCGCCGTCGCCCGCGACCCGCAAGGTGTGTATTTCGCGCTGGTCGGTCCCAAGGAGGTTGCATCATGATCCGTGCCTCTTTGATCGCAATCGCTCTCTGGGCGGGGCCTGCCGCCGCCCAGGAGGTGACACCCGACAGCATCCCGCGCGGCCAGCAGGACTATCACGCCGCCAGCGCCGGGACCTACCGGCTGGACCCGGCGCATACCGCCGTCCAGACCCGCGTGCCGCATATGGGCTTTTCAGTAAGCGTTTTCCGCTTTGGCTCGGTCTCGGGTCAGCTGGAGTGGAATCCCGACGATCCGGCGCAAAACCGGCTTGAAGCCGAGGTCGAGATCGCCTCACTTTCAACCCCGGTCGAGGGGTTTGCCGAAATCCTGACCGGCCCCGACTATCTCGACAGCGCAAAGAACCCGACAGCACGCTTTGCGGCCGACGGTTTCACTGCCGACAGCCTGACAGCGGGCAAGGTCCAGGGACAGCTGACATTGCTGGGCAAGACCCTGCCCGCCACCTTTGACGTGACCCTGATCGGTGCGGGCAAAGGCTTTACCGGGGATGAGGCTGGCAACCCGATCATCCGCGACCTGATCGGAGTTCATGCCGAAACGCAGATCGACCCGCAGGCCTATGGCATGAGTCCGTTCTTTACCGATCCGATCACCATTGAGGTCGATGCCGAGTTCGCCCGGCAGGAATGACGCCCGGAAAGCAGGCCAAACCATGCTGACGCTGTATTATCACCCGCTGGCTTCTTATTGCTGGAAACCGCTCATCGCGCATTACGAGGCGGGGACCGCCTTTACGCCGCGCCTTGTGGATCTGGCGCAGCCGGACGATGCGGCATTGCTGGAACGGCTGTGGCCAATGCGGCTGTTTCCGGTTCTTGAGGATGGCGATACGGTGCTGCCGGAAAGCTCGATCATCATCGAATATCTGGACCTGCATCACCCGGGGCCCCATCGCCTGATCCCCGCCGACCCCAAGGCCGCACTTCAGGTGCGGCTATGGGACCGCTTTTTTGACATGCACATGGAATCGCCTGTGCAGGAAATCGTCCGCGACGCCCTGCGACCCGAGTCGCGCCGCGACCCGCAGACGGTGGCCGAGCAAAAAGAAAAGCTGGACCGCGCCTATATCGCAGCCGAGCGGCATCTGGCTGCCTGCGACAACGACAGCTGGATCGCAGGCGCGTTCTCTTTGGCAGATTGCGCGGCCATGCCTGCACTGTTCTATGCCGGGGCGATTCACCCCTTTTATGCCCATCCGGCACTGTCGGAGTATTTCACGCGGCTGACCCGGCGCCCTTCGGCCGGGCGTGTGATCGAGGGCGCGCGGCCCTGGTTTCAATATTTTCCCTTCCGGCAGGGGATTGCAGCGCAGTTCCTGGCCTAGCGCCTCTTGGCCTTTTGCCCGCGCTTCGCTATCCCCAACGCGATTCAAGGGGTGAAACACCATGGCCATGGACAAGAACTTCGACGCGCAAACCGCCGAGGCCCGGATTGCGCGGGAATGGGCGGCAAGAAACGCCTTTGCCGCAGGCGCCAATGCAAAACCGGGGGCGGACAGCTTCTCGGTGGTAATCCCACCCCCGAACGTAACCGGCAGCCTGCATATCGGCCACGCCCTGAACAATACGCTGCAAGACATTCTGGTGCGCTGGCACCGGATGCGGGGCTTTGACACGCTGTGGCAGCCCGGTCAGGACCATGCCGGCATCGCCACCCAGATGGTCGTCGAACGCCAGATGGCCGAACGGCAGGAGCCAAACCGCCGCGACATCGGGCGCGAGGCCTTTTTGCAAAAGGTCTGGGCCTGGAAACAGGAATCAGGCGACACGATCATCGAACAGCTCAAGCGGCTTGGCGCCTCGTGCGACTGGTCGCGCAACGCCTTTACCATGTCCGGCGCCCCCGGCGCGCCAGCGGGCGAAGAAGGCAACTTCCACGACGCCGTCATCAAGGTCTTTGTCGAGATGTATGACAAGGGGCTGATCTACCGCGGCAAGCGGCTGGTCAACTGGGACCCCCATTTTGAGACCGCGATCAGCGATCTTGAGGTTGAGAACCGCGAGATTCCCGGCCATATGTGGCATTTTAAATACCCGCTCGCCGGCGGCGAGACCTATGAATATGTCGAGCGTGACGAGGACGGGAACGTCACCCTGCGCGAGACGCGCGACTATATCAGCATCGCCACCACCCGCCCCGAAACCATGCTGGGCGACGGCGCAGTCGCGGTTCATCCCGATGATCCCCGCTATGCCCCGATCGTCGGCAAGCTGTGCGAAATCCCGGTCGGACCCAAGGAGTACCGCCGTCTGATCCCGATCATCACCGACGAATATCCCGACCCCGATTTCGGGTCAGGCGCGGTCAAGATCACCGGCGCGCATGACTTTAACGACTATGGCGTCGCCCTGCGCAACAACATCCCGCTTTATGTGCTGCTGGACGGCAAGGGGCGGATGCGCGCGGACGGGCTGAGCTATGCGGAAAGCGCCGGGATCGCCACCCGCGCGGCCCGGGGCGAGGATGTGGGCGATGTCTCAAACGTCAATCTGGTGCCCGAAGAGCTGCGCGGCCTTGACCGCTATGAGGCGCGGGCGCGCGTGGTCGAGGCAATCACCAGCGAAGGGCTGGCCGTCACCTATCTGCATAAGGAAATCGACAAGGAAACCGGCGCTGAACATCTTGAGCGTCGTCCCCTGGTCGAATCCAAGCCGATCATGCAGCCCTTTGGCGACCGCTCGGGCGTGGTGATCGAGCCGATGCTGACCGACCAGTGGTTCGTGGATACGGCCAAGATCGTCGGCCCGGCCATCGAGGCAGTCCGCTCGGGTCAGACCCGGATCCTGCCCGAACAGCACGAAAAGGTCTATTTCCACTGGCTTGAAAACATCGAGCCATGGACCATTTCCCGCCAGCTGTGGTGGGGTCACCAGATCCCGGTCTGGTACGGCCTCGACCTGCGGCTTGAAGGTCAGGTCGATGACGATCATGACGGCGCGCTTGACGAGGTCGAGATCTTTGCCCTGCTGGAAGAAGGCCTTGTCCACCGCGACGAGGTCCACCATGCCGCATCGAATTTCGCCGAGGTGGCCGAGAAGTTCCGCGATTCCATCGCCGCGCTGCCGGTTCCGCTGGAAACCGCCCGGGTGATCGAGGTTGCCGACCGCGCGGCCGCCATCGACGCCTTTGCCCAGGGGCTTGCCGATTACAACCTGTCGCAGGACCCGACCAGACTGGTTTATCCGGTCTGGCGCGACCCCGATGTGCTCGACACCTGGTTCTCGTCCGGGCTATGGCCGATCGGGACACTTGGCTGGCCCGAGGACACGGCCGAGCTGCGCAGGTATTTCCCGACAGACGTTCTGGTGACGGGTTTCGACATCATCTTCTTCTGGGTGGCCCGGATGATGATGATGCAACTGGCCGTGGTTGGTCAGGTGCCCTTCCACACCGTCTATGTTCACGGACTGGTGCGCGACGAAAAAGGCGCCAAGATGTCGAAGTCGAAAGGCAACGTCATCGACCCTCTGGTGCTGATCGACGAATATGGTGCGGACGCGCTGCGCTTTACCCTGACCAGCATGGCCGCGATGGGCCGCGACCCTAAGCTGGGGCCGAAACATGTCGAGGTAAACCGCAACTTTGTCACCAAGCTGTGGAACGCGACCCGCTTTGCCGAAATGAACGGCGTGCGCGGGGGTGTTGCCCTGCCGCAACCGCGCCATGTCGTGAACCGCTGGATCATCGGCGAGGTCGCACGCATCCGTCAGGCGACCGACGAGGCGCTGGCGAGTTTCCGCTTTAACGATGCCGCGACCGGGCTTTACGCCTTTGTCTGGGGCAAGGTCTGCGACTGGTATGTCGAATTCTCGAAGCCGCTGTTCGATGGCGAGTTCGGCGATGAAACCCGCGCCACCATGGGCTGGGTTCTGGATCAGTGCTATACGCTTTTGCATCCGATCATGCCCTTTGTCACCGAAGAGCTTTGGTCGCTGACCGGCGACCGGGCAGGCATGCTCATCCATGGTGACTGGCCGGAATATGGTGCCGAGCTGATCGACGCCGAGGCTGACCGTCAGATGAACTGGGTGATCCAGCTGATCGAAAACATCCGCTCGGCCCGTGCCCAGATCGGCGTGCCGGCAGGTGCCCGTCCCGAGCTGATCGTGACCGAGGCCGATGACGCCGCCCGCGCCGCCCTTGCCGCCAACGGCCCGCTGATCGAGCGTCTGGCCCGGGTCGGCGCACCGAAAGAGGGTGCAGTCGGCCCCGGCATGATCTCGGTCGCGGCACTGGGGGCAAGCTTTGCCCTGCCGGTGGGCGAGATGATCGACGTCAAGACCGAGACCGCGCGGCTGGAAAAGGCCGCCGCCAAGACGGAAAAGGATGCGCAGGGCCTGCGTGGTCGGCTGGCGAACCCCAAATTCGTCGAACATGCCGAACCCGAGGTCATCGAAGAGACGCGCGAAAAACTCGCCGCGCTCGAAGACGACCTGACCCGCATCCGCGGGGCGCTGGCGCAGCTCGCCTCGATGTAATCCCTGCGCTTCCCGCGGGACACCGCACCGCAATACACTTATCTCAGGGCCGTTCGGACAGGGCGGCCCTGATGCTATTTGCGATCATCCTGGGCACTTCGGGCGCCAGCCCGACGGGCGGCAGGGTCAGGCCGCGAAACCCGGCCCCGGCCAGCGCCGTGGGCAAGTCGTCAGTGACGTGATCGGCCCCGGTGGCAAAAAGCGGCAGGCAGATCGACTGCGCCGGCAAACCGCGCGCGGCATCGGCAAGGCGCGGCTCCTCTTCGATAAAACCGCACGAGACAGCGGCAAGATGGGGGGCAAGCGTCTTGGCCATCTGCTGCGCGGTCTCGGCAGGGGCACGCGAACGCCCCGAGCCATGTGCAGCGATCAAAAGATGCGTCTGCGCCATAGACCACCTCTGCCCTGCCGCCGCCTCGGAGATCAGGGCAAGGCACAGGCCCGGCAATCCCGGATCGCTGCCAAAGGGTGGCAGGACGCGTGCCCGCGCCGCACCGGAAAGCGTCAGGCGGCGGGGCAGCTCGCTGCGGGTAAACCATCCCGTGGCCATGAACAGCGGATAGATCAGCGTCTTATCATCAGCGATATCCAGCGCGCCGGGCATGGCAAGCGTCGCGCCCCGCACCTGCGCCTGAGGCAAAAGCGCGGCGACCCGGGCCGCCAGCGCCTCGACCGCATTTTGCTGCGGGACCGGATCGCCCGGCTGACCATGGGCGACGATCAGCGCCTTACGCACGAAAGGCGGCGGCGAAAGGCTCGGGGATCGCGAACTCCCCAAGCGCCCGGGCGCGGGCCATGGTGGACATCTTGCGTGCGGTCTTTTCAACGATGCGCTGCAATTCCTCAGGGTCGCGCCCCTCGGCAAAGGGGCCCATATACCAGCGGATAAAGGTAAAGCAGGCCACATCCTCAAGCGCCTGCACCTCGGGGTCGCGCTTGATGCCCTGTTTGGTCAGCATCCGTTCGGCTGCTGCGATGTCATCCCCGTCATAGCCAGCCTCGCGCATGATCCCGGCGATACGGGCGGCATGGCGGCGACCCTGCTCGGTCCGCCATGCCAGATAGCCCGCCCGGTCCATGGGATAGGCATCGCGCGGCAAAAGGAACCGCTCGACATGCTGGCCGCGACAGGCGATGCGCAAGGGCTCAGAGGCATCAGGGTACAGCGTCTCTTGCTCGGCCGTCATGCGCTGGCCGTAAAGAAGCGCCTCGGGCCGCCCTTCGGCGTCCAGATGCGGGTCGGCGGAATTAGCCTTGTCGATGGCGTCAAAAGCGGTCTGAAGGCGTGTCATGGGGTCCCCTTTTTCGCGTCATCATGCCGCAGCAGGGCGCGGCGTCAACGCGGATTGCCGTCACAGGGGCGCAAGGCTAGGCTGGCGGCATGGAATGGGGCGAATTTGCATTGGCGCTGGCGGCTTTTCTGGGCTCGCATGTGATCCCGGCCCGATTCCGCGAGCCGCTGATCCGTACGCTGGGGCGGCGGGGCTATGTCATCGGTTACAGCCTGTTGTCGCTTGCGCTGATGTACTGGCTGATCCTTGCCGCCGCCCGCGCCCCCTTTGTCGAGATCTGGCCGCAAGAGCCGTGGATGCGCTGGCTTGCCAATATCGCCATGCCCATAGCGGTGCTGGCAGCGCTGACCGGCGGCATGGCGGGGTTGATGGCGGGCTTTACCCTGTGGGGCGCAGCGCATTTGATCGCCAACGGCGATCTGGCGCATGTGATCCTGTTCGGGCTGCTGCTAGCCTATGCCCTGTTCGGGCTGGCGATCAGCCTGCGACGCGGATGGGCCCTGCGGCTGACCTGGCCGCGCCTTGCGCTGGCCGTTCTGATCTGGGCAGGGCTGTTCCACCTGCATCCCATGGTAATCGGGGTCAGCCCGGCACCCTGAAGCCCTCGGGGATGCGATCACGCCCCTCAAGGATCAGATCAGCCAGCATTCCTGCGCAGGCCGGGGCCATGGCAAGGCCGATTTTGAAACCACCGTTGGCGACGTAATGGCCCGGCCGCCCCGGCCATGGCCCGACGATGGGCGCGCGGGACCGCGCGCGCGGGCGGATGCCGGCCCAGCGATCAACGACCGGTGCATCCCCCAGCGCCGGACACAGGGCGCGGGCCTTGTCTATCAGCACCTCAAGCTGGGCGTCGGTGCCGGTGTCCATGACATCGCGTTCCGAGGTCGAGCCAATGGCCACGGTCCCGTCCGCATGGGGCACGATATGGACCCCATCGGCAAAGACCTGCGGGGCATCGGCCATATCCAGCGCCAGAAGCGCCGACTGGCCCTTGACCCCGCCGCCGCCAAAGGGCGCAAGACCGGCCACTCCGGTCGCCCAGATCGCGGGGGCGTCGGGCGCGGCCTGCCCCTCGATGAGCTCTCCGCCCCGGGCGATGATCGCGGCGGCAAGCGCGGCACCTGCACGGCGTGGACTGACCCGCGCGGTCAGTCGGTCCACCAACCACAGGCCCGAAGGCGACAGGGGCACCAACGGCGCCTGTGGCGCGTCAGTCATCTCCATTCCCGCCCATTCTGGCCAGTTGGCGCGGGCTGCCTCGACCCGTTCGGCCATCCGCGCCTCGGACCCCTCGGGCACGGGCTGGATACGACCGGTGCGGGCGTAACCAGGATCGACCCCGCCCGCCGCGGCAACCTCGGTCCACCACCCTTCGGCAGCGATCAGAGCCTCCAGCTGGACCTGCTTTTTGGCGTTCCAGTTCTCGGGCGCGTGGGGGGCAAGCGCGCCGACATGCCCGCCCGAGGCACCTGCCCCGATCCGCGCCGCCTCAAAGACGCGCACCCGTATGCCGCGCCGCAGCAGCTCCCATGCGCAGGCAAGGCCAAAGACACCTGCGCCCGCCACTGTGATTTCGCTTGCCATTCCGCCGCCCCTTGCCGCATCTGCCTGCAAAAAGGAGTTAGCGCGGATGGCCAAGCGCGACCAGAGCAGCGCCGATCTGGATTGGCGTGACGGGGCGATTCCTGTCTCGCGCCGCTTTGACGACCCCTACTTCAGCCTCAGCGGCGGGCTGGACGAGACGCGCCACGTCTTTCTGGCCGGAAACGATCTGCCCGCCCGGTTGCGGCCCGGCTTTCACGTCGCCGAACTGGGCTTTGGCACTGGGCTGAACCTTCTGGCACTGGCGCAGATCGCAACTGTGCCGATCCGCTTTACCAGCTTTGAGGCCTTTCCGATGAGCGCCGATGAACTGGCCCGCGCCCATGCCGCCTTTCCCGAGCTTGCCCCGCTTGCAGCCCAGTTACGCGAGGGCTGGCCGCAACAGCATCTGACCGTCGGGCTGGTTCAGGCCGAAATCATCCAGGCCGATGCGCGCGAGGCCCTGCCCGTATGGGATGGACAGGCGGATGCGTGGTTTCTGGACGGGTTTTCGCCAGCCAAAAACCCCGAGCTTTGGGGCGAGGCACTAATGACCGAGGTTGCACGCCACACCGCCGCGGGCGGGACCTTTGCGACCTACACAGCGGCAGGCCATGTACGACGGGCACTGGCGGCGGCAGGTTTTACCGTCAGCCGCGCGCCGGGCTTTGCCGGCAAGCGCCACATGAGCCGCGGCCGGCTTTAGCGCCGACGCACCGGCGGGATGCGTGAGGGGGCATAGGCCGGGGCATGAGGCGGGCGACCATGGGTGCGCTGCCAGAAACCCGACCCGCCACGACGCAGAAACAGCGGCACGGCAAATACGATCCCCGCCAGGAACCCCGCTGCATGGGCCACATAGGCAACGCCGTCATCGACCATGCTGGCGCTTGAGACCAGCTGGATGCCGAACCATGCCAGCAACAGCACCCATGCCGGAATGGTAAAGCGGCGAATAATAATGATGATAATGGCGATGACATCGACGCGGGCGCGCGGGAACATCAGCAGATAGCCGCCCATTACCCCGGCAATTGCACCCGAAGCGCCGATCATGGGGACATCGCTCATCGGGTCGGCCGCGATCTGGCCCGCCGCCGCCGCCAACCCGCAGGCAAGGTAAAAGACCAGAAAGCCGAAACGCCCCATCTGATCTTCCAGATTGTCGCCAAAGACCCACAGGAACAGCATGTTACCGGCGATATGCATGATCCCGGCATGCAGGAACATATGCGTTACCAGCCCCCACAGCCAGTCGCCATGGCTGACCGCCACCGGGTATAGCGCAAGGCGGTTCCACAGACCGACCTCTCCGCCCGCCCATGGCATGGTGATGAGAAACATCGCCACGTTCAGAAAGATCAGCGCATAGGTCACATAGGGCGTGCGCTCGGATGGGTTATGGTCGCGGATCGGAAACATGGCTTCAGCCTGAAGCATCACCGGGTGCTGTGCAAGCGGCCCTGTTCGGATCGCCGGGCCGCGTATAGCATCGACCCCGAATCGCATCGAGTAAGGGGCGCCCAGTATGATCAGCCTGACCGAACGCAAGAATGCCGCCATCTCGCGCGGGGTGGGGATGACGACCCAGATCTATGCCGAACGCGCCGAGAATTCCGAGATCTGGGACAAAGAGGGCAAGCGCTATATCGACTTTGCCGCCGGGATCGCCGTGGTCAACACCGGCCACCGTCACCCAAAGGTGATCGGGGCGGTGCGTGCTCAGCTCGACCGTTTTACCCATACCTGCCATCAGGTCGTGCCCTATGAAAACTACGTTGCCCTGGCCGAGCGGCTGAACCAGCTTGTCCCCGGCGACGGGCCGAAAAAGACCGCCTTTTACACCACCGGGGCAGAGGCAGTGGAAAACGCGGTCAAGATCGCCCGCCATTACACCGGTCGTGCCGGGATCATCGCATTTGCAGGGGGCTTTCACGGCCGCACCTTCCTTGGCATGTCGCTGACCGGCAAGGTCCAGCCCTATAAGGCAGGCTTTGGGCCGATGATGAACGACGTCTGGCACCTGCCATTCCCCAACCCCTTGCATGGCGTGACTGCCGACGAGGCGCTGGCGGCGCTTGACCGGCTGTTTCGCGCCGATATCGACCCCTCGCGCGTTGCAGCCATCATCATCGAGCCGGTGCAGGGCGAGGGCGGCTTTTATGAGGCGCCGACCGGCTTTATCCAGCGCCTGCGCGAGATCTGCGACCAGTATTCGATCCTGCTGATCGCCGACGAGGTTCAGACCGGCTTTGCCCGCACCGGCAAGCTGTTCGCGATGGAACATCACGGGGTTGCCGCCGATCTGACCACCATGGCCAAGGGGCTGGGCGGCGGCCTGCCGATCAGCGCCGTCACCGGACGGGCCGAAGTGATGGACAGCCCCGCCCCCGGCGGGCTTGGCGGCACCTATGCGGGCAACCCTCTGGCCGTCGCCGCCGCCCATGCGGTGCTGGACGTGATCGCAGAAGAGGACCTTTGCGAACGTGCCACCCGGCTTGGCCAGCGGCTGAAACAGCGCCTGGCCGGCATCGCCGATTCGGTGCCCGAGATTGTCGATATTCGCGGTCCGGGTTTTATGAACGCGGTCGAGTTCAACCTTGCCGGCACCGACAAGCCGAACCCCGATTTTGCCAACCGCGTCCGCGAAGAGGCGCTGAAACGCGGCCTGATCCTGTTGACCTGCGGCGTGCACGGCAATGTCATCCGTTTCCTCGCGCCGTTGACCATTCAGGATCAGGTCTTTGACGAGGCGCTGGATATCCTGGAAGCCGCGCTTAGGGCTGCGCGGGAATAAATCAGCGCCAAGACCGCGAAAGATCAAATGGAAAGGTCCGCCCCGACAGGACGGACCTTTGATTTCCCCGGGGCTTTTCGGCCTCAGCTCAGCGCCTTGGACCCCATGTTCAGGAATTTCTGCCGCCGCTCGTTGATCAGTTCCGCGGGTTTCTTGCCCTGAAGCTCACCCAACATTGCGGCGATAGCCTCGCCCACAGCAGCGACTGCTTCTTCGGGGGCGCGCTGCGCGCCGCCCATCGGTTCAGAGATGATGCGGTCAATAACATCAAGCTTTTTCAGATCCTGCGCCGTCAGTTTCAGCGCATGGGCGGCCTCGCGCATCTTTTCGGCGTCTTTCCACAGAATCGAGGCGCATCCTTCGGGCGAGATCACCGAATAGATCGAGTGTTCCAGCATGGCGATACGGTTCGCCGTGGCAAAGGCCACAGCCCCGCCGGAACCGCCTTCGCCGATGATGACCGAAATCAGCGGCACGCCGATCTGCAAGCATTTCTCGGTCGCCCGGGCAATAGCCTCAGACTGGCCGCGCTCTTCCGCACCTTTGCCTGGATAGGCGCCGGGCGTGTCGACAAGCGTGATCACCGGCAGGCGGAAACGATCGGCCATATCCATCAGGCGGATCGCCTTGCGATACCCTTCGGGCCGGGCCATGCCGAAATTGTGAAAGATGCGCGACTTGGTATCATTGCCCTTTTCATGGCCGATGACCACGCAGGGCTGATCCTTAAAACGCGCAAGACCGCCCATGACGGCATGATCCTCGCCAAAGGCGCGGTCGCCGGCCAGGGGTGTGTATTCGCTGAACAACACGTCGATATAGTCGCGGCAATGGGGCCGCTCGGGGTGGCGGGCGACCTGCGTCTTGCGCCACGGATCAAGCTGTTTGTAGAGATCGCGCAGCATTTCCTCGGCCTTACGGTCAAGGGCGGCCGCCTCTTTCTCCAGATCAACACCTTCACCCTTTCGGGCCAATGCACGCAGTTCCTCGGCCTTGCCCTCAAGATCGGCAAGGGGCTTTTCGAACTCCAGGTAAGTCATGCAGGGCTCCGCGCTGTCATCCGGTCGGGTCTGTCTGGTCCGCGCCCTATATGATCGCCGCGCGCCGGGAATGCAACTTTTGCCTCACCACCGTGACAAGGCGTCCTCATCCTCGGCCTTTGCTTCGACCCAATCACCGGGACCGTCAGGACCGATTTCGCGTTTCCAGAAGGGGGCGCGGGATTTCAGCCAGTCCATCAGGTATTCCGCCGCCTCAAATGCCGCCTTGCGGTGCCGGGCGGCTGTGGCGACCATCATGATCTGTTCACCGACTTCAAGACGGCCGAAGCGGTGGATGATCCGCCAGCCGGTCAGGCCAAAACGTTGTGCTGCCTGCTCGCCATAGGCTTGCAGCGCCTTTTCGGTCATGCCGGGATAATGTTCGATCTCAAGTGCGACCAGACGACCATCTTCGTCGCGCACCAGGCCCGAAAAGCTTACGACCGCGCCTGCGCCTGCGCCTGCGCCTGTGCCAAAGCCCGCCAGCTCGGCACCAAGGTCAAAGGGCACGCTTTGGACCCGGGCCGTCATCCTAGCCTCCGGTCATCGGCGGGAAAAAGGCGACTTCGCGCACCCCTTCCAACGATGCGTCCAGATCAGCCAGTTCCTGATCCACAGCGATGCGCACCGCTGTCAGGTCGGCCAGTGCCGCCGCGTGCCATTCGTCCATTGCAGCAAGTTCGGCCACCAGTTCACGGACGGTACGGGCCTGTGTCTCGACCCGCTCGCGCGGCTGGCCGATGCGTTCGCGCAGCCAGGCGAAATACAGAACGTCAAGCGCCATGGTCATCCCTCAGGAATGGCCGGGCCTTGGCGAAGTAGTCCCAGCCAGTGATTGCGGTCAGAACCGCCGCGATCCAGATCAGCACCAGCCCAACCTGCGTCGCCAGATCCGACCAGTTGTCGGACCAGGGCAGACTGGTTTCACCCACAAGCGGCGGATGGCCGGTTTCATAGTAATTCAGCCCGGTGCCCAGAAACAGCACGGCAATGGCGACCATCTGTGCCGTTGTCTTCCACTTGGCCAGTTTCGTGACCTTGAGCAGCCGTGCCTTGTCCCCCAGGAATTCGCGCAGGCCCGAAACAAAGACCTCACGAAACAGGATCACGGTGGCGGGCAGGATCAGCCAGGGGTTCATGCCCGAATAGCCGGTGATGACCACCACGGCGATGATGACCATGGCCTTGTCCGCAATCGGGTCCATGGCGGCGCCAAAGCGGCTTTCCTGCGCCCAGGCGCGGGCCAGATAGCCGTCGAACCAATCGGTTACGGCGGCGATCAGGAACAGCGCCAGCGCCGCGAAATCGGCAAAGGGCCGGCTGAGAAAGAAGAACATCAGCGGCACCAGCGGTGCCGCCAGAAGTCGCAGAACAGTCAGTAGATTTGGCAGGGTCCAGCGCATGGTCGCACTCTAGGACGTCGTCGCGGCGGGGGGAAGGGGTCACCCACGGGATCAGGCCGCGCTAGGCGGGTCCGGCCCCCTTGGGCACGCTATGGTCATCATGCGCGCACAGCGCGTGATTGCCCAGAACCTCAATCACCCGGCATTCGGCGATTGTGTGGCTGGCACAATGATCCAGCATGCGCCGCAATTCATCGCGCAGCGCCGCCAGCCGGGCGATTCTTGCCTCGACCTCGGCAAGCTGGCGGATCGCGATCTCATCTGCGGTGTGGCACGATTCGCCGGGCTGGTCCGAAAGGCTCAACAGCTCGCGGATCGCCTCTAGCGGAAAGCCAAGGTCGCGGGCATGGCGGATAAAAGCCAGCCTTTCTTGCATCTTGCGGGTGTAAAGGCGCTGGTTGCCCCCGGTCCGCTCGGGCTCGGGCAAAAGGCCGATCTGCTCATAATAGCGGATGGTGGGTACCTTGACCCCTGTCGCCGCGCTGAGCCTGCCGATCGAGAACATCGAAATACCTCTTGAAGCTCTGGTCGCTAGGGTCAGGACCCATTGATTTACGCTTGTCGGCGTGATTCACGGTTCGAAAATCGAGCGGTGAACATGTCTGATCTTTTCTGGCTGACGGATGCGCAGATGGCGCGCCTGGAGCCCTTCTTCCCGAAGTCCCATGGCAAACCTCGCGTTGACGATCGACGCGTGCTGAGTGGCATTATCTTCGTCAATCGCAATGGTTTAAGGTGGCGCGACGCACCAAGTGCGTACGGCCCACATAAGACGCTCTACAACCGCTGGAAGCGTTGGAGCGACAAAGGCATCTTCGCGAAGATGATGGCGGG
>NZ_JAFL01000024.1:0-50190 GCF_019633685.1 Paracoccus sp. J56
CGCCGCAGAAAGGGAATAGGTGGACGACTTTTACGCCGCCCGCAGCAGCACCAAGCCACCGCTACCGTGGACGAATTTCCCACCGCCGTTCTCATGTTTGCCGCGGCCGATTGACATACCGAACTATCGCTTCCGCTGCGATGGACAGAAGATCTGTCAAAAATGGACAAAAAGCTGTCACAAATGGACAACTCGCATGTCACCTGACAACAAAGGATTTTCAGTGGTGAGCCCGACAGGATTCGAACCTGTGACCCACTGATTAAAAGTCAGTTGCTCTACCAACTGAGCTACGGGCCCATCGCACGGGGGGCTAACTAAGGTTGGTGGCGGACAGGGTCAAGCGGAAAAATCGCTGCCTCTGGCAGAATCTTTTCGGCAGGAGTATGTCGGCGCCATGGAACATCAGCAAAACCTTGGCCAGAGCGCCCTTCTGCCCTTTATGAAGATGCACGGGCTAGGCAATGATTTCGTGGTTATCGACAGCCGCGCCACTGGCGCGCTGCCTGATGCTGCGACTGTGGCCGCCATGGCCGACCGCCATCGCGGCGTCGGCTTCGACCAGCTGGCCGTTATTCTGCCCGACGAAAGCGCCGATGCGCGGCTGGTGTTCTATAATGCGGATGGTTCGCTTTCGGCGGCCTGCGGCAATGCCACGCGCTGTATCGCGCGCTTTCTGATGGACGAATCGGGGGCGACGGCGCTGCGTCTTGCCACGGATCACGCCCTGCTTGCTGCCGAGGACGCGGGCAACCGGCTGACGCGCGTGAATATGGGGGCTCCGGTCTTTGACTGGGCGCGCATTCCTTTGGCTGAGGATGTCGATACGCTGCATCTGCCGATTCCCGGCGATCCGGTGGCAACCGGTATGGGTAACCCGCATATCACCTTTTTCGTGCCCGATGCGGCGGCGGTCGATCTTGAACGATTCGGCCCCGAGCATGAGCATCATCCCCTGTACCCCCAGCGCACGAATGTTGAGCTGGTGCAGGTCGTTTCGGATAGCGAAATCATCCTGCGTATATGGGAGCGGGGGACGGGAATCACCCTAGCCTCGGGCTCATGCTCATGTGCGGCGGTGGTCGCTGCGGCGCGGCGTGGGCTGACCGGGCGCAGGGTGCGGGTCAATGTTCCGGGCGGCGTGCTTGAAATCGACTGGCGCGATGATGGCGTCTGGATGACCGGCCCGACTGCGCATGTCTTTGACGGGGTCTGGCGGGGATGAGCGTGCCGAAGCCGCCTGTCTTTGCCACGCTTGGCTGTCGGCTGAATGCCTATGAGACCGAGGCCATGCGTGAGATGGCCGAGGCCGCAGGGCTGCAAGGTGCGGTGATCGTGAACACCTGCGCCGTCACGGCCGAGGCGGTTCGTAAGGCCCGGCAAGAGATCCGGCGGCTTGCACGCGAAAACCCCGGTGCTCCGGTCATTGTCACAGGCTGTGCGGCCCAGACCGAGCCCGAGACATTTGCCGCCATGGCCGAGGTCACCCGCGTCATCGGCAACCATGAAAAGATGCAGCCCGCGACCTGGGCCACGATGCAGGCCCCCGACCTGATTGGCGAGACCGAAAAGGTGCAGGTCGACGACATCATGTCCGTGCGTGAGACGGCTGGCCATCTGATCGACGGTTTCGGACGCCACCGCGCCTACGTGCAGGTGCAGAACGGCTGTGATCACCGCTGCACCTTCTGCATCATCCCCTATGGCCGGGGCAATTCACGCTCGGTTCCGGCGGGGGTGGTGGTCGAACAGATCAAGCGCCTGCGCGACCGCGGCTTTAACGAGGTGGTGTTGACCGGGGTGGACCTGACCTCATGGGGGGCGGATCTGCCGGGCCAGCCCCGCCTTGGCGATCTGGTCATGCGCATTCTGCGGCTGGTGCCGGATCTGCCGCGTCTGCGCATCAGCTCGATCGATTCGATCGAGGCAGATGAGAACCTGATGCTTGCCATCGCCACCGAGCCGCGACTGATGCCGCATCTGCACCTGTCCTTGCAAGCGGGCGATGACATGATCTTAAAGCGGATGAAGCGTCGCCACCTGCGCGACGACGCCATCCGCTTTTGCGAAGAGGCGCGGCGTTTGCGGCCCGGCATCGTCTTTGGCGCCGATATCATCGCCGGTTTCCCGACCGAGACCGAGGCGATGTTTGAAAACAGCCTGAAGCTTGTCGATGATTGCGGGCTGACATTCCTGCATGTCTTTCCCTATTCGGCGCGCAAGGGTACCCCGGCGGCGCGGATGCCGCGTGTTCCGGGACCGGCCATCAAAGAACGTGCAGCAAGACTGCGTGCTGCGGGCGATGCGGCGCTGGCGCGGCATTTACAGGCTCAGCTTGGCGAATCCCGCATGGTGCTGACCGAGGGGCCCCGCCTTGGCCGGACCGAGCATTTTACCGAGGTGACCTTTGATCGCGACATGCCCGAAGGCTCGCTGACCGAGGTGCGCATAGCGGGCCATGACGGGCAGCGGCTGACAGTTCAGGCACTCTGAGGCAGCATCGCGGCTGCCGTTTTCGGCAGGATCGGGAACATTGTCTTGCCCGGAAAAGGTCCGTGGCCATAATCCTTGGCCGATGACCCTGTTATACACCCATCCGTCCGGCTTTTCGCATGTGACCCCGCCAAGCCACCCCGAGCGTGTGGGGCGGCTTGATGCCGTGCTTGAGGCGCTGGAGGATATGGACCTTGACCGCCGCGAGGCGCCCGAGGGCACGGATCAGGACATCCTGCGCGCCCATCCGGCGGAATATCTGGCGCTCGCGCAGCGCAAGGTCCCGGCCGAGGGCTGGACGATGCTTGATTCGGATACCTATCTGGCGCCAGACAGCCTGACGGCGGCGCGTCATGCCGTGGGCGGGGTTTGCGCGGCAGTCGATGCGGTGCTGGCGGGCGAGGCTCCGAATGCCTTTGTCGCCATGCGTCCGCCCGGACACCATGCCGAGCGCGAAAAGGCGATGGGGTTCTGCATCTTTTCCTCGGTCGCCATCGCGGCCCTGCGGGCGCTTGATCACCACGGGCTGGACCGGGTGGCGGTGCTGGATTTCGATGTCCACCACGGCAATGGCACGCAGGATGTATTGTGGCATGAGCGGCGGGCCTTCTTTGCCTCGACCCATCAGATGCCGCTTTATCCGGGCACCGGCGCGGCCTCTGAACGGGGCGCGCATGGGCAGATCCTGAATGTGCCGCTGGCCCCCGGCAGCGCGGGGGACGAAGCCCGCGCGGCATGGGAACAGATCTGTGAATGCGCCGAGGCGTGGCGGCCGCAGCTTGTACTGGTCTCGGCCGGGTTTGACGCCCATGCCGACGATCCTTTGGCCGCGCTTATGTGGAGCGAGGCCGATTTCACCGCCATCACCCGAATGATCTGCGACACGGCGGCGACCTGTTCAGCCCCGGTGGTGTCTGCCCTTGAAGGGGGATATGATCTCGCCGCTCTGGGCCGCTCGGCGCGCGCCCATGTCGATGTGCTGAGGGAGACTGCGGCGTGACCGAGATCGAGAACATGTCCTTCGAAGAGGCGATGAAAGAGCTTGAGGCGACCGTCAGCCGGCTGGAACATGGCGAGGCCACGCTGGAAGAGGCGATCAAGCTTTACGAACGCGGTGCCGCATTGCGGGCACATTGCGACAAGCGCCTGCGTGAGGCCGAGGAACGGGTTGAAAAGATTACGCTGGCCGCGAATGGTCAGCCCACAGGCACTGTCCCGGCCGAGGGACTGTGATGCAGGATCGTCTTGAGGATGTGAAGGCGCAGGTCCAGACCGCGCTGGAAGGCGCAATGTCCTGCCTGCCGGATGGCGAGCTTAGCGATGCGATGCGTTACGCCTGTATCGGCGGTAAGCGCATCCGTGCCTTTCTGGTCATGGAATCGGCTCGGCTTTTCGGGCTGGGTGACAAGGCGTCGCTGCCCGTTGCTGCCGCGGTCGAGGCTTTACATGCTTATAGTCTGGTCCATGATGACCTGCCCGCGATGGACAATGACGACCTGCGGCGCGGTCTGCCGACCGTTCATGTGCAGTGGTCCGAGGCGACCGCGATTCTGGCCGGGGACGCCCTGCAGACCCTTGCATTTGGGCTACTGACTGACGCGCAGACCGGTTCGGCCGAGGTGCGGCTGGCGCTGGTGCGCGGGCTGTCCGAGGCGGTTGGCGCGCGCGGCATGGTCTGGGGGCAGGCGCTCGACATCGCGGCCGAGACCGCGATCACCCCCCTTGATATCGTTGCAATCAAGCGGCTTCAGCAGGCCAAGACCGGGGCGCTGATCCAGTTTGCCGCCACCGCCGGTGCGGTCATGGCGGGCGAGGACCCGGCCCCCTTGGCGGAATATGCGAAAAACCTTGGCCTTGCCTTCCAGATTCAGGACGATGTCCTTGATGTGACCGGCGACCCCGAGGCGATCGGCAAGCGCACCGGCAAGGACAAGGCGGCGAACAAGGCGACTTTTGTGTCGCTGCTTGGGCTTGAGGGTGCGCAGGACAAGGCGCGCAAGCTTGTGCGCCATGCCGAGGCCGCCCTTGAACCTTATGGCGAGGCGGCAGGAAACTTGCGGCAGCTTGCGCGTTTCGTTATCGAGCGCGACGCCTGACAGCCCGCCCGAGAGAGGGGCAAGCCATGACCACTGACCAGAACGAACATCGTCCCCTGACGCCGGTCCTGGATCGGGTGACACTGCCCTCGGACCTCAAAAACCTCAGCGACCGCGAATTGCGGCAGCTTGCTGACGAGCTGCGGGCCGAGACGATCAGCGCCGTCTCGGTCACTGGCGGCCATCTTGGTGCAGGGCTTGGCGTGGTCGAACTGACCGTCGCACTGCATGCCGTTTTCGAGGCGCCGCGCGACAAGATCATCTGGGATGTCGGCCATCAATGCTATCCTCACAAAATCTTGACCGGTCGGCGCGACCGCATCCGCACCCTGCGGATGGAGGGTGGTCTTTCCGGCTTCACCAAACGTTCTGAAAGCCCCTATGATCCCTTTGGGGCAGGGCATAGCTCGACCTCGATCAGCGCGGCACTGGGTTTTGCCATGGCCCGCGAACTGGGCGGCGATCCGGGCGACGCTGTCGCGGTGATCGGTGATGGCGCCATGAGCGCGGGCATGGCCTTTGAGGCGCTGAACAACGCCGGCGATCTGGGCAAGCGGCTGTTCGTGGTCCTGAACGACAATGAAATGTCGATTGCCCCGCCGACCGGGGCCCTGTCGCGCTATCTGACCCGCCTTTACGCCGAGGGTCCGTTCCAGGACCTTAAGGCGGTTGCCAAGGGCGCTGTCGGTTTTCTGCCCCAGCCTCTGCAAGAGGGTGCGCGGCGCGCCAAAGAGATGCTCAAGGGCATGACCGTTGGCGGCACCCTGTTCGAAGAGCTGGGCTTTTCCTATATCGGCCCCGTCGATGGCCATGATCTGGACCAGCTCTTGCCGCTGTTGCGCACGGTCAGGGCGCGGGCTGACGGGCCGGTGCTGATCCATGTCGTGACCCGCAAGGGCAAGGGTTATGCCCCGGCCGAGCGTGCCGCCGACAAGGGGCACGCCACCGCGAAATTCGACGTTCAGACCGGCGCGCAGGCTAAGGCAAAATCGAACGCGCCAAGCTATACCTCGGTCTTTGCCAAGGCGCTGGTCGATGAGGCCAGCCGCGATGCCCGCATCGTCGCTGTCACCGCTGCCATGCCCGACGGGACCGGGCTGAACCTCTTTGCCGAGCGTTTCCCGCGCCGTTGCTTTGATGTGGGTATTGCCGAACAACATGCCGTGACTTTCTCGGCCGGTCTTGCCGCGGGGGGGATGAAGCCGTTCTGCGCGCTTTACTCGACTTTCCTGCAGCGTGGGTACGATCAGATCGTCCATGACGTGGCGATCCAGCGCCTGCCGGTGCGTTTCGCTATCGACCGGGCCGGGCTGGTCGGTGCCGATGGCGCGACCCATGCCGGAGCCTATGACATCGCGTTTCTGTCGAACCTGCCGGGCATGGTGGTCATGGCTGCCGCGGATGAGGCCGAACTGGTCCATATGGTCGCCACCGCCGCTGCCTATGACGCGGGGCCGATCGCGTTCCGTTATCCGCGCGGCGAAGGCACCGGGGTCGAGATGCCCGAGCATGGCGAGGTTCTGGAAATCGGCAAAGGCCGGGTCGTGGCCGAGGGCAGGGGCGTTGCCATCCTGTCCTTTGGCACCCGTCTGGCCGAGGTGATGCGGGCTCGCGAAGCACTGCTCGTGCGTGGCATCCAGCCAACGATTGTCGATGCGCGCTTTGCAAAGCCGCTCGACCGCGATCTGATCTTGCGCCTTGCCTGCACGCATGAGGCGCTGATCACCATCGAAGAGGGTGCGGTCGGCGGCTTTGGCAGCCTTGTGGCGCAGCTTCTTTCCGATGAGGGCGTTTTTGATGGTGGGTTGCGTTTCCGCCAGATGGTTCTGCCCGACACTTTCATCGACCATGCCAGCCCCGAGGCCATGTACCGCGAAGCCCGCATGTCAGCCCCTGACATCGAGGCAAAGGTTCTGGAGATTCTGGGCGTGGCCGTGGCCAAACGTGCCTGAGAGGAAATAATGCTTCGTATCCTTCTGACTGGCCTTGCCCTTGCAATGCCTTTGGCCGCGCAGGCGCAGGACGACTACCTGCCGCGCCTTTTCGATGTCACCGTGGTCGAGACCTGGGACAAGCTGAACGTGCGCGAGGCGCCTCATGGTCAGGCCAAGATCGTCGGCACCCTTGCCTCGACCGCTAAGGGGATCGAGCTGATCGAACGCGATGCTACCGGCAAATGGGGCCGGGTGAATATCGGCGAAAGCTCGGGTTGGGTGGCGCTGCGCTTTCTCAAGCCGCAGGCCTCTGCGTGGAAGTCGGCCGAACTGCCCCTGACCCTGCAATGCTACGGGACCGAGCCGTTCTGGTCGGTCAAGACGGTGCAAAAGGGTATGGTCTTTAGCGAACCCGGCCAGCCCGAGCGCCAGCTTTCGCTGCGCAAGGTGATGGATAACGGCATTCCGGGGGATCCTTCGCGCGGTCTTGTCGCCGGGGATGACAAGGGTCGGCTGACTGCCTTCATGCGGCCCGAGCAATGTTCGGATGGCATGTCGGACCGCAACTTTGCCTTGGCGATCAGCGTAATTCTGGACGGGCAGGACCAGCCGTCGCGCATGCTGAACGGTTGCTGCTCGATCGCGCCCTAAACGCCGATGTTCTGGACCGTGATCCCTTCCGCCCTGGCCAGCGCCGCAAGTCCGGCGCGATAGTCAGGATAGCGCAGGGTCACGCCCAGTTCGGTTTTGATACGGTTGTTCGAGACGCGCTTGTTTTCGGCATAAAAACTGCGGGCCATCGGCGACATTCCGGCGGTGGCGAAATCCTCGGCCGGGGGCAGGGGCAGGCCCAACAGTTCCGCTGCATGACCGATCACCGTCTCGGGCGGGGCGGGGTCGTCATCACAGACATTATAGATCGCCCCGGGCCGTGGTGCCTTGATCGAGGCCAGCAGCACCTGGGCGATATCTTCGGCATGGATGCGCGAAAAGACCTGCCCTGGCTTGATAATTCGCCGCGCCGTGCCCTGACGCACCTTGGCGAAGGGTCCGCGGCCCGGTCCATAGATCCCGGCCAGACGAAAAATATGCAGTGGCAAACCGTGCCGGGCGGCAAGCTGCTGCCAACCCTCTTCGGCGGCGACCCGCTCGCGCCCGCGCTGGGTGGTGGGGGCGCAGGGTGTCTTTTCGTCCACCCAGTCGCCGTTACGGTCGCCATAGACCCCGGTCGTCGAAAGGTAGCCAAGCCAGCGCGGGCGTGCCGCCGCGATCTGGGCGCCAAAGACCGCCAGAACGGGATCAGAGCCGCTATCAGGCCCAATCGAGACCAGAATCGCATCAGCCCCGGAAATCGCCCGGCCGACCGCTGCGTCATCCCCTGGCCAGATCAGCGGCTCTGCCCCTGTGGCTGTGACACGGGCGGAGTCGCTGCGCGTGGTGCCGGTCACCTGCCAGCCCTCAGCCCGCAGAAGCGGGGTGAGGAAGCCGGCAGAATAGCCGTGACCAAAGACAAGCATCCTCATGCGCGGCCCCGCAGGATCTCGGCTGCGATGGCAAAGCTGCGATGCCGGGCCTGTTGGTCAAAGATATTGCCGACAAGGATCAGCTCGTCTGGCTGATAACGGGTGATCAGTTCATCCAGCCGCGCGGCGACGGTCGCTGGTGTACCGACCGCACTGACCGAAAGCGCATGTTCGACCGAGGGCAGGATGCGCACCGGAATGGCATCCAGCACATCATCGACTGGCGGAGGCAGCAGCCCCGGCATCCCCAGCCGCAGCCGGGCAAAGCTGATCATCTGGCTGCTGCGCAGTTTTTGCGCCTCGGCATCGGTTTCGGCTGCGATGACGTTCACGGCCAGCATGAAACGAGGCCTGGTGCCGAACTCGGTCTGTTCGAACCGCTCGCGGTACAGTTGTGCGGCCTGATCCAGATCGCCGGGGGCAAAATGGCTGGCAAAAGCATAGGGCAGGCCAAGCGCGGCGGCGAGACTTGCACCGTAAAGCGACGAGCCCAGGATCCAGACCGGCACATTCGTCCCTTCGCCGGGGTGGGCCGCCACTGGTGCACCGGGGCGGGGCGGGCCGAGATAGCGCAACAGCTCGACCACATCATTGGGGAAATCTTCGTTGCGCTGCATCGAACGGCGCAGCGCATGCATCACCGCCCCGTCGCCTCCGGGCGCGCGGCCCAGCCCCAGATCAATGCGCGGGCCGTGGATCGTCGCCAGCGTGCCGAATTGTTCGGCGATGGCCAGCGGTGCGTGATTGGGCAGCATTACGCCGCCCGCGCCGATGCGGATGGATTTCGTATGATCGGCGACATGGCCGATCAGGACCGAGGTGGCAGCACTGGCGATGCCGGGCATGTTGTGATGTTCGGCCAGCCAAAAGCGACTGTAGCCCCAGTCTTCGGCCGCCTGGGCCAGTGCAACGGAATTGGCAATGGCCTGCCGGGCATCCGAGCCCTCGGCGACCACCGCAAGGTCAAGAATGGAAAATTCCATGCGGATCACTCCTTTGCACATCAGATAGGGTCTCTGGTGGCGGCTTGCCAGCCCGGTGCGGCGCTGGCACTCTCCTTTCCAAATTGGAGAGCGCGCATGAATGCAACCGACAGCCGCAGACTTCCCATCGAGACGCCGGAACCCGCCGAGCGGCTTTATTTCGACGATCCGGCCGCCGCCGTCGCCCGATTGATCGAGCTTTACGACCGTTCGTCGCAATTTCTGCTGAACCGCTTTCTGGCGACCCTGAAAGGCGGCAGGCCGGGCGCGCGCTATCGCGCCTTTTACCCCGAGATCCGCATGACGGTGCCCATCCATTCCAAGACAGATTCGCGCCTGTCCTTTGGTCATGTGGCGCTGCCGGGGACCTATTCGACCTCGATCACCCGGCCCGACCTGTTCCGGGGCTATCTGACCGAACAGATCGGCCTGCTGATGCGCAACCATGGTGTGCCGGTTGCCGTGGGGGACAGCAGCACGCCGATGCCCGTCCATTTCGCTGTCGCCACGCAAAGCGACCTCAACGTCCCGCAAGAAGGCGTGCTCGACTATTCCCTGCGTGATGTGTTCGATGTGCCGGATCTGAATACGATGAATGACGATATCGTGAACGGGACTGCGGGGCCGAACCCGGATGGCAGCCACCCGCTGGCGCCCTTTACCGCGCAGCGTGTGGATTACTCGCTGGCGCGGCTGGCGCATTACACCGCGACCCTGCCCGAGCATTTCCAGAATTTCGTGATGTTCACGAATTACCAGTTCTATGTCGATGAGTTCGAGGCCTTTGCCCGCCGCGCGCTTGCCGATCCGAATTCGGGCTATACCGGGTTTGTCGCGCCCGGAAACCAGATCCTGGAACGCCCCGAGGATATCATTGCGACCGGCGCCAAGATGCCGCAGATGCCGGCCTATCACCTCAAGCGTCCGGATGGGGACGGAATCACGCTGGTCAATATCGGCGTCGGCCCTTCGAACGCCAAGACTGCGACCGACCACATCGCCGTCCTGCGTCCCCATGCCTGGCTGATGGTCGGCCATTGCGCGGGGTTGCGCAACAGTCAGAGCCTTGGCGATTTCGTCCTTGCCCATGCCTATCTGCGCGAAGATCACGTGCTTGACGATGACCTGCCGGCCTGGGTGCCGATCCCGGCCCTGGCCGAGGTGCAGGTTGCCCTGCAAGAGGCAGTGGCCGAGGTTACCCGGCTTGAGGGTTATGAGCTGAAGCGCATCATGCGCACCGGCACTGTCGCCACGATCGACAACCGCAACTGGGAGCTGCGCGACCAATCCGGTCCGGTGCAGCGCCTGTCGCAGTCGCGTGCCATCGCGCTGGATATGGAAAGTGCGACCATTGCCGCAAACGGTTTCCGCTTTCGGGTTCCTTATGGCACGCTGCTTTGCGTCAGCGACAAGCCGCTGCACGGCGAATTGAAGCTGCCCGGCATGGCCACCGACTTTTATCGTACGCAGGTTGCAAACCACCTGCAGATCGGCATTCGCGCGATGGAGAAGCTGCGAGAGACCCCTCTGGAGCGCATCCACTCACGCAAGTTGCGTTCGTTTAACGAAACCGCGTTCCTGTAGCCTGGTCCTGCGAGGCACTTTTCGCAGCGTTTGCTGGGGAATTTCGCCGAAAACGCTTGATCTGCGCTTAAAAAGCTTGTGTAGCGACACGCGTGCCGCCAAGGTGGCGTCCGAAAATTTCCCGAACGGGAACAACGAGGAGACAGAAAATGGCTCAGGCCGCTTCCAAACCGATGACCAAAACTCAGCTCGTCGCCGCGCTGGCCGATGAAATGGGCAGCGACAAGAAAACCGCCGCCGCGGCTCTGGACGCGATCTCGGCCATCGTGTCGCGCACGGTTGCCGAGGGTGGCGCCGTTACCCTGCCGGGGATCGGCAAGGTCGCCTGCCGCGCCCGTCCCGAGCGTCAGGTTCGCAACCCGCAAACCCAAGAGATGATGACCAAACCGGCCGACAAGGTGGTCAAGGTCACCATCGCGAAAGCGCTGAAAGACAGCGTGAACGCCTGAGATCCCGCGTTTACTGACGGGAATGAGCCGCGCATCTGATCTGCGCGGCTCTTTTCTTTTGCGGCGCCCCGATCTTACGGGGTCCGGGTTTTCGCACCTGCGGGCGGTTTGCTGCGCGGGTGATTACGCCGCCCCTTGTGCATCCCCGCGCATCCGTGTCCCATGCGCACGCAACACCGGGGGGACAGGATGGATTTCCGCGCGATATTGATGGGCGTCGGTTTTGCGGTGGTCTGGGCCTCGGCCTTTACCTCGACGCGCATGATTGTCATGTCCGCCCCGCCGCTGACGGCGCTGGTCATCCGCTTTGGCCTGTCCGCGCTGGTGGCGATTCCCATGGCGCGTGCCATGGGGCAGAACTGGCATCTGACCCGGGCCGAATGGCGCACGGTGATCCTGTTCGGCCTGTGCCAGAATGCGCTTTACCTGGGGTTCAGCTGGGTCGCGATGCAATATGTCGAGGCCTCGGTTTCGTCGATCATCGCTTCGATGATGCCGCTGGTCGTGGCGTTTCTGGGCTGGCTTCTTTATGGCGAGAGGCTGCGGCCCATTGCCGTTGCCGGTCTGATCGCGGGCGTCGCGGGCGTCACCCTGATCATGGGGGTGCGGCTGCAACATGGGCTGGATATCCCCGGCGTGATCTTGTGCCTGATCGGTATGGTGGCACTGACCTTTGCGACGCTGGCTGCGCGTGGGGCAGGGGGCAGCCGCAACATGATGATGATCATCGGATTGCAGATGGCGGTCGGGGCGATCCTGCTGGTGATACCGGCCCTGCTGATGGATTGGGGCCGCCCGGTCGAATGGAGCGCCGGCCTGATCTGGGCCTTTGCCTATACGGTGGTCGCGCCGGGAATTGGCGCGACCTGGCTATGGTTCAGGCTGGTCAACCGCATCGGCGCGGTGCGAGCCGCCACCTTTCACTTTCTGTCGCCGATCTTTGGCGTCGGGATCGCTGCCGCGTTGCTGGGTGAACGGTTTGGCGTCTCGGATGTGATCGGCGCGCTGATCGTCGCGGCGGGAATTTTGATGGTGCAGCTGGCAAAGCTTCCCGCCGCGGGCTCAACCGCTCAGGCGTCCAGTTCGGCCACCCGCGCCATCGAGGGGCGCGACTGAATCCGCTGCACCCAGTCGTCAACGGCGGGGGTGCGCGGCATCTGCTCGGGGCCAAAGAACATGAACGGGCCCGCGACCAGCAAATCAGCTGCCGAGAAATCCTCGCCCAGCAGATAAGGCTGCTTTGTCAGCACCTCGTCCAGCCGCGCGACGGCGGTATCATAATCGCGCAGGCTTGCGGCCAGCGCCGGATGGTTGATCCCGCAGAAATGCAGGATCGCCACCGGCTCAAGCACGCCCTGATACCAGCTGAGCCAGCTGAGATATTGTCCGCGCCGGGGATCGCCTGGCAGAGGGCCCAGCCCTGCCTCGGGGAAAGTGTCGGTCAGATAAAGCATGATCGCGCCGCGTTCGCGTACGTGATCCTGACCGTTGACCAGATAGGGCACTTTTCCTTCGGGGTGGGGGTTGGCCGGGTCGCGGGCACCCGAGCCGTCCTGACGCGGGATCGTGACCCGGCGAACATCGACCTTGTCCAGAACGCCCAGCTCTTCCAGCAGCTCGACGACGGATGATGAGCGGCTTTTGGGCGCGTGATATAGAGTCAGCATCTTGGTCTCCTGTATTGACGGGGGCAGAATGACCCGACCCTCCTGACAAAAGGTGACAGCATGTCTCGTACCGATCGCCTGATGCGCCTGATGGATGCGTTGCGCCGCCTGCCCGCGCCGGTCACGGCCGGGCGGCTGGCGCAGGAGACCGGCGTTTCGACGCGTCAGCTTTATCGCGACATTGCTACCCTGCGGGCCGGAGGCGCGCTGATTGATGGCGAAGCGGGCGTTGGCTATTCGCTGACCGAAGACCCGGCCCTGCCGCCCCAAAGCTTTTCCCGGCTTGAGATCGAGGCCCTGCTGCTTGCCATCTCGGGCCTGCGTACTCTGGGTGATTCCGAACTGACACATGCCGGCGAAAACGCCATGGCCCGAATCATCGCCACCCTGCCCGAAGGTCAGGGCCGGCATGCCATGCACGCGACCATGCGCCTGTTTCGCGAACCTGCGCAAAGACCCGCCCTGAATGTGGATATGGCGCTGTTGCGGCAGGCGCTGTGGGATGAGCGTAGCCTGATAATCGGCTACCTTGACCTGCAGGGGATGCAGACCACGCGCGAGATCTGGCCTTTGGGCCTCAGCTACAGTGAGAATCACATGATGCTGTTGGCCCATTGCCGGATGCGACAGGATTTCCGCACCTTTCACGTTCCGCGCATTCAAGCCATGCGGCCGGGTGAGGAAAGCTTTCGCCCCCGCCGCGTGGCGCTGGTGCGCGAATATGTGGCGACCGTGGCCTGCGCTACTCGGCCGCGACCGGCGTAAAGATCGCGGTCGAACGGTCGCAGCGGTAATAGGGCAGGTGTTCCGTTGCGTGATCGGAAAGGTCGCAGATGGCGTCCAGAATTGCCTGAACTTCGGCGCGCGGGGCGGCCCAGCACAGGTTCAGCCGCACGAATCCGGGTTTCTCGATCTCATCCCCGGCAAGGATCGCGGCGCGCATGCGCGCTGATTCCTGTGGGTCCAGCCCCAGCAGGTGATGGACATAGGGGCCCGCACAGGCGCAGCCGCCCCGCGCCTGCACGCCATAAAGATCCGACAACATCCGAGTCGCCAGTTGCTGGTGGACATATCCGCCCTGCCCATCGCGGATGCGGAAGCTGAAGAAGGGCAGGCGGGGGGCATCCAGATTGCCCAGCAGCTCGACCCGGGGATGCGCGCGCAGCTGCGCCATTCCCAGCGCAAGCCATTCGGCATTGCGTGCATGGATATGGTCCTGACCCGCAGCGGCCTTGGTCAGAAAGACCAGCGCGGCGCGGATATCCCCGACCACGTTCGGCGTGCCGCCTTCTTCGCGCGCTTCCAGCGACAGCGAATAGTCATGCGACTCGGGCGAGACAAAGCGCACCGTCCCGCCGCCGGGCAGGGTGGGGCGGTCATTCACCACCGCATCGCGGCGCAGGATGGTCACGCCGGATGCCCCCGGCCCACCAATGAACTTGTGCGGTGAGATCACCACCGCATCCATGCCCAGCCGCATGTCGATGGGCAGGTAGGGCGCGCCTCCGGCATAGTCCCAGACCGCCTTGGCGCCTGCAGTTTTGAGGATGCGCGTGACTTCGGCTACGTCAGTCAGCGTCCCTGTGACGTTCGACGCGGCCGAGAAACTGCCGATTACCGGTCCTTGGGCCTGGTCCAGCGCCTCGGCCAGCGCGGTCAGGTCCGGGCCGCCGGTCGCTGCCTCGGGGATGGTGATTACGGTCGCGCCGCTTTCGCGCCAGGGCAGGATGTTCGAGTGATGTTCGTAAGGCCCGATCAGCACCGTCGTATCCGGGCCCGCACCCAACAGATGCACCAGCCGGTTGATCCCCTGTGTCGCGCCCCCACCGGTAAAGATCACCGCATGCTCAGGCCCGGCATGGGTGCAATTGCCAATCGCGGTCCGCGCGGCGCGGCGCATCCGGGTCATGGTGCCGCCGCAATGGCTGGCCTCGGTATGGCTGTTGGCATACCAGGGAAGCACGTTTTCCATCACCCATTCCTCGATGGGCCGCAGCGCGCGGCCCGAGGCGATGTAATCGGCATAGATCATCCGGCGCGGTCCAAAAGGACCGTCGATCACAGCGTCGCGGCCGATCAGGCAGGTGTGGATCTGACTGATCGGGTTGTCGCCCAGCCGGGCGAGGTAGCTGTCAAAGGGCGGGATGGAAATCTGTCTCTGCATGCAGCCATCTTGACCCGCAGATCATGAGAAATCATTCTGAATATCAGCGATATTTTTTCAATATGGTTGTCAAATGAGCGATAAAAAGACAGAAACAGATGAAATCGACAACCAGTTGCTGGCGCTGCTGCAGCGGGACGCCAGCTTGTCTCAGCGCGAGCTGGCCGAACGTGTGGGCCTGTCCCAGAACGCCTGCTGGCGACGCTTGCAGCGGCTGACCGAGGCAGGGGTGCTGCAGGGCAGCCGTGCCGTCATTGACGCGGCTGCGCTGGGGCTGGGGCTGACCGTTTTCATCATGATCCGCACTCGCCAACACAACGATGCGTGGTCGCGCCGCTTTCGCGCCCGTATCGAATCCCTGCCCCAGATTGTCGAGTTCCACCGTATCGGCGGTGAATGGGACTATCTGGCCAAGGCGGTGGTCAGCGGCATGGCTGGCTATGATGCGCTATACAAGCGATTGATCGCCGATATGGATCTTGAGCGCGTAACAGGCGTTTTCTCGATGGAGACGATCTTTGAGGGTCGGCCATTGGCGCTGGCTTGATTTTCACGAAATGTTCTGGATGCTCGGACCATGCGCGCCGATTCCATTCTGTTTCCGACCGAGGCCGGGCTTTACTGCCCTGACGGCGGCTTTCACATCGACCCGCTGAAACCGGTCGCGCGTGCGCTGATCACCCACGGCCATTCCGATCACGCCCGCTTTGGTCATGGGGCGGTCATGGCGACGGCCGAGACGCTGGAGATTATGCGTCTGCGCATGGGTGAGGGGTTCGCGGGCACGACTCAGGTTGCTGCTGGGAACATGCGTATCGGTGGTGTCAGTGTGGGCTTTCACCCGGCGGGACATGTGCTCGGCTCAAGCCAGATCTCGGTCGAGGTCGGGGGCTGCCGCATCGTCGTTTCGGGCGATTATGCGCGCCAGCCGAACCCGACCTGTGCGGCGTTTCAGCCCGTCCCTTGCGATGTCTTTGTGACCGAGGCGACCTTTGGCTTGCCGGTGTTCCGTTTTCCTGATCCGGCGGGGCAGGTGCAAAAGCTGCTGGCCAGCATGGCCGAATTTCCCGACCGTCCGCATCTTGTCGGCGCCTATGCGCTGGGCAAGGCGCAGCATGTGATCGCTTTGCTGCGCGAGGCGGGCTATGATGCCCCTATTGCCGTTCACGGCGCGCTAAAGACCTTGTGCGAGTATTACGTTTCACGCGGGGTCAATCTGGGCGCGCTGGTGCCTGCCTCGGTCGATGAGGTCGCGGCGCAACTGGTGATCGCCCCGCCCCCGGCCTTTGCCAGCCCCTGGGTGCAGCGGTTTCGGGATCCGGTTCTGGCATTCGCCTCGGGCTGGATGGCGGTGCGTGCCCGGGCGCGTCAGCGTGGGGTCGAACTGCCGCTGATCATCAGCGACCATGTTGACTGGCCTGCGTTGACCGCGACTCTGACCGAATTGGCCCCCGGCGAGGTCTGGGTTACCCACGGCACCGAGGATGGCGTGATCCGCTGGTGCGAATTGCAGCAGATCCCTGCACGCCCATTGCGACTGGTCGGCTATGAGGACGAGGCGGAATGAAAGCCTTTGCCGCCCTGTTGGAACGGCTGGCTTTCACGCCGGCACGGAACGCCAAGCTGCAAATATTGCAGCATTATCTGGAACGCACGCCCGATCCGGACCGCGGTTGGGCCCTTGCCGCACTGACCGGAGAGCTTGAGCTGCGCCGGGTCACGCCCTCGCTTTTACGCACCCTCGCGGCCGAGAGGGTGGATGAGCAGCTATTGGCGCTTAGCTATGATTTCGTCGGTGATCTGGCCGAAACCATTGCGCTGATCTGGCCCGATGGGGCCGAGGACGACCCCTCGCTATCAGATGCCGTGACGCTGCTGCGGGAAACCGGCAAGGCCGCACTGCCCGGCGCGATTGCTGCCATGCTGGACCGGCTGGTCCCGTCCGGGCGGCTGGCCTTTCTGAAGCTTGCCACCGGCAATCTGCGGATCGGAGTGTCGGCCCGGATGGCACGGATGGCATTGGCGGCGATGGGCACGCCCTCGGTTCCCGAGATCGAAGAGATCTGGCACGGCCTCACCCCGCCTTATGACGCGCTTTTTCACTGGCTGGGTGGCGGGGCGCGGCCTGAGCGTGCAGCACTCGCCCCCTTTCGCCCGGTGATGCTGGCAACGCCCATCGACCTGGAGGGATTGCAGGGGCTAGACCCCACCGAATTCGTTGCCGAGTGGAAATGGGACGGCATCCGTGTGCAGGCGGTCAGCGAGGGTGGTGTGCGCCGCCTTTACTCGCGCAGCGGAGAGGACATCTCGCACGCCTTTCCGGATGTAATCGCGGCAATGGATTTCGACGGTACAGTCGATGGTGAGCTGATTGTGCGGCGCGGGGATGAGGTGGCACCCTTTGGCGAATTGCAAAGGCGGCTGAACCGCAGGACGGTCAGCAAGGCACTGCTGGCAAGCCACCCTGCCGGGCTGCGGCTTTACGATCTGTTGCTGTGGCAGGGCTGCGACCTGCGGACCGAGCCCTTGACGCAACGCCGCGCGGTGCTTGAGGCGGCACAGTTTGGCGAGGGGATCGACCTTTCTCCGCTGCTTGATTTCGCCGGGTGGGAGGATCTGGCCGCTTTGCGCGCCAACCCTCCTGTTGCGGTCATCGAAGGGGTAATGATCAAGCGTCGCGACAGTGCCTATGTCTCGGGTCGTCCGCGTGGCCCATGGTTCAAGTGGAAGCGTGATCCCATGGTTGTCGATGCGGTGCTGCTTTATGCGCAGCGCGGGCATGGCAAACGGTCGGGGTTTTATTCCGATTTCACCTTTGGCCTGTGGGACGGCGATGATCTGGTCCCGGTCGGCAAGGCTTATTTCGGCTTTACCGATGCCGAACTGCGCGAGCTGGACCGCTTTGTCCGCCAGAACACGGTCGAGCGTTATGGCCCGGTGCGGGCACTAGCTGCGAAACTGGTGGTCGAGGTCGCATTTGAGGGGCTCAACCGCTCGACCCGGCACCGATCGGGCGTGGCCATGCGCTTTCCCCGTATCAGCCGAATCCGCTGGGACAAACCCGCTGCCGAGGCCGACCATCTGTCAGCACTTGAGGCGATGCTGTGATCCTGCCTGCCCTTTTTCAGGACTGGTTTGCCCGGCAAGGCTGGCAGCCCCATCCCCATCAGCTTGCGCTTTTTGCGACCAGGGGCGACAGCCTGCTGATCGCACCGACCGGAGGGGGCAAGACGCTGGCGGGGTTCCTGCCCTCGCTCGTCGAGCTTGCCGGGGACAGGGCGGCCACGAAAGGGGTGCATACGCTATACGTTTCGCCGCTGAAGGCGCTGACGGCGGATATTGCGCGCAACCTTGCCCGCCCTGTCGCGGATCTGGGGCTGTCGATCCGGGTCGAGGACCGCACAGGGGACACCGGGCAAACTCAGCGGCGCCGCCAGCGCGTCGATCCGCCCGAGGTGCTGCTGACTACACCAGAAAGCCTTGCACTGATGCTGAGCTATCCCGAGGCGCCGGCGATTTTTGGCGAGCTGCGCCGGGTGGTGCTTGATGAACTGCACGCGCTGGCGGAAAGCAAGCGCGGCGATCAGTTGATGCTCTGCCTTGCCCGGCTGCGCGCGCTGGCGCCGGAACTGCGGGTCACCGGGCTTTCCGCGACGGTCGAGGACCCGCAGGCGCTGGCGGGTTTCATGGCAGGCGCTGACCCGGTGATGGTGGTCGAGGCTGATCCCGGTCCCGATCCCGACATTGCCATGTTGCCTACGGCCCGGCCTGCGCCATGGGCGGGTGGTGGTGGTCATTACGCCATCCCCGAGGTTCTGGCCGCGATCCGGGAGGCGCGCACCACCATCATCTTTATCAACACCCGTGCACAGGCCGAGCTGTTCTTTCAGGCGCTGTGGGCCGCGAATGAGGAAAACCTGCCTATCGGCCTGCACCACGGCAGCCTTGCGCGCGAACAGCGGGCGCGCGTCGAGGCAGCGATGGCGGCGGGTGAATTGCGTGCTGTGGTGGCGACCGGCAGTCTTGATCTGGGCATCGACTGGGGGGCAGTCGATCTGGTGATCCAGATCGGGGCGCCCAAGAATGTCAAGCGGCTGGTCCAGCGCATCGGTCGGGCCAATCACCGTTATAATGCGCCATCACGGGCGCGGATCGTGCCAGCTAATCGGTTCGAACAGATCGAATGCGTAGCAGCGCTGGAGGCAGTGCGCGAACGTGATCTGGACGGAGATCCGCGCGGTCCCGGACCGCTGGACGTATTGTGTCAGCATATTCTGCTGACCGCCTGCGCCGCGCCCTTTGATCCCGATGCGCTATATGCCGAGGTCAGGACTGCTGGTCCCTATCGCCACCTTTCGCGTGCCGACTTCGATGCCTGCCTGGATTTCGCCGCGACCGGCGGATACGCGCTGCGTGCCTATGACCGCTGGCAGCGGCTGGTCCTGCGAAACGGCCTATGGCAGCTGCGCGATCCCCGCGCGGCCAGGCTGTTGCGCATGAATGTCGGCACTATTGTCGAGGCCGAGATGGTCAGGGTCCGCCTGCGTGGTCGTGGTGGCGCACCGTTGGGCGAGGTCGAAGAGGCCTTTGCCGCAAGCCTTTCCCCCGGCGACAGTTTCCTGATCGGCGGCCGTGTGGTGCGCATGGATGCGATGCGCGAGATGGTGGTAGAGGTCACGCCCGATCCGACCCGGCAGCCGAAAATCGCGGTCTATTCCGGGGTCAAGCTTGCGACCTCGACCCAGCTTTCCCATCGCGTGCTGGCACTGATCGGCGATCCCGCCCGGCACGGGGTGCTGCCCGTTCAGACGCGTGAATGGCTGGCCCTGCAGGCGCAGGTCTCGACCCTGCCCCGGCCGGGGCTGCTGCTTTCAGAAAGCTTTCCCCATGCCGGACTGTGGCATTTCGCGCTTTACGGTTTTGCCGGGCGCAATGCGTTGCAGACGCTTGGCCTGCTGCTGACGCGCGAGATGGAAGAGCAGGGCGTCGGGCCGTTGGGGTTTCTTTCAACCGACTACGCCCTGCTGGTCTGGTCGCTTGACCCCGTACGGGATCCGGTGCCACTGCTTGACGGTGCGCAGCTGCGTGCAGGACTTGACGACTGGCTGGGCGAGAATGCGGTCATGAAGCGTACATTCCGCAATGTCGCAACGGTCGCCGGGCTGATCCAGCGTAACTTGCCTGGTCGGCGCAAGACGGGGCGGCAGGCGACGTTTTCCAGCGATATCCTCTATGACACTTTGCGAAAATATGATCCCGGCCATCTGATGCTGCGGATCACTGGCGATGAGGTCGGACGCGGGCTGGTCGATTTCGGGCGTATTGAGGAAATGCTCAGCCGCTCGCCCCGGCGGGAACATCGGATGCTGGAACGGGTCTCGCCTTTGGCCGCGCCCCTGCTGCTGGAGGTTGGGCGCGTCCCGATTCGGGGGGAAGGGCGCGAACGGCTTGCCCGGATCGAGGCCGAGGCGCTGATGCGCGACGCCGGACTGGAGGAGATCGCATGACCGGCCACGGGTTTCAGTTTCACGGATTGCGGCTTGAGGCGCGGGCCTCGGGCGCGCTGTGGTGGCCCGGAGGCGGGTGGCTGATTGTCGCGGATCTGCATCTGGGCAGATCCGAGCGGATGGCCCGGCGCGGTGGTCCCCTGCTGCCACCTTATGAGGGGCTGGCGACGCTTGAACGGCTGGGGGCCGAGATTGCGGCCCTTAACCCCCGCGTCGTTGTCAGTCTGGGGGATGGTTTCGACGATCTTGCGGCGGCCGAGGCGCTTGACCCGCAGGTCGCCGATATCCTGCAGCGACAGGCACGGGGTCGGGACTGGCTGTGGATCGGCGGCAATCATGATCCCGGCGCCCCTGCTGGCCTGCCGGGGCAGGCGGTTGCCAGCATGATGCTGGGTCCGGTGACCCTGCGGCATGAGGCGGGGCAGGGGCCTGATATTTCAGGACATTTTCACCCGGTCGTGCGGCTGGCGGGGGAACGGCGCCGCGCCTTTCTGCTGGGCCGCGATCATCTGCTGCTACCAGCCTTTGGCGCCTATACAGGCGGGCTTTTGCATGATGATGCGACGCTGACGGCACTGGTACCGCAGGGCATCGCCGTTGCCTGCGGTACCAGCCCGATCATCCTGCCGCTGACACCTCGCCGAATGGGCTAGGCAACAAAAAAGGGCCGCCAGAGGCGACCCTTTTTGTCCGTGGAGCCGGACCAACTTGCCCCGGATCAGAACCGGAAGTTCAGACCCAGTTTGATGTTGTGATAATCAGGGGTCGCCCGGGTTTCATAAACACCGTCCGACAGGGTTTCCTTGCCGAAGTTGGCATATTCGTATTCGCCGGTCACCGACATACGTTCGTTGATCTTTTTCTCGGCGCCCAGGCCGACGATGTAGCCAGTCTTGGTATATTCGTCGCGGATATCCGCGCCGTTGCCGGTAACCGAATAATCGACCTTGGCGCGAGCCACGCCGGCGATCCCGTAGACCAGAATGTCGTTGTCGAGGACATAGCCGGTTTTCAGGCGCAGGGCGAGGACGTTCTTGATTTTCGATTCGGCGTCATAGCCGTCGGTCAGGAAGTCGTCCGAGATGTTGCCGCCCTCAAAGCCCAGTTCCGGGCCGATGACCCAGCGGTCACGCTGCCAGCGATAGCCCAGCCGGATGCCGGCATTCGCGCCGCTCAGTTCCAGCGTATTGGGGCTGACGCCGTTGACACCAACCTCATCATCGCCGCTGAAGGCATAACCCAGCGTCAGACCGGCGTAAGCGCCAGCCCAGTCACCAACCGGCTGAGCCTCGACCACCGGGGCGACCACGGGTTCCACCACCGGGGCAATAAAGCCGCCTGCCGTCGCGGTCAGGGTCGTGCCAAGGGACAGCAGGGCCGCGAGCGAGGCGGCGAGCGGGGCGTTCATACGAACAGCGCACATGTCCACATCTCCTATGCAAAACGATGCCAGGGAGTATCGCGCCCTAAACATCCTGAATTGAGTTTTAGCTACGCCTCCAGCCGGATGGCCGCAAGCGGCTGGTTGTTACGACGATCCTATACCAGCCAATGCGCGGCATGATAGCAACACTTAACCGGAGATTGAGTAAAAAAACAGCGATTCGCCTGACAGGACAAGACGATGACGCGGATCATATATCCAGATTTTCCACGCTCAGGGCATTTTGCTGGATGAAATCACGCCGCGGCTCGACCATATCACCCATGAGTTTGGTGAAGATATCGTCGGCCTCGCCCAGATCCTCGATTCGCACCTGCAACATGGTCCGCGCTGCCGGGTCCAATGTGGTTTCCCACAGCTGTTCGGGGTTCATTTCGCCCAGACCCTTGTAGCGCTGCAGCGACAGGCCTTTTTCCCCTTCAAGGAAGACCGCCTGCAACAGGCTCAGCGGGCCATGGATGGGAATATCCCGGTCCTTGCGGATCAGATGCGCTGTCGTGCCATAGATCTCGTGCAGCGTGTCGGTCATCGTGGCCAGACGCCTGCTTTCGGCGCTGCGCAGCATCGGGCCATCAAGGGTCCGGCTTTCCTCGACCCCGCGCAACAGGCGGGTCAGGCGGATACCAGCGTCCTGAGTCGGGCGGCCCGACCAGCCACGTTCATATTCCTCGGCGATCATATCAAGACGTGCGGCCACCGCGGTGGCGACGCCCTGTGCATCCGCATCGACCCGGCCCTGTACCAGGGCACCAGCAATCGCGGCCTGCTCGATGATATGCGCGGGGTAATGCGTCGGATAGGCGCGCAGGATGCGACGGGCGGTGCGCGCCTCTTCGACTACGCGGGCCAGGTCGGCCCCGGTGATCTGTTCGCCATTGCCAAGCCGCAGGCTTGCGCCCTCGATCCCCTGCTCGATCAGGTAATCCTCAAGCGCGGCCTCGTCCTTGAGATAGACCTCAGAGCGGCCGCGGCTGACCTTGTAAAGCGGCGGCTGCGCGATATAGAGATGCCCCGCCTCGATCAGTTCGGGCATCTGCCGGAAAAAGAAGGTCAGCAACAGCGTGCGGATATGTGCGCCGTCGACGTCGGCATCGGTCATGATGACGATCTTGTGGTAACGCAGCTTTTCAAGGTTGAATTCGTCGCGTCCGATGCCGGTGCCAAGCGCGGTGATCAGCGTGCCGATCTGGTCGCTGGACAGCATGCGGTCGAAACGCGCCCGCTCGACGTTCAGGATTTTCCCGCGCAGGGGCAGCACCGCCTGGTTCTGGCGTGAGCGGCCCTGCTTGGCCGAGCCACCGGCCGAGTCACCCTCGACGATGAACAGTTCGGACAGCGCCGGGTCCTTTTCCTGACAGTCGGCCAGCTTGCCGGGCAGGCTGGCGACGTCCATCGCGGTTTTGCGCCGGGTCAGTTCACGGGCACGGCGCGCTGCCTCGCGCGCAAGCGCCGCCTCGACGATCTTGCCGAGGATCTGTTTGGCTTCGGCGGGATTTTCCTCAAACCACTCGGCCAGTTTTTCGCCGAGCAGTCCCTCAACGGCGGGGCGCACCTCGGACGAGACCAGCTTATCCTTGGTCTGGCTGGAGAATTTCGGGTCAGGCACCTTGACCGACAACACGCAGGTCAGCCCTTCGCGGGCGTCGTCACCGGTGAAGTCGACTTTTTCCTTGCGGACCATGGCGTTCGACTGGGCATAATTGTTGATCACCCGGGTCAGCGCACCGCGAAAACCTGCCAGGTGGGTGCCGCCATCCCGCTGCGGGATGTTGTTGGTAAAAGGCAGCACCGTTTCGTGGTAGCTGTCGTTCCACCACATCGCCACTTCGATGCCGATGCCAGCGCGCTCACCCTGAATAAAGATCGGCTCGGGCATGATCGGCGTTTTCGAGCGGTCGATGAACTTGACGAATTCGCGCACGCCGCCTTCGTAGAACAGCTCGGTCCGCAGGGGTTCGGCGGGGCGGTCATCCTCGATGATGATGCGCACGCCTGAGTTCAGGAAAGCAAGCTCGCGCAGCCGGTTCTCAAGCACCTTGAAGCTGTAATCGCGGTTCGAGAAAGTCCCGTCCGGCCGGTCCTCTTTCGATGAGGCCAGAAAGCGGACCTCGGTCCCCTTTTCGCCTTCGGCGGCGTCGCCCACGACGCGCAGATGCTCGACGGTATCGCCGTTTTCGAACCGGGCGAAATGTTCCTTGCCGTTGCGCCAGATGCGCAGCTCAAGCCAGTCCGACAGTGCGTTGACGACCGAGACGCCGACCCCATGCAGACCGCCCGAGACCTTATAGCTGTTCTGGTCGAATTTCCCGCCGGCATGCAGTTGGGTCATGATGACCTCGGCTGCCGAGACGCCTTCGGTCGGGTGCATATCGACCGGGATGCCGCGGCCATTGTCCCGCACCGAGATGCTGCCGTCGGCGTGAATTTTCACCCGCACAAAGTCGGCATGACCGGCCAATGCCTCGTCAATGCCGTTATCGACGACCTCATAGACCATGTGATGCAGGCCAGAGCCGTCGTCGGTGTCACCGATATACATGCCGGGGCGCTTGCGCACCGCCTCCAGGCCCTTGAGAACCTTGATGGAATCTGCGCCGTAATCGGATGTCTGGGGGGCGGGTTCGGTCATTGTCTTCTTATCCTGCCTTGGACCCACATCTTATAGTATGCGCCGCGCGGATTGTCACGGCAATGCCACAAGATTTGGGGATTTTCCGCGTCTTTCGCGCCCTCTTGGCCTGCGCTGCCGCTGTTTCGGGGCCGTAAGGGGTAAAAGCGGGGCTTTTCAGGGCCGTGATACCGCCCGGGGCGGGGGTCATGTCAGCCCGGTTTCATCCAGCAAGGTGTGGCCATCGCGGCTTTCGATCTCGATCACCCACAGGTCGGGGTCGCGGGCGGCGTTGCGGGAGATTTCGGCATCGATTTCAGGCTCGGTGGCCTCGTTCAGCTGCGTCCACAGCCGCTCGTCCGTCTCATAGTTCCATTCGCGGGTCCATAGGCTGGCGCGCCCGTCCAGAGTGGCGCATTTCACCATCACCGCGCCGGCGGTGTCGTCGCCACGTCGGGTGATATAGGCGGGGATGGTCGCCAGTTCCAGCCGACGCAGATAGGCTGCCACCCAGATCCCGGTGGCCAGCCGGGCCTCAGGCATCGCCATCCCGGAAATCCAGGCCCATTTCGTTATAACGCTCGGCCTCGTCCAGCCAGTTCTCACGAACTTTGACCTGCAGGAACAGATGGACCGTGCGGCCCATGAATTCGGCAAGCTCGGCCCGTGCCGATTGGCCGATGGCCTTGATCGTTTCGCCGCCCTTGCCCAGAACGATGCCCTTGTGGCCGGGACGGGCGACATAGATCACCTGATCGACCCGCGCCGAGCCGTCCTTTTTCTCTTCCCAACGCTCGGTTTCGACGGTCAGTTGATAGGGAATTTCCTCATGCAGGCGCAGGGTCAGCTTTTCCCGGGTAATCTCGGCCGCGATCATGCGCATGGGCAGGTCGGCTACCTGATCCTCGGGGTAAAGCCACGGGCCCTGCGGTACCTCGCCCGCCAGCCAGTCCAGCAGATCGTCGCAGCCATGACCCTTTTCCGCCGAGATCATGAAGGTGCTGACAAAGTCGAAAGCGCCGTTCACCTCTTGCGCCAAAGCCAGCAGGGCCTCGGCCTTTACCCGGTCAATCTTGTTGATGACCAGTGCGACCGGGGTCTTGCCCGCGTGTTCGCGCAGCTGCTCAATGATCGCCTCAACGCCGGGGGTCAGGCCGCGATGCGCCTCGATAAGCAGCAAGACCACATCGGCATCGGCCGCGCCGCCCCAGGCGGCCGCAACCATCGAGCGGTCAAGCCGCCGCCGCGGACGAAAGATGCCGGGCGTATCGACAAAGACGATCTGGCTGTCGCCGCGCATGGCGATCCCGCGAATGCGGGCGCGGGTGGTCTGGACCTTGTGGGTAACGATCGAGACCTTGGCCCCGACCATCTGGTTCAGCAAAGTTGATTTGCCGGCATTCGGTTCGCCGATCAGGGCGACGAAGCCCGCGCGCGTTTCGCTCATGTCGTTCTTTCAATCTGTTCCAGCATCGCACCGGCGGCTGCCTGTTCGATGCTGCGTTTGGTGCCCTTGCCACGGGCCGCCGCCTCGCGGCCATCGTCCAGCCGGACAGTGATTTCAAACTCTGGCGCATGGTCGGGGCCGCTGCGCGATGTCTGGATATAGCGCGGCGGGCTCATCCCATGGGCCTGCGCCCATTCCTGCAGTGCGGTCTTGGCGTCGCGGGCATCCGTCTCGACATTGGCAAGGCGGTTGGCCCAAAGCCGCAGGACCACGTTGCGTGCTGCCTCAAAGCCCGCGTCCAGATAGACGGCGGCGATCACCGCCTCCATCGCATCGGCCAGCAGCGCCTCTTTGCGGCGGCCGCCCGACATCATTTCGGACCGGCCGAGTTTCAGCACCTCACCCAGCCCGATCTGGCGGGCGACGGCGGCGCAGGTTTCACCTTTGACGAGCGCGTTGTAGCGCGGCGCAAGCTGACCCTCGGTCGCGCCGCGGTCGGCATCAAACAGTGCCTCGGCGATGGTCAGGCCCAGAACGCGGTCGCCCAGAAACTCCAGCCGCTGGTTGTCGGGCCGCGCGGCGCTGGCGATCGAGCCGTGGGTCAGCGCGTGCCGCAAAAGATCGGGGCGCGAAAATTCATGCCCCAGCCGTTCCGAGAATGCGCGCAGGTCTGCCGATATCTTCATGCTCCGATCTTGCCACGGCGTGGGGCGCCGCAGCAATCTTTCCCTAGTCCACCGCCTTGAAGAAACGGTCGGCCCGCCAGGTCCAGAAATACAACAGCGATTTGCCCGCCGACGAGAATACGATCCGGTCGGCCCGCCCGATCAGATATTCCGCAGGCACCATGCCGACGCCGCCCACAGCTGCCGGCCAGCGCGAGTCGCCCGAGTTGTCGCGGTTATCGCCAAGGAAGAAGTAGTTGCCCTCGGGCACGGTGAATTCGGCCGTATTATCGCCCGGGCCGTTATCAAAGATGTTCAGCACGTCATGGGCGACGCCGTTTGGCAACGTCTCGGTATAGCGGTCCTTTTCGCAGGCGCCGCCTTCGGGCACCGGCTCGTTGCGGCACTTGGGCAGGGTCTGCTGCGGGCCCTGAGGCTCATAGGGTTCGGTAAAAGTGCCGGCGGGCTGCTGGGGCACCTCTTGGCCGTTGATCCACAGAACGCCGTTCCTGATCTGGATGCGGTCGCCGGGCAGGCCGATCACCCGCTTGATAAAGTCGTCGCCGCGCGTCGGATGGCGAAAGACCACCACATCGCCGCGCTCGGGCTCTGAACCGAGGATACGCCCCGAGATCGGGCACATCGAAAACGGGCAGGACACCCGCGAATAGCCATAGGCCATCTTGTTCACAAAGAGGAAATCACCGATCAGCAGCGTGTCTTTCATGCTGCCCGAGGGAATCCAGAAGGGCTGGAAGAACAGGGTGCGGAACACCCCCGCAATCACCAGCGCCCAGAAGATGGTCTTGATGGTTTCCCAGATGCCCCCATCCTTGCGGGCTTCGCTCTTGGCCATGTCTGCCATTCCCTTCATCGGCAAGTCGCGCGTTCATGGGGTGCAGGCGGCTGCAAAGTCAACCCGTGGCGGGCTTCACGCTGTCGGGAAGCGCCTCGATCACCACGAAAGCCTGCGCCCAGGGGTGGTCATCGGTCAGCGTCACATGCACATGCGCGTGATGGCCGGGCGGGGTCATCGCGGCCAGCCGCTCGGCCGCCCAGCCGGTCAGCTCCATCGTCGGCTGGCCGGTCCGCAGGTTTCTGACCGCCATGTCCCGCCAGGAAATCCCCATGGCGAGCCCGGTTCCCAGCGCCTTTGAGCAGGCTTCCTTGGCGGCCCAGCGTTTTGCAAGCGTCGCTGCCTCATGTCGGCGGCGGCTGGCAAGCGCCAGTTCCCTGTCGGTAAACACGCGGCGGCGAAAGCGGTCGCCGTGGCGCTCAAGCACCCCGGCGATGCGGTCGATGTTGCAAAGATCCGAGCCTATGCCAAGAATCATGCGCCTGATAGCTCCTTCTTGGGCGTGTCAGCCGCGCGCAGCGTCCATGCGCTCGCGCATTTCACGGATCGCCTGACCAAGACCCAGAAAGACCGATTCGGCGATCAGGAAATGGCCGATGTTCAGTTCGCGCAGTTCGGGGATCGCGGCGATCGGGCCGACAGTGTCAAAGGTCAGGCCGTGGCCGGCATGAACCTCAAGCCCCAGCCCGTGGGCTTGCACCGCCGCCTTACGCAGAGCCTCAAGCTCTTGATCGCGCTCGCTCAGCCGGCCTTCGGTATCATAGTCGCAATAGGCACCCGTGTGCAGCTCCACGACTGCTGCGCCGATGCGGGCGGCGGCCTCGATCTGCGCGGGCTCATGCCCGATGAACAGCGAAACGCGGCAGCCGGCATCGCGCAAGGGGGCGATGAAATCGGCAAGGCAGGCCTCGTTTCCGGCCACATCGAGCCCGCCCTCGGTAGTGCGCTCTTCGCGTTTTTCGGGGACGATGCAGACGGCATGGGGACGGTGGCGCAGCGCGATGGCCTGCATTTCCGCAGTAGCCGCCATCTCAAGGTTCAGCGGCAGGCTCAGCGTTTCCATCAGCCGGTCGATATCTGTGTCCGAGATATGACGCCGGTCCTCGCGCAGATGGGCGGTGATACCGTCGGCGCCGGCCTTCTCGGCCAGCCTCGCGGCCCGGACCGGATCGGGCCAGGGCGTGCCGCGGGCGTTGCGGATGGTGGCGACGTGGTCGATGTTGACGCCAAGGCGCAGCATGATGTTCCCCTTGTGGATTTTACGGCAGGTTAGACCTTTGCCGGCGCAAGTCCAGACGCGGCCACCCACCAGTCAGGATTCGTCCCCAAGATGCGGTCGCGGGCAGCCTTTGCATCGGCGGCGCTGGCGAACAGGCCAAAGCAGGTCGCGCCCGATCCCGACATGCGGGCAAGCAGTGCGTCGGTGTCACGGATCGCGGCCAGACAATTCGCAATCCTGGGCATAAGCGCGATGGCCGGAGCTTCCAGATCATTGCGGCAGTCGCGCAGAAAATCGACCAGCGCCTCAGCATTGGTGAAATCGGGCAGATGCTTGGGCATGGGCGGGTTGTCCCGTTGCCCAAGCGCCTTGAATACGGCGGGGGTGGACATGGCCGCGCCGGGATTTACCAGCACCACATGCAGGGGGGGCAAGGCAGGCAGCGGTGTCAGGATCTCGCCAAGGCCCTGCATCCGCACCGGACGGCTGGCAAGACAGGCGGGAACGTCGGCGCCCAGCATCTCCAGTCGCTCGGGCCGGGCATCGAGCGCGCGCAGCACGGCCGCCGCATCAGCCGAGCCGCCGCCGATGCCCGAGGCGACGGGCAGGTTCTTTTCCAGCGTGATCCGCGCCTCGCGTCCAGCCAGTCGCGCGGCGCGCAGGCAAAGGTTGTCCGGTTCGGCCGCAAGACCCTGCGCAAAGGGGCCGGTCAGACTGAGCGACAGCGGACCCGGAGCGACCGTGACCACATCGCCCAACTCAAGAAACACCACCAGCGAATCAAGCAGGTGATAACCGTCCGGGCGGCGTCCGGTGACATGCAGGGTCAGGTTCAGCTTGGCGGGGGCCGCCTCGCGCCGGGTCAGGGGCATGGTCACTCGGCCCGGGTCGGTTCCGGCGGGGCATGAACTTCGGGCAGCTTGCCGCCGTTGGCCTTTTCCTCTTCGAGCACGGCGTCAAGGCCGCGTTCCAGCTTGGCGCGGATGCGGCGGGCCTCGTCCTCGGTCTCGGGCTTCAGCGACAGGGCGCGGCGCCACTGGATCTCGGCCTCGCGGTGACGGCCGGCCATCCAGTAAATGTCGCCCATATGGTCGTTGACCAGCGCATCGCTGGCCATGGCCGCAACCGCCCGCTCCATCGGTGCGACGGCCTCTTGATAGCGGCCAAGGCGGAAATAGGCCCAGGCCAGCGAATCAAGGATATAGCCGTCAGTAGGCCGCAGATCGACCGCGCGCTGGATCAGTTTGAGCGCCTCTTCCAGTTTTTCGTTACGATCGACGAGGCTGTAGCCCAGATAGTTCAGCACCTGCGCCGAATCAGGACGAATTTTCAGTGCGGCGCGGAAATCGGCCTCGGCTTTGGTGAACTGGCCCGAGCGTTCCAGCGCGATGCCACGCGCATAAAGCGGGAACCAGCGTGCCTCGGGGTTGTCCTCGCCCAGAAGGCTGAGCGCCTTGTCATAGGCCGGGATGGCCTGACTGAACTTGTCCTGCTGGCGCAGGATGTCACCAAGCGCGATCCAGCCCTGAGCCAGCTCGGGATGGGTGGCGGTCAGCGCCAGAGTTGCTTTTTCAGCATCGGCCAGCCGGTCGGCGCGGGCCAGCGCGTCGATGCGCGACAGTTCGGCGATTGGGCGCATTTCGCCCTGTTCGCGCAGCTCTTCGAATTCGCGTTCGGCAAGGTCAAACTGGCCGAATCCTTGCAAAAGCTGGGCGGCAAGCAACCGTGCCTCGCCCAGATCGGGGGCAAGATATTCGGCCAGCCGGGCATGGATCAGCGCCAGCGGGTCAGGCTCATCGCTGCTGGCCAGAACCGAGCCGAAGGTCAGAAAGACCTGCGCGATCCCGTCCGCCGGGGTGCGCACTGATTCAAAGGGCAGCGTCTCGCCCTTGGCCAACCGGTCGCGCAGCGCCACGAGATAGGGCTCTTCGGCAAAGCCGGGGGTTTCCTCAAGCATGGCGATGGCGTCGCGGTTGCGTTCCAGCTGCGACAGCACCTGCGCATGCGCGATGATGCCCAGAATATGGGCGCCGGTCGCGGGATCAGCCAGCAGCAGCTCGGCCCCTTCAAAGTCGCCGACCTGCGCCTTGGCCAACGCCAGATGGTAGTTCACCATCGAAGCTGCGCCGCGCAGCTTGGTCAGCTGCTTGAACTCGGTCAGCGATTCGCCGGCGCGGCCGGAACCAAGCTGCGCCCAGGCGTGCATCAGCCCATCGACGAGCACGGTGCCGTCGGACGTATCGCCTCCACGGGACGCGGGCACATCCCCGATGGCCGAGACAAGTGCGTCCCAGCGCCCGGTGCGCGCCATTTCGGTGCGCTGGACCAGCTTGGCCAGATCGGTGGCGCGGCCCTGATCGGACATGGTGACGGCAAGCGCAGTGGCCCGCTCCATCTCGCCGGTCGAGATCAGCGCGACTAGGGCGCTGTCCTGCAGATAGGGGTCGCTGTCTGCATGGGCCAGTGCCTGCAGGTAATAGTCGGCGGCGGTGGAAAAGTCGTTCTGGATCGCGGCCATGCGCGCCGCCAGATAGGGACCGGCCAGCCCGCGAATTTCAGGCGCGGGGGGCTCGGGGCGGTGGGCCGGCCGCTCACTGTCCGGCGCGGCGGGGGCTTCGGCCTGAGCAAGCAGGGGGGCAGCCATGGCGGCGCCCTGAGGCAGCGGCGCGGTGGTCAGCGCGATCAGCGCCAGCGGGATCAGTCTTGTGGTCACGGCTTGGGCCCATGTCTAGGCAGTTTGCGCTGAACCCTAGCCGCCGCAGCGTCGATGGGCAACGCTGCGGCAGGCATGTCGCACCTATGTGCGATCACATATTCGGGTAGTTTGGTCCGTCGCCGCCTTGTGGTGTTGTCCAGTTGATGTTCTGGCTGGGGTCCTTGATGTCGCAGGTCTTGCAGTGGACGCAGTTCTGGAAGTTGATCTGGAAGCGCGGCCCTTCTGGCCCATCAAGCACCTCATAGACCCCGGCCGGGCAATAGCGTTGCGCCGGCTCGGCATAAAGCGGCAGGTTCACCGCAATCGGTACCGAGGGGTCCTTGAGCTTCAGGTGACAGGGCTGGCTTTCCTCGTGGTTGGTAAAGGAAAACGCCACGTTGGTCAGCCGGTCAAAGGACAGCTTCCCGTCAGGCCTGGGATATTCGATGGGCTGGAAATCGGCCGCCTTGCCGGTTGCCTCGGCATCCGTCTTGCCGTGTTTCCAGGTGCCAAGGGGGTTCCAGCCGGTCAGGTTTGCCACCCACATGTCAAAGCCGCCAAGCGCAAGGCTGGCCCAAAGGCCCAGTTTCGACCAGATCGGCTTGACGTTGCGCACCGGCTTGAGGTCGCGGGCGATGGGACCCGAACGGACGTCGGCCTCATATTCGGCAAGCTCGTCGCCCGCGCGGCCCGCGGCGATGGCGGCGGCTGCGGCCTCGGCTGCGGCGATGCCCGACAGCATGGCGTTGTGGTTGCCCTTGATGCGCGGCACGTTCACCAGACCGGCCGAACAGCCAAGCAGAGCCGCCCCCGGGACAGTCAGTTTCGGGATCGACTGCCAGCCGCCCTCGGAAATCGCGCGGGCACCATAGGCGACGCGCTTGCCGCCTTCGAGCAGGTCAGCGACCAGCGGATGATGCTTGAAGCGCTGGAACTCCATATAAGGATAAAGGTGCGGGTTGGCGTAGTTCAGGTGGACGACAAAGCCGACAAGCACCTGATTACCCTCAAGGTGATAGATGAAGCTGCCGCCGCCTGCGTTTTTGCCCAGCGGCCAGCCCATCGTGTGGGTGACCTTGCCCGGCCTGGCCTTGGAGGGCTCGATCTCCCAGATCTCTTTCATGCCGATGCCGAATTTCTGCGGCTCATGCCCGGCAGAGAGGCTGTATTTATTGATCAGCTCCTTGGCGAGACTGCCGCGCACGCCCTCGGCGATCAGCACATATTTGCCGCGCAGTTCCATGCCGGGCTCATAGGACGGGCCGGGGGTGCCGTCGGCCTCAAGCCCCATTTCACCCGCAACGACGCCGACGACGCGGTCGCCCTCATAGACCAGTTGCGAACAGGCCATGCCGGGGAAGATCTCGACCTCCAGCGCTTCGGCCTGTTCGGCAAGCCAGCGGCAGACATTGCCCATCGAAACGATATATTTGCCGTGGTTGTTCATCAGGGGCGGCATCGGCCAGTTCGGAACCCGCACCTGGCCCTGTTCGCCAAGGATATAGAAGTTATCCTCGATGACCTCGGTCGAGATCGGAGCACCTTTTTCGCGCCAGTCGGGGATCAGCCGGTCCAGCCCCGAGGGGTCCAGCACCGCACCCGACAGAATATGTGCCCCGATCTCGGACCCCTTCTCAAGCAGCACCACCGACAGTTCGGGGTTGATCTGCTTCAGCCGGATCGCAGCAGAAAGGCCGGCAGGCCCACCGCCAACGATAACGACATCATATTCCATCGACTCGCGGACGATTTCAGACATGGCTCGGCCCCTCAGTTATCCCTGGCTCGTGAATCTGCGTTGCACACCTAGCGCGTAATAATCTTGCGGGCAATCGTAACGCGACGCAGCATAATCAAACTGCGACCTCTTCTTAGGCGGCCTCTTGCAGAGTACTGGCGGCGGGGCTTGCAAGAAAGATCGGAACGATACACGATGCCGGCGGATTTTTCAGCGGGCGCCCTCGGCCAAAGGCCGGGGGCGTTCCAACACCTTGTTTCGCGTTGACTGGGGTCGCCTGGCTGCGACCGGAAGGACTGGAATGGAAAAGATACCGATGACCCGCGCGGGCTATGACCAGCTGGATGAGGAACTGCGCGAATTGCGCTCGGTTCAGCGTCCTGCGGTGATCCGCGCCATCGCCGAGGCCCGGGAGCATGGCGATCTGTCGGAAAACGCCGAATACCATGCAGCGCGCGAAAAGCAGAGCTTTGTCGAAGGCCGTATCAAAGAGCTTGAGGTGATCCTGTCGCGGGCCGAGGTCATCGACCCCTCAAAGCTGAGCGGCAGCATCAAGTTCGGTGCGACCGTCACGCTGCTTGACGAGGACACCGAAGAAGAGCGCACCTATCAGGTCGTCGGCGAGGCCGAGGCGGATCTGGAGCGCGGCCTTTTGAACATCCGCTCGCCCTTGGCCCGTGCCCTGATCGGCAAGGAAGAGGGCGACAGCGTCGAGGTGGTGACCCCTGGCGGTGAGAAATCCTATGAGATCATTTCGGTCCGTTATGTCTGACCGGTGGGGCGGGGCGCATGGATTCGCTTGACGCTCTGCGCCGGGTCGCGGTCGAACAGGCCCGCAACCGCGTGCTGATCGCCGGTGCGGCGGCAAGTGTTGCATGGCTGGCCTTGGCTGGGCTTTTCGCGCTGATCGGCTCCGATTCTGAAGGCGGCGCGGGCTGGCCGGTCTGGCTGGTCGGTCTGCTTTTGCCGCTGGCGTTGATCTGGCTGGCGGTCTGGTCGGCACGCAGCCTTCTGGCGCTGCGCCACGAGGCCGAAGAGCTGCGCACCATCCTGGCCCGCATGCAGGGTCAGGACCCGTCAGACCTCGGCATCCCCGCCGATCGCCATGATGCCGAGCCGCGCCGGACCCCACGCCGCAGCGCCGTCCCACCCGCGCCGCGCCCGGCAGCGGATGCGCGCCAGGCCTCGCTGGAGCTTGATTCGCCCCCCGCGACCGAATTGACCGCGACCGAACTTTTCTACGCCCTGAATTTTCCTGACGGCCCCGAGGACCGCGAGGCGATTCGCAGCCTGCGCCTGGCGCTTGCTGATCCCGGGATGGCCCGGCTGATCCGCGCCGCACAGGATGTCGTCACGCTGCTGGCCGGTCAGGGCGTTTATATGGATGAGCTTGAACTGGCCGAGGCCGACCCCGCCCTGTGGCGCCGTTTTGCCGAGGGCGCACGCGGAGAGGCGGTGGCTGAGCTGGCTACGATCCGTGATGAGACCGCGCTTGCCACCGCCGGTACCATGCTGCGCAGCGACGAAGTCTTTCGCGATGTGGCCCATCACTTTCTGCGCCATTTCGACCGCCTGTTAAGCCGTAAGGTTCAGGACAGCGATCCGCAGCTGTTGGCGGCGCTGGCTGAAAGCCGCTCGGGCCGGGCCTTTACGCTGCTTGCGCAAGTAACCGGTATGCTGGGCCGGGACGAGAGTGCGGAAGAGGCACAGGCCGAAGCCGAAGGCGACGCCTAGACGGCCATCCGTAGAACATGGGCAGGGGCCGACCATGGCCAGCCCAGTCTTTCCCGCCCGAGGTGCCGAAACCCCATCGCCTGCCATGCAGCCAGTGCGGCGTGGTTCCGGGCATGAACCTCGGCCCTCAGGGCAGGATACCCAAATTCGCGAGCATGGGCGGCAGCGGCTTTGACCAAAGCGCGGGCGATGCCGCGCCGCCGCCACTCTGGCCGCACCGCGACCCCGTCCAGCACCAGATCCGTCGTCTCACCCCCGCCAAGATACAGTGCTGTCGTCAGATGCCGCAGTCGTCCGCCAAACGGACCCCATGCGGCAACAAAGCCTCCGGCGTCCGGGCTGAGGAAGCCGCCATTCGCATCGCGCAGTCCCGCGACCCCGACAAGGCGACCCGCCGGGGACAGGGCGACAAGCGCCTGTCCGGGCCGCATGGCGGTACGGATCAGCGCAACGCCCTGTCGCGCCCGGGCAGGCAGGGGCGAGATCTGCGCACCGAAATGACGCCAGTAGAGCGCCGCCACAGCGCCCTGCAATTCATCGGGGATGCCGCGCAAGATACGGGGTGGGGTCAGTGGTCCGGGCATTCGGGTCCTGATTTTCGGTCCTTGTATCGGCTCGCGGTTTTGGCGAAGGTGCGGCCAGCCATAACGTTATCTCGAGCCAGTTTCATCATGTCCGCGCAAGCCGAACTTGCGGCCAGTCCCAATCTGTCCCCCGAACAGAGCCGCGCCCTGCAGCGCAGCCCCGCACAATGCGTGCGCCACGGGTTTTTGCAGGCGCTGCCCTTTATCCTTGTGCTTATGCCTTTTGGCATGCTTTTCGGCGTCGTCGCATCTGAGGCGGGGCTGGATCTGGCACAGACCGTCGGCTTTACGGTGCTGGTACTGGCCGGGGCCTCGCAGTTCACTGCCGTCCAGTTGCTGACCGATCATGCGCCGGTGCTGGTCATCATCGTGTCGGCCATCGCGGTCAATCTGCGCATGGCGATGTATTCGGCTTCGCTTGTGCCATGGCTGGGCGCGGCGCGGCCGCGTGACCGGGCGTGGATCGCCTATGCGCTGATCGACCAAAGCTATGCGCTGTCGATCCAGCATTACGAAAAGCACCCGCGGCTGAGCATTGATCAGCGTGTCGGCTATTTCCTTGGCTCGGTGCTGGCAACCTGCCCGGTATGGGTGGTGGCGATGCTGCTGGGCTTTTGGCTGGGCAAATCCATCCCCGAGGACTGGGCGCTGGATTTCGCCATGCCGATCACCTTTCTGGCGCTGATCTCGCCCATGCTGCGCACCCCCGCCCATGTCGCGGCGGCGCTGGTTGCCGTTGTGGGTTCGCTGATCTTTGCCTTCCTGCCCTCAGGGCTGGGGCTGTTCGTTGCGGCACCGCTTGCCATGATCACCGGCGCCGTGGTCGAGGCGCTTATGGAGCGCAGAAACGGAGCGCGCCTGTGACCGGCTACAGTGACTCGACGATCTGGCTGATCATTGTGGCGGTGGGGCTGGGGACCTATGGGCTGCGCTGGTCCTTTCTGGGTATCTTTGGCAGCCGGCCGATGCCGATCTGGGCCCAGCGGATGCTGCGTTATACGGCGGTGGGCGTGCTGCCGGCTATTGTCGCGCCACTGGTCGTCTGGCCTGCGGCGACGCATGGCGAACCCGACCCCGCGCGGATGATTGCGGCGGTTGCAGCCGTGGCGGTAGGGGTGCTGACGCGCAACGTGCTGGCGGCCATCCTTGCCGGGATGACCGTCCTTTACACCGCGCTTTATTTCATGGCGTGAAGCTGGCCGTCCTTGCCATAACCGGCGATTACGCCGCTTTTCTGGCGCAAAAGCACGTCATGGTTATTGGCCGGATCGCCGTCCATATGGCGTTTTGAGGTGACGCCGGGCAGGGTCAGGAACCAGTTGCGCAGCTTGGTCACCGAAAAGCCGGTCGGTGCGCCCTCAAAGCCCGGAACGCGGCGCAATGCCTGACCGGTGTTGACGGCGCAGAAGCTTTTGTTCGCGGCACCCTGCTGCTCGACCGAGCGGATCGCGGCATCGGCGATGGCCAGCGGTACCTGCACCGTGTCCTCGGCCACCCAATAGGTCGAGCGGGCGTGGTAATCGATATAGAAATTCTTGAAGTTCGGGGTGATCCCGTACAGCACGTCATGGCGTTCGGGGATCGCAGGGTGTTCCCAGCTGCCGGCGGGGTCATAGATCACCCGCTGGCTGCCGTTGATCATCAGCGCGGAATGCCCGCCCTCGCCACGCGGGATGCCGATGACGCTGAACAGCGTGATCGAAGGAGGCTCATTCGAGACATAGCGGGCGCGCCGGACGGCTTCGTCGCTGGCCCATTTGTTGTCGGCTCCGCAGGCCGCAAGCACGGCTGGCAGCCCCAGCGCAAGGAAGGCACGCCTTTGCATGTTCGATTTTCCCCGGTCAGGTTCAGGCGTTGGTCAGCGCCAGGAACACCAGCACGACAATGGCCAGGGCACCAACCCAGGTCGAAGCCTTGATGAAGCCGGCAAAGGTCGCCTGCTGATGACGGATGTCCATTTCGCCGTGTTTGTGATCGGTGATTTCGTGATGCGAGGCCATGATCCTGTCCGTGAACGATACGATGCGTCTGGCGCAGGGATAGCGCAAGGTCGAGGCCGTGTCACGCCCCCCAGAGCACCGCTCCGCCCTCAGTCTTGCCCACCGGCCACACCCGGCCTGTGGCATGCAGGTGGTTGATGTGTCCGACTGCCTCGGCCAGTGCCAGGCCGAATTCGGGCTTGGCGATCAGGCGGCGATAGAGCAGGGGAAAGCACCCCACCACGGTCAGCGGCTCGTGCTGCAGTCCCTCGACCAGACGGTCAAGCGCGGCGCGCTGATTCTCGGCCAGCTGGCGCAGCCGGGTCGGCAGCCCGCGATAAGGCAACTTGTGGCCGGGCAGAATCAGCTGGTCAGGCCGGGCGAACTGCGCCAGCCGGTCGCAGCTTTCCAGCCAGTCGCCGACGGTATCGGCCTCGGGCTCGGTCGGATAGACGCCGAGATTGGGCGAGATGGTCGCCAGCATCTGATCTCCGCCGATCACCAGATCGTCGTTGAGCGACCATAGCGTGACATGTTCGGGCGCGTGGCCGTGCCCCATGCGTACCACCCAGCGCCGCCCGCCAAAGGCGATCTCCTGTCCCTCGTGCAGGCGGCGATAGCCGGGGGGCAGGGGCGCGCAGACATCGGCGCTGTTAAAGGGACGTTCGTGGCTGCGTTCCTCGATCAGTTCGGGTGGCATACCTGCGCGGCGCCAAAAGGCGATGGCCTGCGGGGTCGGGCGCTCTTGCACGTCAAGAATGCCCATGCGCGCGGTCAGCCATGCCGTGCGCGAGGTCCACAGCTCGGCCCCCTGTGAAAGAAACCACCCGGCAAGGCCGATATGGTCGATGTGGTGATGGGTAGCGATCAGCCGGCGCACCGGTGCCCCGGCAAGCGGCCCTTGCAGGATGCCTTGCCAGATTGCGCGCGTCCGCCGGGTATCCAGACCCGTATCCACCACCGTCCAGCCATCCGCATCGTGAAAGGCATAGACATTCACTGTATCGGGCTTGAATGGCAGGGGCAGCTGTAACCAGAACGCACCCGGGGCGATTTCATGCGCCTCGCCCTCGGGTGGGGGATTATGTGTCTCGCTGCGTATCACCCGGCCATCTGGCCTGACAGGGCTGCGTCGTCAAGCGCCTCAAGGTCCGAGACACCGGCGCGGGCGGCGGCCAGATCGGCAGAAAACTGCGGCAGGATGCGGGTGATATAGATGCGGGCCAGAGGCTTGTTGCCGCCCTGGGTCGCCGCGCGCAGGTGGTAATGCGCGCCAAGCACCCTGGCAAAGGCCGAAAGATAAGGCACCGCGCCGGCGAAACGGTCGGCCATATCGAGACCCAGCAGCTCTTGCGTCGCTTCGCGCAGGGTTTCGGCGGCCTGCCAGACCTGATTGGCCAGATCCGGTTCGGCTGGCTGCGCGGCCTTTGCCCCATCAAGGATCTCGTCCAGCAGCGCCATTGCCGCCGCTCCGCCGTCCGACAGTTTGCGGCCGACCAGATCCATGGCCTGAATGCCGTTCGTGCCTTCGTAGATCGCGGTGATGCGGACGTCGCGCAGATATTGGGCCGCGCCGGTTTCCTCGATAAAGCCCATGCCGCCATGAACCTGTACCGCGGTATCGGCAATGCGAATGCCGACATCGGTGCCATGGGCTTTGGCGATCGGGGTCAGAAAGGCCGCGCGCGCGGCCCATTCCTCTTGCCCAGTGGCGCGCGCCATATCCAGCGCCACCGCGCAGCCAAGACAGATCGCGCGGGCGGCAAAGATCTCGGCGCGCGAGGTGGCAAGCATCCGGCGCACATCGGGATGGCGGATGATCGGACCCATCTGCACCCGCTCGGCGGCATAGGCTGTGGCCTGCTGCAAGGCGGCCTCGGCCTGTGCGACGCCCTGCACGCCGACGCCCAGCCGGGCGGCGTTCATCATCGTGAACATGGCGGCCATGCCCTTGTGTTCTTCGCCCACGAGCCAGCCTTTCGCGCCCTCAAAGCTCATCACGCAGGTCGGGCTGCCGTGGATGCCCAGCTTGTGTTCAAGGCTGACGGTGCGCAGATCGTTCGCAACGCCCGGATTGCCGTTTTCGTCGGGGATGAGTTTCGGTACCATGAACAGGCTGATGCCGCGTGTACCCGGCCCGCCGTCGGGCAGTCGGGCAAGGACCAGGTGGCAGACATTCTCGGTCACATCGCTGTCGCCCCAGGTGATAAAGATTTTTTGCCCGGTGATACGATAGGTGCCGTCTTCGGCGCGTTCGGCGCGGGTGGTCAGGGCGCCAACATCCGAACCGGCCTGAGGCTCGGTCAGGTTCATCGTTCCCGACCATTCGCCCGAGATCAGCCGCGGCAGGTAAAGCGCCTTAAGCTCATCACTGCCGTGGTGTTCCAGCGCCTCGATCTGGCCCTGCGTCAGCAGCGGGTTCAGTTGCAGCGCAAGACAGCCCGAAGCGACCATCTCGTTTACCGCCATGTTCAGCGATTGCGGCAGGCCCATGCCGCCATATTCGGGGTTGGCGGCAAGGCCGATCCAGCCGCCCTCGGCCAGCGCGCGAAATGCCTCGGCATAGCCGGGCGAAGAGCGCAGCTTGCCGTTTTCAAGCCGGGCAGGGGTCAGGTCGCCCGCGCGGTTCACCGGTGCGATTACCTCGGTCGCAAGCTTGCCCGCCTCGGTCAGGATCGCGGTCGCGGTCTCGGCTGTTGCTTCGGCAAAGCGTGTGGTGGCGGACAGGTCCGGAAAGGACACGATCCTGTTCAGGATGAACTCGATCTGTTCGACCGGGGCTTGATAGGCCATCCGCGCTGTCTCCCTCTGGCGCCTTGGCAAACCCTGTTGCGGCGCGTAACTGATCCTTTGGGTCTCGATCATATTTGTGGGCCCACGCCCATCAACCACAACCCGACGTAACGAATGCATACCGAGATACTAGGTCATGACCTTCGGGGGCTGCGCGCCGCGGCCGAACTGCTGGCGCGGGGCGAACTGGTCGCCATCCCGACCGAGACGGTCTATGGCCTTGCCGGCGATGCGCGCAACCCCCTTGCCGTTGCGCGTATTTATGAGGCCAAGGGCCGTCCGTCCTTTAATCCGCTGATCGTCCATCTGCCGGATCTTGCTGCGGCCGGACGTATCGCGGTCCTTGGACCCGAGGCACTGGCGTTGGCGCACAGGTTCTGGCCGGGCGCGCTGACGCTGGTGCTGCCGCTGCGCGAAGATTCGGGCATCGCCTCGCTTGTCACGGCAGGGCTCAGCACCGTGGCGATTCGCGTGCCCGCCCATCCAGCGGCGCAAGAGCTGTTGCGTACGTTTGACGGACCCTTGGCCGCGCCCTCTGCCAATCCCTCGGGCCGGGTCAGCCCGACCACGGCGGCACATGTCGCTGATCCTGACACCGGGCTTGGCGGGCGTATCGCGGCGGTGCTGGATGCCGGGGCCTGTCCGGTGGGAGTCGAATCGACCATCGTTGGCTGGACCGAAGGCCGCGCGGCCCTGCTGCGCCCCGGAGGCGTTGCCGCCGAAGAGATCGAGGCCGTGCTGGGTCAGCCCCTGTTGCACCCCGTCGCCAATCCCGATGCGCCGAATGCGCCGGGGCAACTGACCAGCCATTATGCCCCGCGCGCCAGCCTGCGGCTGAACGCCGACAAGGCCTTGCCGGGTGAGCTTTTGATCGGCTTCGGGTCAGTAACGGGCGAGATGACGCTAAGCGAAAGCGGTGATCTGACCGAGGCGGCCGCACGGCTTTTCGATCTTTTGCGCCGCGCGGATGAGGCAGGCCGCCCTCTTGCCGTCGCGCCGGTGCCCGAGCATGGGTTGGGCGCGGCGATCAATGATCGCCTGCGCCGCGCCGCGGCACCGCGCTAGACCTGATCGCCATTCAAGGTTCATAAATCGGCTGATGAGTGCTTCACAGGCCTCCGTGTTGAGCACGGAGGCCTGTGAAGCGGAGACGAAACGATATGAGCTGAGCGACGGACAGTGGGACAGGATCGCATCGCTGCTTGCTGGCAAAGCTGGCGATCCCGGCCGGACCGGGGCTGACAGCCGGATATTCATCAATGGCTGGCCGTGGGTTTTGCGCTTTGGCACCCATTGGCGCGACCTGCCGGACCGCTACGGCAAATGGACGACGGTGCATAAGCGCTTCAGCCGCTGGCGCCATGCCGGTATTCGGGTGCAGGTCTTCGAGACGCTGACGGCATCAGTATCTGATGATCGACTGCGCGATTGTGCGTGTTCATCAGCAGGCGGCATCTGGAAAGGGGGGCAGGGATCAGGCGCCGGGGCGTTCCCGAGGCGGGCTGACCATCAGGATCCACATGCTGGCCGATGCTCTGGGCAGACCGTTGCGGTTCATCATAACGGCCGGCCAGGTCGGCGAGATTACGCAGGCCTCGTCCCTTCCGCAGGGACAGAGCGGTGATGTCGTGCTGGCCGATAAAGCCTACAGCAACGCCTGGCGGCAAATCATTGCCAGCATCGGAGCCGAAGCGGTCATCCCGTCAAACGGCTTGCGTAAAATCATCATTCCGCACGATGAGCGCGCCTGTGCGCATCGCAACCACATCGGACGTTGCTTCAGCCAGATGAAGCACTTCCGCCGCTTCGCCACTCGATACGACCGAAGAGCCGTTCACCTTCCGGGGCTTCGTTTATCTCGTTGCCGCTATGCCCCGGATGCGGTGAATGTCCGATCCGGCCTAGCTCGTCAGGCGTGGCCGGCGTCGGGCGACAGCATCAGGGGGTCAATCCCCAGCGACTTCATCGCCGCGCGCCATTTGCCGGAATTGTCGGTGCCAAAGATGATCTCATCCCCCCGGTCCGAGGTCAGCCAGCCGTTCTGGCGGATCTCGGAATCAAGCTGCCCCGGCCCCCATCCGGCATAGCCAAGCGCCAGCACCGCCGGTTGCGGGCCGTGCCCGTGAGCGTAATCTTCGAGGATGTCGCGCGTGGTGGACATGGCAAGATCGTCGGTGATGCGCATGCGGTTTTCGGCCAGGTCGATGTCGCGGGGCACGCGATGCAACACGAATCCGCGCCCCGGCTCGACCGGGCCGCCAAAGCGGACGGGAATATCCACCGCGTTTTCATCAGCCTGAATGCCAAGCTGTTCCAGAAGGTCGGAAAAGCCGATCTCGGGCAGCGGGCGGTTGACGACCAGCCCCATGGCGCCTTCCTCGGAATGGGCGCAGATCAGGATCACCGACTGCTCAAAGCGCGGATCGCGCATGCCGGGCATGGCGATCAGCATCTTGCCGGTCAGGTTGCTGGATTTATCCATGATCTGCTCCGTGTTTGTTGTTTGTTTCCTCTCAAGATCGGCCTTGCGACATGTTTTCGCAAGAGATTGCCGTCATTGTGACTTCACGCCCGGGCAAGGGGACGGCTAAAACGACGCCATGAGGATGATCGCCCTGCTTTTTCTGACCGTCGCGCCGGCCATGGCACAGGACCTGCCGCCCGGGCTTGTCTCGGCCGAGATGATGCCCGGCTGGGTCACGCCCGAAGGCAATCGCATCACCGCTTTGCATCTGCGGCTTGAGCCGGGCTGGAAGACCTATTGGCGCAGCCCCGGCGATGCTGGCGTGCCGCCGCGCTTTGACTGGGCTGGTTCGCAAAATCTGGGCGAGGTCCGGTTGCTTTGGCCCCGTCCCGAGGTGATCGAATCCGAGGGAGAGCGTACGCTGGGCTATCGGGAAGAGCTGATCTTGCCGATCGAGATCACCCCCGCCCGCCCCGGCGCCCCGGTTGAGCCGATGGCCGAGGTCGATTTCGGCATCTGTCAGGACATTTGCGTGCCTGCACAGGTCAAGTTGCAGGCAGGTGCCCCCGCCGCGACCCCCGATCCGCTGATCAAACAGGCCATGGAAATGCGCCCCGAGATCTCGGACCGGCAGCCCGACTGCCGCATTGTCGAGATCCGCGACGGCATGCAGGTCACTGCCACCCTGCCAGCCGAGGACAGCGCCCGCGGCGACAAGGTCGCGATGGAGCTGACGGACGACGAGGTCTGGGTCTCGACCCCTGAAATTGGCGGAAAGGATGGGCGGCTGACGGCGCAGGCCGATTTCGTCGCTGCCTCGGGCAAACCCTTTGCACTGGACCCCGCCACGCTGAGGCTGACTCTGATCGGCCCCGATGATGCGGTCGAGTTCCGGGGCTGCCGCGGGGTCGCGGACTAACCCTTACCGGCGGCTTCAGCTAAGAGCTTCGACGCTGACCAGTTTGATGCTGCCGTCGAATGGTGCGATATACGCGCAAATATTATCGCTGAATTCGTCGATCAGGTTCAGCCCTTCAGGGTCGTAATCGTTCTCGGCGATCAATCTTAGCACGCCGTCCGCGAATGTGCAGACGACGTTGTGCTCATGCGGATAGTTGCTACGGAACTCTTGGGTGATGTCGCCCGCTGCCCCGGGCCCCGCAGCGGCGGGAACACCATGACATTCCAAAGTGATACGATACATGTGTCGATGCTCCTGCTGCGGGAGAGGGGCGACTTTGGCCTGGTTATGCTCAGCCAGCCAGGTCCTCAAGCCGCGCGGACAGCGACAACAGGTCCGCCCATGCCTCGCGTTTGGCCAGGGGCGTGCGCAGCAGATAGGCCGGATGGGCCATCGGCAGCGCGGGCAGGCCAAAGGCGGTCGTCCAGGTGCCGCGCAGCTTCAGGATGCCCTGCCGGTTCAGCGCCGCGATGCAGGGCGTATTGCCCATCAGCACCAGCAGCTGTGGTTGCACCAGTTCGACGTGCCGGGTCAGAAAGGGCATCATCATGGCGATCTCGGCCGGTTCGGGGCGGCGGTTTCCCGGTGGTCTCCAGGTCAGGACATTGGTGATGTAAAGCGCCTTTTCGGCATCAACCGCTGTCCGCGACAGTCCGATTGCCCCGAACATCTGGTCCAGCAACTGGCCAGCGCGGCCAACGAAGGGACGACCCTGCCGGTCCTCTTCCTCGCCCGGAGCTTCGCCGATGATCATCACCCGCGCGCCGGGGTTGCCGTCCGAGAAGCAGAAATTGCGTGCGCCCTTTTTCAGCTCGATCCCGTCAAAGGTCTCTTGTGCGGCGGCAAGCTCGGCCAGCGTGGTGGCGCTGGCTGCCATGGCCTCGGCCTGCGCAACCAGATTTTCGCCCTCATCGCGGGGCGTGGCTGCAGAGCGGGCGGGCGGCGCAGCGGCAGGCGCGGCCGAGGGGGTCTCGGTCCGGTCGGACAAGGCATAACGGTCGAGCGGCGCATCAAGACATGGCTCGTCCGCGCCCAGCTCGGCCTGCCATTGCAGAAGCGCCAGCGCCGTTTCGGCGTCCAGCGCGAATCCCCTGTAGGTTGGATCGGCGGTCATGACCGCAGGCTAGGGCGCGAAGCGGGCGCGGGCAAGCCCGCCTGCGCTGCGGTACGCGTCATTGCGACTGGGTCAGCGGCGTCGTGCCGCCGCCCATGCCGATCAGCCGTTGGATCAGCGGTTTGGCCGTGGGCCCGATGCGGTCGCAGGCCGCCGGATCGTCCAGCAGCTTAAAGGCCGGCCCGTAATAGGTTTTGTCATAGGCCGAGGCGTCCAGCCCCAACTGTGCCGCCAGCAGGTCGCCAGTGCCGGTGATCAGGGTCCATTCCCCGTCGGTGATCGAATAATCGGCGCAATTCGAGGTGATGACATTCACATTCGCCAGTTCAGCGATCAGGGATTTCGCCTCGTTTTCGGACAGGTTTGAAACGTCGGGAAGCTTTACGGTGATGCCCCCGTCTGCCAGTGCCGCGCCGGACAGCAGGGCCAGTGCGCCGGCCAAAGCCGCGAGTGCCTTCATGAATTGCTCCCTTGCTTGTGCTGGGCATTCGGTTTGCCCGCCCATCCCGCCCGATCCGTCTGTCGGGCGCAACCCAATTCGCCGTGAACTTGACGCAGGCAGGCCGCAGGGCTAGGCGGGGCAGCAAGTGTCATAAGCATATGAGGATGCCTGCGATGACGACCTATTCCCTGCTGATCCTGCCCGGCGACGGCATTGGCCCCGAGGTCATGGCCGAGGTCCGCAAGGTCATTGGCTGGTTCGAAAAGAACCGCGGCCTGTCCATTGACGTCAGCGAGGATCTGGTCGGCGGCGCGGCTTACGACAAACACGGCAAACCCCTTGCGGATGAGACGATGGCCAAAGCACAGGCGGTTGATGCCGTGCTGCTGGGCGCGGTCGGCGGACCGAAGTACGACAACCTCGATTTCAGCGTGAAGCCCGAGCGCGGTCTTTTGCGTCTGCGCAAAGAGATGGACCTTTTTGCCAACCTGCGTCCGGCGCAGTGTTTTGACGCCCTGGCCGATTTCAGCTCTCTCAAGCGCGAGGTGGTTGCCGGTCTCGATATTCTGATCGTGCGTGAACTGACCTCGGGTGTTTATTTCGGCGAGCCGCGCGGAATTTCGGCGGACGACACCCCCGGCAACGAAGGCGGCCGCGTCGGCGTCAACACCCAGCGATATACCAGCGGCGAGATACGCCGCGTCGCGCGCTCGGCCTTTGAGCTGGCCCGTAAACGCGCAGGCCGCGTCTGCTCGATGGAAAAGGCCAACGTGATGGAATCTGGCATCCTGTGGCGCGAAGAAGTGCAATGGGTGCATGACAACGAATATCCCGATGTCGAGCTGTCGCATATGTATGCTGACAACGGCGCCATGCAGCTGGTACGCAACCCGCGCCAGTTCGATGTGATCGTGACCGACAACCTTTTTGGTGACATTCTTTCGGATGCGGCGGCGATGCTGACCGGCAGTCTGGGCATGCTGCCCTCGGCCAGCCTTGGCGCGCCGATGGCCAATGGCCGGCCCAAGGCGATGTATGAGCCGGTTCACGGCTCGGCCCCCGATATCGCGGGGCAAGGCAAGGCGAACCCGATCGCCTGTATCCTGAGCTTTGCCATGTGCCTGCGCTACTCCTTTGACCTTGGAGCCGAGGCCGACCTGCTGGAAAAAGCGGTCGAGAAGGTGCTGGCCGATGGCGTGCGCACCGGCGATCTGATGGGCGCCGAAGGCGGCAAGCCGGTGTCCACATCCGAGATGGGCGACCATATCGTCGCGGCGCTTTCGGCGCTCTGATCCAGGACCCGCGCCCGGTTCGCCGGGCGCGTCCGATCACGTGAACCGTCGGGGAGAGACATGGCGGCGGGCAATATCAAGGGCGCGTTGCTCGCCCTTCTGTCTATGGGGCTTTATTCGACCCATGACGTGATCATCAAACATCTGGGTGCCACATATCCGGCGCTGCAGATCCTGTTCTTCTCGGCGCTATTATCCTTTCCTCCGCTGGCGGTCCTGCTGCTGCGGGACCCGACGCATGGTACCCTGCGGCCGCGCAACCCGTTCTGGGTCGGGCTGCGGTCGTTCTGCATCGTCGCCTCGGGGATCGGCGGGTTCTATGCCTTTTCCGTCCTGCCGCTGGCGCAGGTCTACTCCATCCTTTTTGCTGCGCCCTTGCTGGTGACCGTCCTTTCGGTCCCGCTGCTGGGGGAACGGGTCGGGTTGCACCGCTGGCTTGCCGTCTGCGCCGGGCTGGGCGGGGTTCTGATCGTCCTGCGCCCTGGGGTGACACCCTTGGGTCTGGGACATCTGGCGGCGCTGATGGGGGCGACGGCGACCGCGCTGTCGGCCATTGCCGTGCGGCGTCTCGGCCGGTCCGAGCGGACGGTGATCCTGCTTTTATGGCCGATGATCGGGAACTTTCTTCTGACCGGAGCCTCGCTTGGCTTTGCCTATCGCCCGCTGGAATTTGGGGATCTGGTGCTGACCGGCGTGATCGCGGCGCTGGGGCTTGCAGCGGGTTTCCTGCTGATTCTCGCTTATCAGGCGGGCGAGGCGACCAATGTCGCGCCCATGCAATATTCGCAGATGCTCTGGGCTGTCGGCTATGGCTGGTACCTGTTCGGAGAGCGCCCGGATGGTCCCACCATCCTGGGGGCGGGTCTGATCATTGCCTCTGGGCTTTACATCCTGATGCGCGAGCGTCTGGGCGGTTCACGTCTGCGTCCGGCAACGCGGGCGCGCTTTGGCAGCGAGACGGTGACCGCCCCGCGCTGGAGCCTGTTGCAGCGCCTGATGCGCGAACGTGGCTGATCTCTGGTACGCGCCGTTTTCTGCGATGGGTTCGCAAGATTCCCCCTTGCATTCCGCTGCTTCAGGGGATACCTGCCCCTCACGGTCGGAGCGTAGCGCAGCCTGGTAGCGCACCTGCTTCGGGAGCAGGGGGTCGGAGGTTCGAATCCTCTCGCTCCGACCAATTTTTCTTTGTGTGGATTGCCACGATAGTCGTCCCTTTTGGACACTATCCTTCCTCTTCGGCCAGCAAAGGCGTCCTCTGCGGACCGCGGCTTGAACCTTTGAGCAGCGCAACCAAACTATCCCTTAGGGTTGCGGATCGACGCGAAGAGCCCAGAGCAGTCATTACAAAACGCGTCATCATCGGCTGACCGCCTGCGGGTTTGGTGCCCGGAACGCCCACGTGAAGAAGGTCTCATCTGAGACGGTTCGAAGGAATCTGGCAACCGCAGCGGTCGCGACCACGGCGAAAGCGATCCGGCCGCCAAGGACAATTCCAAGATCGGCGCCAAGTGCCACGACGATCAGGGTGTCCTCGATGACGCTATGCGCGAATCCCATGAAAACGCATGAGACAAAGACCTGACGCGGCGATACCGACCCTGACCACGCCTCGCGGATCAACAGACCTCCGCCATAGGATATTCCCAGGAACAGACCGACCGCGGTGAAGTGACCGGCCTCGCCCCGAATTCCAGCAAGCCGCAACACCGGCATTAGCGCCTTCATTATGAGTTTCAAGAGCCCTGTGATCCGCAGCACCTCCAGCCCGAACGACAAGACCAAGAGGATGACGAGCATCGAGACCATCGTCTCCAAGAGGCCTACGAAGAATCCTGTCCAGTCTGGGGTGGCGCTTATCGGAATCCAGGTCGGGTTCACCGGCGACGCCAACCAACCCGTGGCGCTAAGCAGACGATGCAGCAGAAACGCATAGAACACGCCGCCCAAGACACGAAGAAGCGTTGTCGTGATGATCCCGGGCCCAGCCTTCTGGATGATCTTCTGCTCGATCGGCAGGCCATGCGCAAACAGAAGCAGGGCCGAGAAAACCGTGATGTCGGCCACGCTCAGCGAACCCACCGGGACCAGAACGAAGATCAGGGGAACGGCACCCCATATCCCGACCAGCATCCCGCTTAGCCATGCGAGTCCCAACTCCGCCGGCAGTCCGACGAGGCTCATCGCCGGCGCAAATGCAGGGGCAACCGCCTCGATCACTCCCCACCGCGACAATAGCTCCGTCATAATCGTGATGGGAACCATAATACGGGCGAGCACCCAATATATCTCTAGCGTTTCCATAATCTTGTGCGCAGCGACTATGCGGACTGACATCAGAGGGCTCCTGTGACATTGCCCCTGAAGTCTACCCCGACCTGATCGCATAAATGGTCAAATATTGCGCATTTATGCAATTTTATTGCATTCTCATTCTGAAAGGAGAAATGCGGATGGATCGGATAGACCGAAAGCTTCTGAACCTTTTGCAGCGTGACGCGTCTAGAACGAATGTGGATATGGCCGACGAAGTCGGATTGTCGCCATCAAGCTGCTTGCGTCGGGTCCGTCGACTGCACAAGACGGGCATCATCGACCGTATTGTCGCGATCCTGAACCCGTCCAAGACCGGACGGGCGCTGAAGGCGCTGGTCACGGTCGAGCTGAAGCTTCACGGAGAGCAGCACATGCGCCGCTTTCTGGATCTGGCGAGTGCCGAAGAGGCCGTATCACAAGCCTATGCCGTCACAGGCGAGACGGACGTCGTCTTGATGCTACGTCTTCGCGACATGGAAGAGTTCGACGCACTTTGCGACAGGCTGTTCCAAGACAAAACCAACATTGCACGTTTTTTCACCATGATGGTGATCCGCACTGCGAAAGAGGAGACGGCAATTCGACTTTGAACGCAGCATATTCGGCAACCGAGCCAATGGCAAAAATGTCCGGCTTAGCTGACGATCCGTCACTGTACCCAATTCTGACCTACTCCGTGCAGGGCAAGTCATGATGGTCACAGAATGACCCCGTCGCCAGAGCATCTCGGCGGCGATAGATTTTCCGGATGCCGATCTTCTCTGTGATCGGCTTCAGCCCACATTCACGCAACGTTTGTGCGGCACATTGGCTCGTGAGATTCTGTTCGCGGGCATACATCCCCGCAGTGAAAAACTCGACCTTGAATGCCTCCAACGAGGCCGTAGTGACATACTCGCGGGTCACCCGAGTCGCGCTGTGGCGCATCCGCCCGACCTCGATCACACGCTGTGCAATCAGATATTGTAGTGTTGCTGCGTTGACGCATAGGCAGCGCCTCACCTCGCTTTTGGAATAGCCATTTGGCTCGAAACCAGAGAGAGCGCGCGTAACCTCTGATGGGTTCACCAGTAGCGAATCTAACCGAACATTGTTCGTGAGCCGACCTGTCGTGAGAACGGCGGTGGGAAATTCGTCCACGGTAGCGGTGGCTTGGTGCTGCTGCGGGCGGCGTAAAAGTCGTCCACCTATTCCCTTTCTGCGGCGGCAGGGAGGGCGTGAGGATTTACAGCGTGGACCTATATCTGAGAGTTCGCCAGGCTTGCGCGGAAGGCATGAGCCAGCGGGAAGCGGCGCGGGTGTTCAACATCTCGCGTGACACGGTTGCGAAGATGATGACCTTCTCGGTGCCACCGGGCTACCGACGGACGGCCGAGGTCAGGCGGCCAAAGCTTGATCCTTTCATCCCGATCATCGAGGGCTGGCTGGAGGCGGACCGTTCG
>NZ_JAFL01000025.1:0-49691 GCF_019633685.1 Paracoccus sp. J56
AGGCCCCGCTGACCGCCCGCCCGGGCGCGGCGATGCCGCCCGTGGATCTGGAGGCGACGCGCGCCGATCTGAGCCGTCAGCTAGAGGGCAAGCATGTCGATGATGAGGACCTGAACGGTTACCTGATGTATCCCAAGGTCTTTCTCGACTACATGGGCCGTCACCGGCAATACGGCCCGGTGCGGGCCCTGCCGACGCGGACCTTCTTCTATGGGATGGAACCCGGCGAAGAGATCGAGGCCGAGATCGATCCCGGCAAGACGCTGGAAATCCGCCTGCAAGCCATTGGCGAGACTGACGAACAGGGCGAAGTCAAAGTCTTTTTCGAACTGAACGGCCAGCCCCGGGTAATCCGGGTGCCGAACCGTCTGGTCAAATCGCAGACCACCTCGCGACCCAAGGCCGACCCGGCGAACGAGGGCCATCTCGGCGCCCCGATGCCCGGCGTCGTCGCCTCGGTCGCGGTCACCCAGGGGCAAAAGGTCAACCCCGGCGACCTGCTGCTGACCATCGAGGCCATGAAGATGGAAACCGCCATCCACGCCGACAGAGAAGGCCTGATCAAGACCCTCCACGTCCGGCCGGGAGAGCAGATCGACGCGAAGGACCTCATGGTCGAGGTGGAGTGAGCATTCAATGATCCGAATAACGGGAGATAGAACAATGTCGAAGGTTGAAGCTTTCAACGACCTTTTCGGCACTGTCGTGCTGCGGATTTCGGGTGATGCCCCAATGCCGAACCTCACCTCCTCGCTCACCACGCGCAACGGCGACAGAGATCGACGCCTTATGGACGTCCAGCCCGATAAACGTGTTATTCTCCATGTGGTCTCTCCCCCATTCTTGAGGCTCGGCGCCAGCCAATCTGGTGCAACCCTCGAACGGAGAATGCCGCGGGAGAGGCCGCCGACCCACTCAGCTCACACAGAGATCATGGGGGTGGATCAAAATCCTGGTCGACGGCCACCGCCTGACCGGGGACACCAAGGATGTCGCCGCCATTCGCCGCGAGGTCGGCATGGTCTTTCAGAGCTTCAACCTGTTCCCGCATATGACCATCCTGGAAAACTGCACCATCGCCCCGCGCAAGTCGCGCGGCCTGGGCAAGGCCGAGGCGGAAGAGCGCGCCATGCATTACCTGACCAAGGTGCGCATTCCCGACCAGGCCGGAAAATATCCCGGCCAGCTTTCCGGCGGCCAGCAGCAGCGCGTCGCCATCGCGCGGGCGCTGTGCATGCAGCCGCGGGTGATGCTTTTCGACGAGCCGACCTCGGCGCTGGACCCCGAGATGGTCAAGGAGGTGCTCGACACCATGGTGGAACTGGCCGAAGAGGGCATGACCATGCTTTGCGTCACGCATGAGATGGGCTTCGCGCGGCAGGTCGCCGACCGGGTGATCTTCATGGATCGCGGTGAAAAGATCGAGGAAGCGGCGCCCGGCGCTTTCTTCACCAACCCGCAAAGCCCGCGCGCGCGTGAGTTCCTGCAACAGGTCATTCACTGACCTGAGCGACCACTGCCGATCCGCGCCTTCGCGATCGGCCCCGAAGCGACGACGTGCAGGCATCGGCCGGCCCCGGCACCGGAAAGCGGCGGACAGGGAGGCCCGAGCCTGTTCCGTCGTTGGCGGCTGGTCCGGGCATCTTATATCGAAGCCGCAAGTTCGGCGAGTTTTGCGATGGTATTCATGTTGCGAGCGGTGCCATCCGCGGCTGCGGGAATCGCCAGCTTCGAGCGGCCCATGCCCGCCGCGCCATAAGCCACATAGATTTCCCGCTTGCCCAGCCGAACCTCTTCGTCCTTCCGGTGCTTCATCGTTTCGAGCGTGCCGGCGGGTGGCGGGCTGTCCAGAAATATGGCGACAGTCCCGCTGGGCGGGGCGTCAGGAAACGGGTTCGCCTTGAGAACGTCCGCCATCTCTTTCGCGGTGCGCAGGATGACGCCGACCGGCTTGCCGGCATGGTCTTCCAGACGTTTCTCAAGCGCCCGCTTGACCTCCAACGCGGGCCGGTCGGACGAGAATACGACATTGCCGCTGGCGATATAGGTGCGGACCTTGCCGAAACCCTCGGCGGCGCACATCGCCTTCAACTCCGTCATCGGCAGCTTGCCTGTTCCGCCGACATTCACGGCGCGCAGCAGTGCAACGTATGAGACCATCCGATCTTCTCCCCAGCGTCGGCAAGGCAGTGGCTGGCTGAATGCGCCAGCATCGTGCATCCGAACCGCAAGGTTCATCAAGATTTTACAGAACGGCCACGCTCATGTCATGCCGCCGCTGCATCAGTCGCGCCGGAAATGACAGGAAAGGGACAGCGCGGCATGACGGGTTTGCGGCTGTCGAACATCGGCAAGAGCTATGGCGAGACCAGGGTTCTGTCGGGTATCGACCTCGACATCGCGGTGGGCGAATTCGTGGCCGTGCTTGGCCCCTCGGGCTGCGGCAAGAGCACGCTGCTGCGGCTGGTTGCAGGCTTTGACCGTCCCGATGAAGGCACGATCACCCTGGGCGACCGGCAGGTGGCGGGTGGAAATGTCATGGTGCCGCCCGAAGGGCGCGGCATCGGCATCGTGTTCCAGAACTACGCGCTGTGGCCGCATATGTCGGTGGCGGAAAATGTCGGCTATGCGCTGAAGGTGGCGCGCCTGCCCCGGGCCGAACGCGAGGCCAGGGTGGCCCGGGCGCTGGACACCGTCAACCTGGCGCCCTTTGCCGGCCGTCGCCCGGCGGATCTGTCGGGCGGGCAACGCCAGCGGGTCGCGCTGGCGCGCTGCCTGGCCGCCGGTTCGGATCTGGTGCTGCTAGATGAGCCGCTGGCCAACCTGGATGTGCATCTGCGCGCCACGATGGAAGACGAGTTCCACCGCTTCCACCGCGAAAGCGGGGCGACGCTGGTCTATATCACCCATGACCAATCCGAGGCGATGGCCCTGGCCGACCGCATCGCGGTGATGGACAAGGGCCGCCTGCTGCAATGCGCCAGCCCCCGGCAACTGTATCGCGAACCTGCCGACGCCACGGTGGCCGGTTTCATCGGGGGCGGGCTGGTGCTGCCGGTCGAGGGCCTGCGCCCCATGGGGAACGGGCTTGCCATGGCCGATCTTCTGGGAACGCGCGTCCGGCTGCGCTGCCATGCCGGGGAAACCGCACGGCCATTGGCCATGGCCTCCACCCATCCCGCCGATATCCAGCCCGTCCATCCGGGCGAGGCCGGCATCCCCGCCCGTGTCACCGCCCGCAGCTATCGCGGCGGCAGCTGGTCCTACGAACTGCGCCCCGAGACGGACCCGTCCCTCCGGCTGCCCATGGTGCTGCCCGACACGGCCACGCCGCCCGAACCGGGCGCACGCCTCGATCTGGCGTTCCGCGACCTCTGGGCCATCCCGCTTCCCGGCGCCCCCGCTCCCGGCGCGGCACCGATCCCTTCCTCCTCGCATCTCACGGAGCAATTCCAATGCGCCTGACTGTCACCACCCTTGCCCTGATGCTGTCCGCGACCGCGGTGTCGGCGCAGACCACGCTGACGCTCTACACTTCGCAATCGCCGGAAATCGCGCAGCAGACCGTCGATGCCTTCATGGCCAGGCATCCCGACATCACCGTGGAATGGATGCGCAACGGCACCTCGCAGCTGATGAACATCCTGACCGCCGAGCAGCAGGCCGGTGGCATCAAGGCCGATGTGCTGCTCGTTGCCGACAGCATCAATCTGGGCACTCTGAAAAGCCAGGGCCTGCTGCTGGCCTGGCCCGAAGCGCCGGTCGAAGGCATCGACCCGCTGATGTACGATGCCGACAAGACCTTCTTCGGCACCAAGATCTCGTCCACCGGCATCGTCTACAACACCAAGATCGCCGCGCCCGTCGCGGGTTGGGCGGACCTGTTCCAGGATGCCAATGCCGGCCAGATCGTCGCCCCGAGCCCGCTTTATTCCGGCGCCGCGCTGGTCCACATGCATTCGCTGCTGCAGGATGCCAGCCAGGGCTGGGACCATTACGAGCGTCTGAATGCGCTTGGCGTGGTGCCCGAGGGTGGCAATGGCCCGGTGCTCAAGGCCGTGGCCGGGGGCCAGGTGAAATATGGCGTCAACATCGATGCCGATGTGCTGCGCGCCAAGAAGGCGGGCTCGCCGGTGGAATTCGTCTATCCGGCCGAAGGCGCCACCTTCTTCACCGAGCCGGTGGCGATCCTCGCCGGCACCGATCAGGTCGAAGCGGCCCAGACTTTCGTCAGCTTCGTGCTGTCGGAAGAGGGCCAGAAACTGGCCGCCGAACAGGGCTACATGCCGGTCGACCCCAAGGTCGCCTCGCCCGAGGGGATGCCGGCGCTGTCCGAGATCAAGCTGATGCCGCTGGATGCCGACCGCGCGGTGGCCGAGGATGCCGAGGCCCGCGCCAGGTTCACCGAAATCTTCGGCGGCTGACCGGGAATGACCGTCATTCCGCAAAGCAAGGGGGCGCCGCGCGCGCCCCTTTTCCGGCTTTCCTCGGAAAGCATTGTGCTGGCCCCGCTGACCGTGCTGATCCTGTCAGTGTCCGTCGCGCCGATGCTGCGGCTGGCGCAGGCGGCGCTGTTCGATGACGGCGGGCTGGCGGTCGAGCGGCTGGCAAAGCTGTTCTCGCGCCCGCAGACCGGGGCCGCGATCTGGAACACCGTCCAGATCTCGCTGGCCTCGACCCTCGTTTCCGTGCTGGTCGGGACGATCTTCGCGGTCATCATGGTGCAGACCGATCTGCGCGGCAAATCGGCGCTGGTCTTTGCCTTCGTGCTGCCGCTGATGATCCCGCCGCAGGTGACGGCCATGGCCTGGATCCAGGCCTTCTCGCCCTCAAGCCCGGTACTGGGCCTTCTTGGCCTGTCTATGGAGGCGGGCACGCGGCATCCCCTGTATTCCAAGGCCGGGATCATCCTGCTGCTGGGGATCTACAATGCCCCGCTGGTCTATCTGGCGATGCAGGCCAGCCTGCGCCGCATTCCGCTGGACCTGGCCGAGGCGGCGCGGGCAGCCGGCGCCAGGCCGGGCCGGGTGCTGCTGACCGTGATCCTGCCCCTGGCGCGCGGCGGCATGGTGGCGGCGGCCAGCCTTGCCTTCGTCTCGGCCATCGGGAATTTCGGCATTCAGGCCATGCTGGGCATTCCCGCGCGGGTGCCGACGCTGATCACCCAGATCTATCAGCAGATCAACGGGCTGGGGCCAAGCGCCCTGCCGAACATGGCGGCATTGTCCCTGGTGCTGACCGCGCTGACCGTGGCGGGCGTGCTGCTGGCCGCGCGCGATCGCAGCGATACCCGCGTCGATCTGGGCAGCCGGCCCCTGATGCTGCCGCTGGGACGAAGCGGAGCCGTGATCGCAGCGCTGCTCTGGACCTATCTCGTCGTCTCGCTGCTGCTGCCGCTGTCGGCGCTGATGCAGACGTCGCTGGTCACCGCCTACGGCCTGCCGCTGACGGCAGAGACGATGACGCTGAAGAACTACGTCTCGGCGCTGTTCCAGCAAGTGTCACTGCGCGATGCCTTCGTCACCTCGCTGTGGCTGACGCTGGTCACCATGGGCTTTCTGATGCTGGCCTCGGTTTTCCTTGGCTATTTCCTGACGTGGCGGCGCGGGCCCTTGGTGCGGCTGCTGCATTTCGGGTCCGAGGCCGCCTATACCCTGCCCGGCATCACCCTCGGCGTCGCGATGATCCTGCTGTTCCTGCGGCCGTTGCCGGGGATCGGGGTTTCGATCTATGGCACGCCCTGGATCATCCTGGCGGCCTATGTCGCGGGCTTCTTTGCGCTGGCGCTGCGCCCGGTGCTGTCGGGCTATGCCCAGATCGACCGCGCGCTGGAAGAGGCCGCCCGGGTCGCGGGCGCGGGCTTCCTGCGCCGGATGCGCGACGTGATCTGGCCGCTGATCGCCCCGACCGCCATCGCCGCCGCTGTAATCGTCTTCATGACCGCGATCAACGAGATCCAGACCTCGATCCTGCTGATCTCCTCGGGCACCCGCACCATCGGGCCGATGATCATCTTCCTCGAGGAAGGCGGGGCCTCGACCCTTGCCGCCGCCGTTGGGTGCCTGATGATCCTTGGCGTGCTGGCGCTGATGCTGCTGTCGACGGCGCTGTCGCGCTTTCTGCCGAAAGGCGTGTTGCCATGGCAGTTCTGACGGCATTCAGCGGGTTGGGCGGCAAATCCCCGGCGGCCTTCCTGCTGGAGATCGCCGGGCGGCGCATCCTGCTGGACCTGGGCGAGGGGCCGACACCGGGCCAGCGCCCGGATATGGACGGCATCGGACGGGTCGATGCGATCTTCCTGTCCCATGCGCATATCGACCATGTCGGGGCCATCGACCTGTGGCCGCGGCTGGGCTGTCCGCCGGTCTTTGCCAGCCGAGCCACCTTCGACGCCCTGCCACTGCTGGGCCGGCATCTGCCGCCCGAAGCCTGCCGCGCCCTGCCGCTCCAAGGCCCTGCGCAATTGCTGGGCCTGCCTGTCTTGGTCGGGCGCAGCGGACATGCTATCGGCGGCATCTGGCTGCATCTGCCGCAGGAGGGCGGCGCGCTTTACATGGGCGACTGGAGCCGGGAATCCGGGCTTCTGCCCTTCGATCCCCCGCCCCGGGCAGATCTGGTGATCACCGATCTTTCCTATGGCGACCGCGATCAGGCGTTGGCCGAGCAGGGGCCGGCGCTGGCGGACAGCATTGTCCCCGGCACGGTGCTGCCGGTCCCTATCCTCGGGCGCGGCGCGGATATGGCGCTGCGACTGTCCGCCCTTGGCCTATCGCCGGTTGTCTGCCCGCAGGTCCGGGCCGAGCTGCGGGGGGCGTTGCCCGATCTGCGCAGCGTCACCACCCCGTCGGAGGCTCGCGAGGGCGATGTGATCATTGCCGCAGATACCGAGCGACTCGGCGATCTGGTGTCATGCCTGATTGCCGATCCGCGAGGCTGGCGCGTCATCTTCACCGGTCATGTCGCCCCCGGCAGTGCGGCGGCGGGGCTGATCGCCGAGGGTCGCGCCAGCCGGCATCCCTGGAACGTGCATCCCCGTGCCCGCGACCAGATCTGGCTGGCCGAAATCACCGGCGCGAGGCATCTGGTTCCCGCCTTCGGGGCGTTGGACGATGCCCCTGAGCTTGCGCTGGCCCTGGCCCCGATCTGGCGACCGGACCGGATCTGTCCCCCGACAAAAGAAAGCCCAATCCATGCTGATCAAGGAAACCACCCGCGAGCGGGCCGAGAACGACACCACGATCCTTGTCCCGGTCCATGACCTGGTCCTGCCCCAGGGCCGGATCTGCCGCCTTTATGTCGGCAACCTGACCGGCGCCAGCGACGGCGCCGCGCTGCTGGCCGCAGGCATCACCTCCTCGCTGAATGTGTCGTTGAACATCGACGTCGCGCCCCTGCAACTGTCCGACGGCACCCATATGCGCCGCGCCAAGGTGGGCCTGATCGACGGGGCGGGCAATACGCCCGCCCACCTCGCCGCCGCCGTGCTGGCGCTGGAAGGGTTGGTCACGCAGACCAGCCCCGGCAAGCCGAACTATCCCGCCCATCGCGCTGGGCATGTGCTGGTGAATTGCCGGGGCGGGCGGTCGCGATCGGTTATCGTGCTGGCGATATACCTGCATCTGCGCGCGCCCGGGACGTTCCCGACACTCGACAGCGCGGTGTCCCATATCCGCAGGGCGCGCGGCAATTCGGACACCTACCCGCTGCCCCCGATGCTGGATCTGGCGCGTGCGGTTCTGGCCAGCGGCAGCCTGCCCGCCCTGCTGCGCGGTTAGTCTTTCTCGTCTGAGATCATTGCCGGAGTTTAGGGGCGCCTGGTCGCTCCCTCCGACTGGACGCTGGACCGTCTGCATCCGGTCCTGCAGGCGGCGTTCGGCTGGATCGACAGCCATCTGCACGAATTCCGCATCGGCGGGTTGCGCTATGGCGATCCGGCCCTGCTGGACGATGGTTTCGCCGGACCCTGCACATTCGGCTATACTGAGGTCCGGTTGCAGGATTCGTCGGGCGCAACGACAGTTTCAACCATGTCTACGATCTCGGAGATGACTGGCAGCAGTTGATCTGGATCGAGATGGCTGGCGCTCGATCCGCCTGACACCTGCACGGTAAACGCGAGGGACGATTGCCAATGCTGAGCCGACGGGCCTTTTCGACCGCTCTTCTGACCACACTGGCCGCCCCGCTCGTCAGTCGGGCGGCCGCTCAGACCGCAAGCGATATGGGTTCGCTCGCCGGAGAGCTGCCTCAGCTGCATGCGATCATGGTGCAGCGGGGCGAGGATATCGTCCTTGCGGAGGCCTTTCGCGGCCCCGGCCTCGACCGGGTCGCGAATATCAAGTCCTGTTCGAAAAGCATCGTCGCGCTGCTTGCCGGCAGTGCTATCTCGCAAGGAGCGATTGCCGGCGTGGATGCGACGCTGGGTGCGGTCGCGCCCTCGATCATTCCATCGGATGCGACTCCCGGTGCCGCGGACCTGACCATCGAGGATCTGGTCACGTTGCGCGCCGGCCTTGAGGGGACATCGGGCGGCAATTACGGCGCCTGGGTCAATTCCGGCAATTGGGTTGCCTTCGCCCTGCGCCGGCCGATGGTCGCCGCGCCGGGCGGGCGCATGATCTATTCCACCGGCACCACCCATATCCTTGGCGCGGCCCTTGCGGTTGCGACGGGCGACAGCCTGCTCGAGCAGGCGCGCGCGGTTCTCGGCCGCCCGCTTGGCATTGAGATCCCCGCCTGGACCCGTGATCCGCAAGGCTTCTATTTCGGTGGCAACGAGATGGCGCTGACGCCGCGCGCCATGCTGCGCATCGCCGTTCTCATGCGTGACGGCGGACGGTTCGAGGGCCGGCAGGTCGTTTCGACCGACTGGATCCGGGCCTCGGTCCGGCCCCGTACCCGTTCACCCTGGTCAGGGCTCGACTACGGCTATGGTTGGTTCCTGAGCGAGAGCGGCTTCATCATCGCCCGCGGCTATGGCGGCCAGATCATCGCCGCGCATCCCGAACGCGATCTGGCTGTCGCCATCACCTCGGACCCGAATGCGCCTGCCCGGTCGGACGGGCATTTCGGGCGTCTGATGGAGCTGCTCGAGGGACCGCTGCTTGCAGCGCCCTGACCGACGGTTGACGAGGGAAGCGCTCGCGGTGAGGCCGTGCGAGGCATCGAGACGGGCTTGATCCGGAGGAGCTGGGGACGCGACCCCGACAATTGTCAGGACTGACGGAAACGTCACTGCGAGTGTTCCGGTGGAAGATTCAATGTGCCTGCGGGTATCCGACTGCTTGTTGTCGGCCCGCTGTCTGCGACGGAACGCTGGACCGCCATCCTGACCGTGATGCTGCAGACGTCCCGCAGCGCCGAGGCCCTGCGCGCCAATCCGCTCGGCATCTACGTCAATGCGATCTCATGGTCGCGGGAGATAAGCCAATGACCGTTGTTCTCTTCGCAGGAATGATCGGCAACCCGGCGAGAAGCTTGCCCGATCCATGCTGGCCGTTGTCCTGCTATCGGTCATCGTGCTGGCGGGCTGTGCCACTAAGAACGCGCCGTAGTTCAGCTATGACGACCATGTGCCGCCGCTGCCCTCGCCTCCCGCTGCCGTCACCGAGCCGGAGCCAAAGCCGCTGCATGTGCCGCCGGACTGGATGCCGGCGAAGGGCGGCAATGCCGCGCAGAGCTGCAACCCTCTGCCATTCCCTATTCTATTGTTTCCTATACATATCCTTACTTTACCCGGACGCAATAAAGCTCATAGCTTGCCGGGGCCAGAGCCTGCACCGGAATGCGCTAAGTTGCGATAAACGCAGCATGGAGCAACGCTTCGTTGGCATATCCGCAGCACGCTGATCAGATTATCTCATTCTTCATCGCCTCGCCTGCCTTGAGGGCTAGCGCGGCGATCGTCAGGGCCGGGTTTACCGCGGCCGAAGTGGGAAGGACCGAGGCGTCGGTGATCCATAGATTGGGAATGTCATGGCTCCGGCAGTCCAGATCGACAACCGACTTGTGCGGATCGGCACCGAGGCGCGCGGTGCCGCATTGATGCGAGGTGGTCTTGTTGCCGAATATCCGCACCATCACCACCGGGAATCCCGCGCGTTTCATCACCTGCCTGGCGCGCTTGATCAACAGGTGATGCGCATCCATGTTGGAGCGCTGCCAGTCCATGACGATATTCTCGCCCCGAACCAGAACACGACTGTTCGGATTGGGCAGGTCCTCGCTGGTCAGAAACCAGCCGAAGGCGCGGTCGGCCATCAGCCTTGCCAGGAAACGCGGCATGGCCGGCACCTGCGCCTTGAGGATGTTGCCTGTGATCCGTCCCAAAAGCTGCACATTGCCAAGCGGCGCATGAACCTGGGGATCGTCGTTGTAGAAATCGTTGAAGAACAGCGTTTTCTGATAGATCGAGTCATTTCGCAGAAACGGGTTCAGCGTGATCATCGCGCTGGTGTTGTGGTTCATGAAGTTCCGGCCAAGCTGGTCCGAGCGGTTGCCCAAGCCGGTCGGATGCGCCGCGTTGGCCGAGCGCAGCAGCAGCGCCGCCGATTGCACCGCCCCCGCCGCCACGGCGAAATGCCGCGCGGTCAGGCGCTCTTCGCGCCCGTTGCGGCGAAGGACCGCCGCGACCACCTCGTGCCCGTCGGCACCGGTTTCCAGCCGCATCACCTGCGCGCCGGTCATCAGCCGTACGTTGGGATGCTTCAGCGCATCGGCCAGCGGTCCGACCTCGGCATCGATCTTGCCGGCGCCGCCGGTATTGGGGAAGGCGTCCCATCCGGTCCGGCCGCGCTTCAGCCAGGCATCGATGTCGATGGCCAGCGGCAGGCTTGCGGGATGGACGCCCGCCCGCTTCAGCCGCTCGCGCACCCGTTGCAGCGCCGGCTCGTCCGGGACCGGCGGAAAGGGAAACGGACCCGACCGGGGAGGCTCGGTCGGGTCCTGCCCGGTCGCGCCGCGCACCTTGAACAGCGCCTCGGCCCGGGCATACCACGGCTCCATGTCGTCATAGGACATATCCCAGCCGGGCGAGGTGCCCTGCAGATGCGGTCGCGCCCTGAAATCCTCGACGCGGTAGCGATACATCACCGCGCCGTAGAATTTCGAGTTGCCGCCGACGTAGTAATAGTTCCCCGGCAGGAATTTCTTGCCGTCGGAGCCGATCCATTCCTCGTCCGAGCGATAGAAGCCCCGCTCGAAGATCGCCACATCGTCGCGCGCCTCGGGCGTGTCGGCCAGATGTTCGCCGCGTTCCAGGATCAGGATACGCGCACCCGTTGGAGCCAGCGCCGAAGCGAGCGTGGCGCCCCCGATGCCCGAACCGATGATGATGACATCGCTGTCCGTGCTCATGGTCACCTCAGTCGATGCGGATTTCGGTCTGCGGATCGAACAGAACCACCTTGGCCATCTCGACCGCAAGCCGGGCGGTCTGGCCCGCTTGCGCGGTGCGCGGTGCAAGCCGGGCGATCACCTCGACACCGCCCAGGGTGAACATGGCAAGCGTATCGGGACCGGTGGGCTCGACCACCTCGATGGCGGCCTGCACGGCCTGCTGGCCCGGCTCGGCGACGGAAAAACCCTCGGGTCGGATGCCGACCAGCACCGGCTTGCCGGCATATTGCCGTCGCGCGGCCTCGCTGAGCGCCACGCCGGAAATGCGCGACCTGCCGCCATCGGGCTGGTCCATCTCCAGCTCCGGCCCCGCGGCACCCTCGATCAGGCGGCCCGGGATGATGTTCATCGCCGGCGAGCCCACGAAACGCGCCACATAGACATTGGCCGGCCGGTCATAGACCACCTGCGGCTCGTCCAGATGCTGCACGATGCCGTCCTTCATCACCGCGACGCGGGTGGCGAGCGTCATCGCCTCGATCTGGTCATGCGTCACATAGACGATGGTGGTGCCCAGCCGCTGGTGCAGGCGCTTGATCTCGGTGCGCATGTCCACGCGCAGCTTGGCGTCCAGGTTCGACAGCGGCTCGTCGAACAGGAACAGCTTGGGATGACGGACCAGCGCGCGGCCCATGGCGACCCGCTGTCGCTGCCCGCCCGACAGTTGCGAGGGGCGGCGATCCAGAAGGTGCGCCATCTGCAACAGCTCGGCCGCCTCGCGGGTGGCCTTGTCGCGCTCGGCTGGCGGCACGCCGCGGATCTTCATGCCGAACTCGATGTTCTGGCGCACCGTCATGGTGGGGTAGAGCGCATAGGACTGGAACACCATGGCGATGTCGCGGTCCTTGGGCGAGAGGTCGTTCACCACATCGCCGTCGATGCGGATCTGGCCGGCGGTGATGCCCTCAAGGCCCGCGATCATGTTGAGCAGCGTGGACTTGCCGCAGCCCGAGGGGCCGAGCAACACCAGGAAGTCCCCGCTGCCGATCGAGATGCTGACCTCCTTGAGCACCTCCATGCTGCCATAGGCCTTGCGGACGCGATCGATTTCAAGAGTAGCCATATCGGTCAGCCTTTCACTGCGCCGGCGGTCAGCCCACGGACGAAATAGCGGCCCGCGACGACATAGACGACAAGGGTGGGAAGAGCGGCGATCATGGCGGCGGCCATGTCGACGTTATACTGTTTGCGGCCCATGGTGACGTTCACCACGTTGTTCAGCGCCACGGTGACGGGCGAGGATTCCCCGGCGGTGAAGGACACGCCGAACAGGAAATCGTTCCAGATCTGGGTGAACTGCCAGATGCACGAGACGACCATGATCGGCAGCGCCGCCGGCAGCATGATCGAGAAGAAGATGCGGAAGAAGCCCGCACCGTCGATCTGCGCCGCCTTGGTCAGCTCGTCCGGGATGGTGACGAAATAGTTGCGGAAGAACAGCGTGGTGAAGCAGATGCCATAGACGGTATGCACCAGCACCAGGCCCGGGATCGTGCCCGACAGCCCAAGCTTGCCCAGCACCTGCGCCATCGGCAGCAAGACCGCCTGGAAGGGCAGGAAGCAGCCGAACAGGATCAACCCGAAGACCAGGTTGGCGCCGCGAAAGCGCCATTTCGTCAGCACATAGCCGTTCAGCGCCCCGATGCCCGTGGACAGCAGGACCGCCGGGACGACCATCATCAGCGAGTTGATGAAATAGGGCTTCAACCCCGTGCAGGCGGTGCCGATGCAAGCCTGGCTCCAGGCCTTGCCCCAGGCCTCGAACGTGACCGCCTCGGGCAGGCCGATGAACGAGCCGCCATAGATCTCGTCCAGCGATTTGAGCGAGGTGGTGATCATCACCCAGAGCGGCATCAGGTAAAGCGCGGCCAACAGCGCCAGGCTGCCATAGATGAAGGTCCGCCCGATCATGCGCGAGCGCGGGGCAGAGCCGTATTCACTGGCCATGGCGACCCTCCTTCAGCTCGGAATAGAGATAGGGGATGATGATCGCCGCGACGGTCATCAGCATCATCATGGCGCTGGCCGCGCCGACGCCCATCTGGTTGCGCCGGAACGTGGCCGAGAACATGAAGGTCGAGGGCACCTCGGTCGCATTGCCCGGCCCCCCGTTGGTCATGGCCAGCACGAGGTCGAAGTTCTTGATGGCGATATAGCTCAGCAGCACGATCACCGACAGGAAGGCGGGGCGCAGCATCGGCACGATGATGCTGGCATAGATACGGGGCAGCGTGGCGCCCTCGATCTGCGCGGCCTTGATCACCGAATTGTCGATGCCGCGCAGCCCGGCCAGGAAAATGGCCATGGCGAAGCCCGAGGATTGCCAGACCGCGGCGATGACGATGGTGTAGATGGCGAATTTCGGCTGGGTGATCCAGTTGAAGACGAAGCTTTCCCAGCCAAGCCCGTTGACCACCTTCTGGATGCCGAGGTCCGGGTTCAGGATCCATTTCCAGGCCGTGCCGGTGACGATGAACGAGAGTGCCATCGGGTAGAGATAGACGGCGCGCAACGCGCCCTCGGCCCGGATGTTCTGGTCCAGGAGGATCGCCATGACCAGCCCGACACCGATGGTCACGACCAGGAACAGCGCCGAGAAGATGAACAGGTTCGCCACCGCCGTGTGCCAGCGCGGCGTGGCCCACAGCCGGTAATACTGCTCCAGCCCGACGAAATCGTATTGCGGCACCATCCGGGACGAAGACAGCGAGATCCAGCCGGTCCAGGCGATGAACAGATAGACGCCGACAAGGATCACCAGCAGGCTGGGCGCCATGACTAGGCGCGGCAGCCAGTCGGCCAACCGGTCGGAGAAGCTTTTCTTTCGGGTCATGGCGATCCTCTCCAGAAAATGGGGACAATGCGGAAGGGCCTGCCGGGTGCGGTCGCCGGCAGGTCCAGGACGCGGGGGGCGCGATCAGCGGGCGTTGTCGATTCCGCTGACCAGCATCTGCACGGCGTCTTCCGAGGCCATGTCGCTGACGAAGAACTTCGACACGACATCCCCGAACACGGTGGCGAACTGGGGCTGGCTGGCGAAACCATGCGCGGAGGCCCCGAGCATGGCGCCGTTCTCGATCGCGACGGCGCGATCCTCGAAGCCCTTCTTCGCGCAATCGTCGAAATCGTCCACCGGCAGGTCGGTGCGGGCCGGGATCGAGCCCTTGATCAGGTTGAAGTCATGCTGGACCTTGGGGTCCATGACCACTTCGGCCAGGGCGTCCTGCGCCTTGGTCACCTCAGGATCGGTCACCTTGAACATGCCGAAACTGTCGATCAGCCATTGGAAGGACGGGGTTTCCGAAGGCGTCGCGAAGCACAGGAAATCCTCGCCCGGCTTCAGGCCCTTGGCCAGGAATTCGCCCTTGGCCCAGTCGCCCATGATCTGCATCCCGGCCTGGCCGTTGATGACCATGCCCGAAGCCACGGCCCAGTCGCGGCCGGTGAAACCGTCGTCGACCAGCCCCCGCACCTGGCGCAGCGTGTCGAAGACCTGTTTCATGGTGTCCGAGGACAGCGCCTCGGGGTCCAGTTCGACCAGCGCCTTGTTGTAGAACTCCGGCCCGCCGATATCCGCGACGAGCGCGTCGAATATCACCTGGATCTGCCAGGGCTCGTCGCCCATGGCCAGCGGGATGACGCCGGCCTCCCTCAGCTTCGCCCCGTCCTCGATCAGTTCGGCCCAGGTGCCGGGCTGCTCGATGCCGGCCTTGTCGAAGGCGGCCTTGTTCGCCCAGACCCAGTTCTGGCGATGCATGTTGATGGGCACCGCGATCAGGTCGTCGCCGTTCTTGACGAAGGGCAGCACCTGCGGCGCAATGGCGGCCTCCCAGCCATTCGCCTCGTCAAGCGCGTTGAGCTCGCGCATCACGCCCTCGGCCGACCAGTCGATCCCCTCCCAGCCGATGAATTGCATGGCGCCGGGCGGGTTGCCAGAGGCCAGGCGCGAGCGCAACGCCTGCTGCATGTTGCCGCCGGACTGTCCGCCCACGGCGCTGTCCTGCCAGCCGTAGCCCTTGGCAGCCAGTGCTTCCCGGACGACGTTGAGCGCGGCGGCTTCGCTTTCGGCCACCCAGTGATGCATGACCTCGAGCTTTACCTCGGCCTGAGCGGGCATCGCGGCGATCAGCGATGCCGAGCTGGCGAGAAGGGCGGGAAATAGGTTCTTCATGGGGATACTCCCTGTTGTCGGTGGGGTGAAGGCTCGGTGGCGTTCCGCTCGTCTCGGGCCGGTCGGTTTCAGGCCTGGACGGCGGCGCCGTATTCCACGTTTCGGCCGCCAAAACGGCGGACACGGATATTGGCTTGTTCGGCATGGCCGACGAAGCCTTCCATGTGGCACAGGCGCGACGCATAGGCGCCGATCATGGCCGAGGCTTCGTCGGTAAGGATCTTCTGATAGGTGCAGGTCTTGAGGAACTTCCCGACCCACAGCCCGCCGGTATAGCGCGCGGCCCGCAATGTCGGCAGCGTGTGGTTGGTGCCGATCACCTTGTCCCCGAAGGCGACATTGGTGCGCGCGCCAAGAAACAGCGCGCCATAGTTCGTCATGTTGTTCAGGAAATGGTCGGGATCGGCGGTCATCACCTGCACATGTTCCGAGGCCACGCGATCACCCTCGGCCACCATCTCGTCCAGCGTGTCGCACAGGATGATTTCGCCGTAATCCACCCATGCCTTGCGGGCGATCTCTGCGGTGGGCAGCAGTTGCAGCAGCCGCTCGATCTCGCGCAGCGTGTCGCGAGCCAGCTTTTCCGAATTGGTGATCATCACCGCCGGCGAGTTCGGGCCGTGCTCGGCCTGGCCCAGCAGGTCGGTGGCGCAGATCTCGCCGTCCACGCTGTCGTCGGCGATGACCAGCGTTTCGGTCGGGCCGGCGAACAGGTCGATGCCCACCTTGCCGAAGAGCAACCGCTTGGCTTCGGCGACATAGGCGTTGCCGGGACCGGCCAGCATGTCCACCGGGGCGATGGTCTCGGTGCCGTAGCCCATGGCGGCGATGGCCTGCACGCCGCCGAGGCAATAGATCTCGTCCGCGCCGGCCAGCGCCTGGGCGGCCACGATCTTGTCGGCGATCCTGCCCTTGAAGGGTGGGGCGCAGGTGATGACGCGCTGGCAGCCCGCGACCTTGGCGGTCAGCACGGTCATATGTGCCGAGGCCAGCAGCGGATATTTCCCGCCCGGGACATAGCAGCCAACATTCTGGATCGGCACGTTTCTGTGGCCCAGGATGACGCCCGGCAGCGGCTCGACCTCAAGGTCCAGCATGGTGTCGCGTTGCGCCTGCGCGAAATTGCGAATCTGTTCCTGTGCGAAGTCCAGGTCGTGGCGTTCCTGCACGCTCAGCCCGTCGATGCAGGCGGCGATCTCGGCCTCGGTCAGCCGATAGCTGTCGCGGTCGAGCCCGTCGAACCTGACGCTGAGTTCGCGCACGGCCCTGTCGCCGCCCTCGGCGACCTGCGCCAGCAGCTTCTCGACGGCTTCGGTGACGGCGGGGTCGGTCTGGTCGCCCTGCTGCAGGCGCGGGGTCTTCACATGCCGGATCATGGCAAATCTACCTCTGGGGGTGAGCCCTCGCGGCCACCCGTGCTGGTTTCGGAAAAAGGGTGAGGGCAGGAAAGGTGGGATGCGGGGGCGGCGTGCCGCCCCCCGCCGCGCGCTCAGAGCATCTGCTCTTTCGCGCGCATTTCGGCATAGGCTTCCTGCTCTTTTTCGTAATAGGCGGGCGAGGGGAAATCCCACCAGCCGGTGGCGAAGGGGCCGGCGGCGTCGCGCGACACGATTACCTCGACCAGTGTCGGGCCGTCGGTGTTCAGCGCTTTTTCCAGCGTCGATTCCAGATCTTCGTCCTTCACCACTTTCCAGGCCTCCAGGCCAAAGGCCTTGGCGGTGGCGGTGAGATCGGCAGAATAAGGCTCGCCGTTACCGGCATGGTGGTTGAACTCGGACGCGATGTGACGACCCATGAACTTGCGCTGGCCGCCGCGGATCGACATGTAGCCCTGGTTGTTCAGCACCAGGAAGACCACGTTGATGCCGTTCATCACGGCGGTGCCCATTTCCGGCAAGGACATCATGAAGTCGCCGTCGCCGACGATGGCAACGACCTTCTTTTCCGGGCAGGCCAGCTTGGCGCCCATGGCCGCCGGCACCGCCCAGCCCATCGGCGAATAGGAGCCCGAGGTCAAATGCGTGCGCGGCTCATAGACGGGGAAGCTCTGCTTGACCGAGCCTTGGGTGTTACCCGAGCCGACCACGACGATCCCGTCGCGCGGCAGCACCTTGCGCAGCGCGACCAGCGGCCGCTGCGAGGTAAAAGGGGTCTCGCGGCTGTTCTCGCGCGGTTCGACCTGTGCGTGCCAGTCGGCCTTGGCCTTTTGCACCTCGGCGTGGAAATCGGCGTTGCGGTCGCGCAGCGCAGTGGCGTCGGCATCGCTGATCGCCTCCAGCAGCTGGCCAAGCGCGATCTTCGCGTCCGAGACGATGCCGACCTCGGTCGGATAGTTCTTGCCGATCTCGCGCGGGTCCAGGTCGATATGGATCAGCTTGCCGGGCGGGAAGCTGAAGGACACGCCCTTGGCATAGGACGAGGCCGACCAGTCGGTGAAGCGGCAGCCCACCGAGACCACCACATCGGCCGAGGCGGTGATCTGGTTGCCGCAGGTGGTGCCGGTCTGGCCGACGGCGCCGATGAACAACTCGTTGTCCTCGGCGATGGCACCCTTGCCGTTCCAGGTGATGGACACGGCTGCGCCCAGCTTTTCGGCCAGCGCGGTCAGTTCGGCCGACGCATCGGCGGTGATCGCCCCGCCGCCGGCGACGATCACCGGGCGGCGGGCCGACAGCAGGACCTTGGCGGCCGCCTCGATCGCCTTGGGATCGGGATAAGCGACTCCGACGGGCAGGCGCTTGTCCAGCGGGTGGATGGTGACCTCCTCGGCCTCGACCTGAACATCCATCGGGACTTCGACATGAACCGGGCCGGGGCGGCCGGTCAGCATCTCGCTGAAGGCGCGGTGCATGATCGAGGGCAGCGTCCTGACCGAATGGGCCTGCCAGGCGCGCTTGGTCACCTGTTCGGTGATGCGCGGGAAGGCGTTGTCCTGCTGACGCTCGATCTCCTGCATGGTGCCGTGGCCCTGCATGTAGGTCTGCGGCGAGCCGGAGACATAGAACACCGCCGTCGAATCGGTATAGGCGGTCGCCAGGCCGATGATCGTGTTCGCCGCCCCCGGCCCGACCGAGGTCGAGCAGGCCATCGGCTTGCCGCAGGCGCGATAATAGCCATCCGCCATATGGACGGCACTCTGCTCGTGCATGACCTGGATGAAGGGGATCTCGGAGCCTTCCTGCAGGAAGGCGTCGAACAGCGACCAGATGCCGTGGCCCGGCACGCCCGCGACATATTCGACGCCGTATTCCTTCAGCGCACGCGCTACGACTTGTCCACCGGTAAGCTTCATGAGATTCCCCGTCTGGTTGCTGCACCCTTGGCATGGCGGTGCAAATCTGCGTTCAACTGCCAGCATGCTGCGGCCTTGACGAATTTGTCGCAATTTCGCATTCATTCGTTTCATGACGCAGACTGACGCACGGCTTGCGCAAGGATCTGGAGATGACCCGGTCAGACCTCACCCACGACCCCGCCGACCGCATGGCGAATTTCGCCGCAAACCTGCGCCTGCTTTGCGACCGGCAGGGCTCGATCTCGCAGATCTGCCGCAAGCTCGGCATCAATCGGCAGCAGTTCAACAAATACCTGTCGGGCCGCCACATGCCCTCGTCGGGCAACACACGCTTGATCGCGAATTTCTTCGGCCTCGGCCCCGACGTCCTGTTCAGCGAACATGAGCGTTTCCGCGCTCTGGTCGACGGCAACTTCTTCGACGTGCTGGACCATCTGCGCCGGGCGCCGCAGGTTGCGCGTTTTCTCGACACGGTGGCGGTCTCGACCAAGACCGACATGGGGGAATATGTCGGCTGCTATGACCGCTACCAGTATTCCTCGATCTACGCGCGCAAGATCCTGCGCTCGGCCTTCTGCATCTTCCAAAGCGGGGATTTCCTGAACCACTATTACGTCGAGCGTTTTCCCAGCTACGACGACCCGTCGCGCACCGAATACATCTTCAAGTATCACGGCTTTACCTTCCCGGTAGAGGATCGCGTCTTCACCATCGACTTCGAGACGGTGCAGCGCAACGAATTCACCTTTGGCATCTTCTCGACCGTGCAGCGCAGCGCCAAGCGCTTCATGTTCGGCATCGTCAGCGGTGTCGCGGCGACGATGTTTCGCCAGCCCTTCTCGACCCGTGCGGTGCTGCATTACCGCCGCCCCGGTTTGCTGAGCCGGGCGGAACTGCAGGCCACCACGACGCTGGACATGAACGACGCCTCGATTCCCCGCGAGGCGCGTGAATATCTGGGCGAAAGCCCCGACATGATCAAACCGGTATGAACCGACGCGCGCGATGCCCGAAATCGCGCCAGTCTGCGTCAGTTTTGCGGTGGTCGCGCAATGGTCTGGAAGGTCTTTCCGTGCTGTCCTTGCGCCATATCCAGCATCCCCGGGGACATCACCATGCACAACCAGATCCGCGACCTTGCCTTTGCCGACGAGTTCATCAAGGCGCAGCTTGTTGAAAATCCTGAGGATTACATGGTCGAGGACGCCGTCGTCGTCAACCTGTCGCCCGAACCGCTGGTGACCGGCACCGATCACCCCGGCATCGTCCCGGCGTGGAAGTCGACCTGGCTCAGGGGTGGGACGATTCGCTCGGGCGAGCGGGCGGCGATCATCAAGGTGCTCAAGCCCACCAACCTCGGTGGCTGCATGTTCCGTGGCTGGGACTGGCTCGGCAACCGGATCAAGAGCTTTCCGCGCGACACGCCGCTGTTCATCTCGGCCCAGGACAGCATCGGCCTAGTCACGATCGACCCCCATGTCTTTACCAACGAACGCCGCACGGCCGAGGAACCGCAGGAGTTCGAGCTGAAGCTGAACCTGTGGTGGTCGCCGGGCGATACGGATTGCTTCATCCATAACGAGCATCCCTTTCTTGAGGTGCATACCCAGATCCACGGTCTCGGCCGGATGCAGAAATTCGCCGAACGCGACGAGAATACCCTCTACGAGGATGTGATCATGCCGACCGGCTATTCGCATGATCCGTTCTGCCGCGTGACCGGCAGGAACCAATGGACCTATCCATGGCACCGCTACTACGCCGACACCGATTCCGTCTGGCTGGCGGTCGAGCTGCACCCCAAAGGCTGACAGGCACCAAGGAGGCGCAATGATTCCCGGCGAATCCTGGACCCGCATCGAAAGCGATGAGCTGGGCAGCCGCCGGCTGCCGGGCGAGGCGCTCTATGGCATCAACACGCTGCGCGCGGCCGAGAACTTCCCGGTCTCGGGCATGAGGATCGGGTCGCTGGCGCCGCTGATCCGCGCCATGGCGCTGACGAAAAAGGCTGCGGCAGCGGCGAATTACCGGCTGGGCAAGCTGTCGGCACGCAAGACCGAGGTGATCGGCCGGGTTTGCGACGAGCTGATGGCCGGCCAGCATGCCGGTCATTTCGTCATCGACGTGTTCCAGGGCGGCGGCGGCACCTCCAGCCACATGAACCTGAACGAGGTGATCGCCAATCGCGGGCTGGAACTGATGGGTCGCGCCTGCGGCCAGTATGAGCACCTGCACCCGATCCGCGACGTCAACCGCTCGCAATCCACCACCGACGTCCATGCCACGGCGCTACGCATCGCGCTGATGCAGGGTGCGCCGGGGCTGGAACGGGCGCTGCTGGCGCTGGCCGAAGCCTTCGCCGGAAAAGCGCAGGAATTCGGCGGCATCCTCAAGCTAGCGCGCACCCATCTGCAGGACGCGGCGCCGATGACCCTGGGCGAAGAGTTCCACGCCTTCTCGACCGCGCTGCGGCACGAGGCGGCACGGATCTGGCCGGCATCGCAAGGCCTGGCGGGGCTGAACCTGGGCGGCACCATGGTCGGCACCGGCCTGGCCGCGCAGCCGGATTTCGCCGAGACGGTGATCGCCGAGTTGCAGCGCCTGACCGAACTGCCCCTGCGCCGCGACGACGATCTGGTCTGCGCGGCCTGGAACAGCGCTGGCCTGGTGCAGTTCTCGTCGCTCTTGCGCGGCATCGCGGTGACGCTTTCCAAGATCGCGAACGACTTGCGCCTGCTGTCCAGCGGCCCGCGCGGCGGCATCGGCGAGATCGCGCTGCCCGCCGTCCAGCCCGGCTCGCCGCTGATCGCGGGCAAGGTCAATCCCGTGATCCCGGAAATGGTCAGCCAGGTTGCCTTTCACGTTGCCGGGGCCGATGTCGCCGTTGGTATGGCGGCCGAGGCCGGGCAGTTGCAACGCAACGCCTTCGAGCCGCTGATGGCGCATTGCCTGTTGACCAGCCTGGGCATGATCGAGAGCGCCGCCCGCATCTTTGCCGAACGCTGCGTGCAGGACATTCGGGCGGTGCCCGAGGCTTGCGCCGGCAATCTGTCGGCACCCGGCACCCTTGCCGCCGGGCTGGTGCCCCTGGTCGGGCACGAGGCCGCCGCCGATATCGCCGAGGCGGTCGCCAGAGGCGAGGATCTGGACGCGCTCTTGCGCGCGCGAGGCTTGGCGCCGGGCGATCCGGCCGACTGAATTCAACCCGCAAAGAAACCTGAGATGTGCCTGGAGGCCGATGCCCATGCCGTGCTGTTGCCGGCGATTGACGACCTGATGCTGACCGATCCGATGGCGCGTTTCCTGGATCAGGGCGGCCGCGCCCTTCTGATCGGTGAAACGCGGGCGGAATATGTCGCGCGACGCATGTCGGATGCCCGCTGCCGGGGTGAAAGCGCCGACAAGTTGCGCGCACTGACCGACCGGATCACCGGCCTTGCCGGCCCGGCGCTGGTGGCGCTGGATCAGGAGCCCTCGGGCATCCGCCGGCTGCACGGGCTGGTGCCGCAACTGCCCGACAACCAGGTGCTGTACGCCATGGCCTCGGAGGAGATCGAGCGGGTCGCGTTCCGCATGGCCCAGGCGGCGCGCGGAATGGGCGTGACCATGTTCCTGTCGCCGGTCATCGACGTGGTGACCGGGCGCAATCCCTGGCTGCAGGGCCGGACATTGGGCACCGATGCGGCCGAGGTGGCGCGGATCGGCTGCGCCTTTATCCGCGGCGTCGAGGCGGCGGGCGTCGTCGCCACCGCCAAGCACTTCCCCGGCCATCACGACATCGACGGCGATCCGGCGGTGGATGCGGCCACGGTCAGCGGCGGAGCCGACGCATTGGCGCCCGGCATGGTTCCCTTTCGCGCGGCCATCGCCGCGGGTGTGCGCGCGGCGATGACCGGGCCGTCGCTGGTGCCGGGGATGGACGCCGTAATGCCCTCGTCGCTTTCTGCCACCACCATCGCCGCGCTGCGGGGGCTGGGTTTCACCGGGATGGTGGTCAGCGACGACCTCGACGCCATCGGCACCCTGCGCGGCCAGCGCGACGTCCCGACGGCGGCGGTCGAGGCCTTGCGCGCAGGGTCCGACCTGCTGCTTTTGTCGGCGGCGAACGATCTGGAACAGGTCCGCACTCGCATCCTGTCGGCCGTCGCCGAAGGCAGCCTGCCCGAGGAACACCTGACGGAAGCCGCCGTCCGCGTTCGCGCGCTTGCCGGCAGCATGGGTTAAAGGCAGGATGCGACGGCGGGCAGGGCGACGCCAGCCGCCACCGGGTTACAGGTTGGTTCTGAACCCTTCGACGGTTGCCGGAGATGGGCTGCGGGGTGACGATGGTTTCCTTCGGCCCACGATGACGCGCAACTGTCCCGGGCAGGAGGCAATGGCCTCCGCCGCCGACATCAGTGGCAGTTCGTGAAAGAAGCCGCCGTTCAGCGTGGTCCGGCCGCCCCAGGAAAGATCGGCAATGATCGCCTCGTCCTTGCCCGTGGCCAGGTCGGCGAGGGTGCCGGAAATCTCTCCTCGGGGAGGCGCCGAGAAACGCCGCCGTCAGCGGCGGCGCATCATGTCCGACAGCTTCTCGCCGATCATGATGCAGACAGCGTTCGGGTTGCCCGAGATCAGCGTTGGCATGATCGAGGCATCGGCGACCCTCAGCCCCTCGATGCCATGGACGCGCAATTGCGGATCGACGACCGCCATGTCATCCACTCCGGCCCGGCAGGTGCCCGCCGGGTGCAAAGCCGCATGGGCCGTGGTCTGGCAGAAGCGCCGGATCTGATCGCGGGTGACAGGTCCGGCCTCGGGCAATTGGCGGCGCTCGACATAGCGGCTGATCGCGGATTGCTCCATCACCTGCAGCGCGAACATGGTGCCGTCGGTGATGGTTTCCAGGTCATGGGGATCGCTGAAATAATTCGGGATCACACGGGGGAAGGCGGCGGGATCCGCGCTGGTCAGCCGCACCTCGCCGCGCGAACGCGGGCGGATCTGGCCAAGGTTGATCGTGCAGCCATTGCCGCCTGGGACGGCCTCGACCCCTTCCTCGACCCCCGCGCCGACGACCATGAAATATTGCACGTCGGGATGCCTTTCCGCCCGGTCGGCCCACCAGAAGGCGCCGCCCTCGATCAGGTTGGAGGAAGCCGGGCCACCCTTGAACAGCAGGTAGTTCAGTCCCGCCAGCGCCTTCCAGTGCAGCTTCTTGTACTTGTCATAGCTATGGGGGCCATTGAGCTGATAGATCAGCGAAATCTCGATATGGTCCTGAAGGTTCTGCCCGACGCCCGGCAGGTCGTGGACGACTTCGATTCCATGGCGGCGCAGTTCGTCCGCCGGACCGATGCCGGACAGCATCAGGAGCTTGGGCGTGTTGATTCCGCCCGCCGACAGGATGACCTCGCGCCGGGCGCGGATCGTCCGGGTCCGACCCTTGGCGACATATTCGACACCCGTCGCGCGACCGTTCTCGACCAGCACCCGCAGCACCCGCGCCCCGGTGCGCACCGAAAGGTTCCTGCGTTTGCGCGCGGGCTTCAGATAGGCGACCGCCGCGCTGCTGCGGCGTCCGTTCCGCGCGGTGATCTGGTAGAGCCCGCAGCCGGCCTGATCGCCCGAGTTGAAATCCGGGTTCAGCGGCAGCCCCTGCTGCTGGCAAGCTTGCAGCCAGGCGCGGGTCAGCGGATGGATATGGTCGATGTCCGAGACCCCCAAGGGCCCGTCGATGCCGTGGGCCTCGTTGCAGAAGCGGTTGTTGTTCTCCGCCTTGCGGAAATAGGGCAGGACGTCCTGATAACCCCAGCCGGACGCCCCCAGGGTTTCCCATGTCGCGTAGTCGTCTGGATTGCCCCGGATATAGATCATCGCATTGACCGAAGAGCCGCCGCCCAACACGCTGGCCTGCACCATCGTCGGCTGCTCCTGGCGGCTCTGGCCGTCCGTCGGCTCCCAAGGGAAGCGCTTGAGCAGCGGGCCCTGCGCGGTTTTGTAATAGGCGCCGGGGATATGGATATAGGGGCTGAGGTCGCGCGGCCCTTCCTCCAGCAGGACGACCTGCGCGTCTGCGTCCTCGCTGAGGCGTGCCGCCATGACGCAGCCGGTCGATCCTCCACCGACGATGACATAGTCCGCCCAGTCCATCCCGTATCTCCTTCCGGCCTGTTGACGCAGTAAGCCGGGAGGCGGTGGGGTTGGCAATTTCGCAAGCATGACGCCAATGACGCAACAGCGCGTGGCGATTGCGTCAGGTTGCGCAAGAATTCGTCGGACTGCGCAATTGCCGGGGCGGCGGCTCGCGCGGAAACTCCGTATATCCTAGGAAAGGAAAACCCATGTCCGCCGAACGCCAGACAATCGTCCTCCATTCCCTGATCGCCAAGGACGCACCCATGGCGATGGACCTGAAGATCGCCGCCGATCTGGGCTATGACGGCATCGAGATCTCCGCCGCCAAGATGCGCGCCTTCCTTGCCGCCGGATGGACCGAGGCCGACCTGGCCGAGCGCCTGCGCGGTTACGACATTCCGGGCACCGGCTTCCTGATGGATATCGAGCGGCATGGCGGGGCCGAAGAATCGCTGTGGCGGGATGCCGCCGAGCTTTTCCATCTGGCGCAGATCGCGGGGGCGAAGGCCGTGCAGGCGATCACCGGTCCGGTCTCGGTCGCCACGGTCAGGGCGCATGCCGCTGGCCGGCCGGTGACCGGCTATTCCGGCGTCCTTGGCCTGTCCCGTGACGAGCAGATGCGGATCACCGCCCGCAACTTGGCCCGGCTGGCCGACATGGCCGCCGAGAGGGGGCTGATCCTTTACTTCGAGGCGCTTGGCTGGTGTCCGCTGAACACCGTCTCGGACCAGCTGGAGCTGATCGACCGGGCGGGGCGGAGCAATATGAAGATAGTGGTGGATTTCTGGCATTGCTATGTCTCGGGGGATACGCCCGAGCGGATCGCGCGGATCGAAAGGAATGCGATCTATGGCGTGCATGTCTGCGATTCGCTGCGCCACGACGGCGGCATCCCGGACGAGGCGGTGCTGCGCGACGTGCCCACCGGCGGTGGCGTGCTGAACCTTCAGGAATGGGTGGATGCGGTGAAGGCGACGGGCTATGTGGGCTGGTGGAGCGGCGAGTTGTTCTGCCGCAAGCAGCATCAGGACGACAGTTTCAAGGTCGCGGCAGGGATGAAGGCGCGTCTGGAACGCCTTATTCTCTAGCTGAGGAGCGTCCGGGGCTCTGTCTGCCCGATTTGCTTTAACTGGCGCTGCGCTCTTGCTGCGGGGTCTGGGCGAGGAAAAGCAGGTCGAGGAATTTTGCGAACAGCGGAAACACGGCATGCCCGCTGTCAGGGCTGGCCTTGGGTGGCCAGCGGCGGGCCGTTGCCGGCGTCGGAGACGAGGGCGGGCTTGCGCCTTGTGAACAGCCGGTCGCGCGAATGGGTCAGGTGATCGCGCATCAGGTCGCGCGCGCGGGCACCGTCCTGCAGCCGGATCGCCTCGAAGATCCCCGCATGCTCGTCGAAGACCCGCGCCAGCCCGCTGGCCTCGCGCTTGACCGAGGCGCCGTGGAAGCGCATTCCGACGGCGATATGGTCCTTCAGCGCCTCCATCGCGATCGAGAAATAGCTGTTCTCGGACGCGATCGCGATGGCCAGGTGGAACTGGAAATCGGCATCCTCGCGGTGGCTCTGGCGGTTGGTGGCGTCGCGCATCAGCTCCAGCGCGGCGGCGATCCGTTCCAGCGCGGCGTCGTCGCGCCGCTCGGCCGCGCAGGCGGCGGCGGCGGGTTCCAGCGTCAGGCGGAACTCATAGCAGCTGAGCAGGTCCGAGACGTTTTCCAGCGGCCCGAAGCCGAGCGGCTGCTTCAACCCGATGGTGCGCACGAAACTGCCCGCGCCCTGGCGCGAATAGATCAGGCCGCGCTCGCGCAGCTTTTTCAGCGCATCGCGGATCACGGGGCGCGAGACCTCGAATTCGGCGGCCAGGTCATGTTCGGTCGGCAGTCTTTCGTCGGGGCGATAAGAGCCCGACTTGATCGCCCGTTCCATCCGTTCGAAGACGATCTCGCTGAGGGATTTCCGCGCCCGCTTTTCCGGCTCCGCCATCAGTTCTGCCCCCGAAACATCTCCAGCAAGGTGGCGAGGGTATCGGCCGCGCCGAAGCCCCCAGATTTGGCGATGATGCTGATTTCGCCCCCATATGCCACAGCTAACCCAGGCAGGCATTCGCCCGCAAGCCGCAGCGAGGTGATGCCCATATGCGCCAGCACCGCCTCGGCAGTCGCGCCGCCGGACAAGAGCAGCGCCTGCCGACCGGCGGTAAGCCGGGGATGGACGCTGCGGGCCAGGGCTTCGGCGACCTGCGATCCGGTTCGCGTGGCCTGCCCCGCCACTGCCTGCACCAGCAGATGCGGCGCGGTGGCGTCTGGTACCGCTTCGCCCGCGGGGGCGGGCAGGACCGCCGCCAGTCCCGAGGCCTGCACCTGTCGTGCCTGTTCCACCGTGATCGGATCGCGAGAGCCGATGACCAGCAGGCTGCGCGCGGCGCGCGGCAGGACCGGTGTGGCTGCGGGCTGCCCGGTCATGCGGATCGCCAGCGCCTCGGCCAGCCCGCGCGCGCCGACCAGCAGGTCGCCCGGTTGCGTCCTGTCCAGCGCGGCGGCCAACTCAGTGGCGCTGGTCACGTCGGGGATGACGGCGCGGCCGGCCAGCGGGCCAAGGGCTTCGGCGATGGAAAGGGGCCGGGCGACGCCGTAGCCCCCGACATGGCCGGCCTGCGTGATCCGCCCGAAATCGGGAATGGCGGGGGCGACCAGCATCCGCGCCGGGTCCAGCACCGCGAGTTCGGCGGCGACATGCCCCTTCAGCCGCGAATCGATCTTCTTCAGGACTGGCACGCCTGCGGGCAGCGCCGCCACGACCTGCGCCATCGCCTTGCGCGCCGCGTCCTTGGTGCCATCGCGCGAGCGGGTGCTGACCGCCATCACCTGCGCGCCGCTTGCCGCGACCGAGGCCACCGCCTCGGGCGACAGCGCGACCTGGACCGCCAGCCCGCGCCCGGCGAAGGGCGCGGCGCTGTCCAGCGCGCCGGTCAGGTCGTCGGCGATGATGCACAGCTTCATCGGCGCGCGCCCTAGAAAGCGGCGCGATAGATGGCCAGAACCTCCTTGGGCGTCATGTCGCGGGGGTTGTTGTCCATCAGGCGGCGGATGGCATGGGCGTCACTGGCGAAGCGGGGCAGCTGGTCCTCGGTCGCGCCATGCGCGGACAGCCGCATCTCGACCCCCAGATCCGCGCAGAAGGCATGGGCGCGGGTCAGAAGATCGCCTTCGCCAAGTCCCAGGGCGGCCACGATCTCGGCGGTCTTGGCCTGGGCCACGGGTTCGTTGAAGGCCAGCACATGCGGGAAGATGATCGCATTGGCCAGCCCGTGCGGCAGGTGCAGCAGCGTGCCAAGCGGATAGGACAGCGCATGTCCCGCCGCGGTGTTGACCGGGCCAAGGCAGATGCCGCCGTAGAAGGATGCCAGCATCATCCCCTCGCGCGCCTCGGTGTCGGAACCGTCGCGGACGGCGCGTGCAAGGTAGCGGCCGACGAGGCCGATCCCCATGCGGGCGAAGCCGTCGATCACCGGATGGGCGTTGCGGTTGGTGAAGGCCTCGACGCAATGGGCCATCGCGTCGATCCCGGTCGCGGCCGTCACCGCAGGCGGGACCGAGAAGGTCAGCTCGGGGTCCAGCACCGCCAGGTCGGCGATCAGATGCGGGCTTTCCACCGCGATCTTGTTGCCCTTGCCGGGATCGGTGATCAGCGCGCGGATGCCCGCCTCGGACCCGGTGCCCGCCGTGGTCGCGACCTGCACAAGGCCGGAGCGGCGCCCCGAGACCCGGTTCGGGCCGGCGACATCGGCCAGCGACTGCTCGCCGTCCCACATCGCCGCGACCAACTTGGCCACGTCCATGACCGAGCCGCCGCCAAGCCCGATCACCAGGTCGGGCCGGGCCTCGCGCGCGGCGGCGATGGCGGCGTCGAAGGTCGCGATGTCGGGCTCGCCCGGAATGGCGTCGAAGACCGAGACCTGGCCCGCAAGCCCCAGCCTGTCCGCGAAACCGGCGGTATGCGGGCTGGCGATGACCAGGACATTCCGCGCGTCATGCGCCCATGCGCCGGTGCGGGCCGAGGCGCCCGCACCGATTTCCAGCCGTTTCGGCTGATGCAGGGTGATGATGCGGCTCATGCTCATGCCTTGCTCTCCAATTCGTCCATGACGGCCCAGACCTTCGCGGCCTCGCCCTCGGAGAGGGGCGAGAAGGGTGGGTGCACGTTCATCCAGCCCATGTCGCCGCGGCGCCGGGCCAGCATGGTCTTGACGGTGGGAAGCTGGGTGTAGCTGTTGGTCAGGTTGCGCCACGCGACGATCACGTCCTGCGCGGCCTTCACCTCGGCGGCCTTCGCCGGGTCGTTCCAATGGTCGTAAACCACCCGCAATTCCCGCGCGACGAGGTTGGAACTGGCGGTGATGCAGCCCGCGCCGCCGCCTTGCAGGACCGGCAGCAGCAGCGGATCGGCCCCGGCCAGCACGGCGAAACCGGGGAAGCGGGCGGCCATCGCGTGCATGTTCTCGATCTTGCCGTCGCTGTCCTTGATGCCGATGACGGTATCGGGGAAGGCCTCGACCAGCATCGCGATCAATTCATGGCTGATCGGTACGCCGGTCAGCATCGGGATGTGGTAGAGGATCACCTTCAGCCGATCATCCGCGACCTTTTCGATGATCGAGGCATAGAAGCGGAACAGGCTCTCATCGCTGAAGGCAGTGTAATAGAAGGGCGGCAGCAGCACCACGCCCTTGACGCCCGCCTGCACCGCGTGGCGGGTCAGCTCGACCGCATCCGTCACCGCGCAGGACGAGGTGCCGGGCAGCATCTGGTCGGGCCGGGTGCCGCCGGCGATCGCGGCTTCCAGCAGGTCCATGCGCTCGCGCACGGAGAAGCTGTTCGCCTCGCCGGTCGAGCCCAGCATGGCGATGCCGTGGCAGCCTTCCTCGATCAGTGCCTTGGCATGGGCGCCGAACAGGGGCAGGTCGGGGGTGCCGTCGGCTTTCAGGGGCGTGGCGGCGGCGCAATAGACGCCCTCGATGGCGAAGCTCATCTCGATCCTCCGGAAACCAGTTTGCGGGCATAGGCGATGGCGGAATTCATGTTGCCGTGATCGGCGACGCCCTGGCCCGCGATGTCGAAGGCGGTGCCGTGATCGACCGAGGTGCGGTCGATGGGCAACTCGACCGAGACGTTCACCGCCGTGTCGAAAGCCACCAGCTTGATCGGGATATGGCCCTGGTCGTGATACTGCGCGACCACCAGGTCGAATGCGCCGGAATAGGCGCGGTGGAACACGGTATCGGCCGAGATCGGGCCGTAGGCGTCGATCCCCTCGGCGCGGGCGGCGGCGATGGCGGGGGCGATCTGGTCGGCGTCCTCGGTCCCGAACAGCCCGTTCTCGCCGCAATGGGGGTTGATCCCGGCGACCGCGATGCGTGGCGCACTGACGCCGATGCGCTTCAGATGGGCGTTGCCCGCGCGGATCGTGGCCAGCACCCGCTCGGTCGTGGCGCGGGCGATGGCGTCCTTCAGCGAAACATGGGTCGAGACATGGATGACCTTCAGCCGCTCGGACGCCAGCAGCATATAGGCGGCCTCGGCGCCTGTCAGGCTGCGCAACATGCCGGTATGGCCGTCATAGTGATGGCCGGCGGCGTTCAGCGCCTCCTTGTTGATGGGCGCGGTGACGATGCAGCCGATCCGGCCGGCCTGCGCGTCCTGGACGGCGCGTTCGATGAAGCGGAAGGCCGCGTCGCCCGCGACCGGGGACAGTTGCCCCCAGGGCAGGGGGGCGCCGTCATAGTCGATGTTCACCACCCGCTCGGCCAGGTCCAGCTCGATGCCTGCGACCGCCTTCGCGGCCTCCAGAGTGGCGCGGTTGCCATAGATCAGCGTCCGCGCCCGGTCCTCGGGCGACATGTCGGCCAGCGCCCTGACGCTGATCTCGGGGCCGACGCCGGCGGGGTCGCCCATGGTGATGCCGATGATGTCGCTCATGTCAGAGCCTCCGAAAGGCGGCTTTCCCAGCCAGGTTGCAGTTGCAGGTATTTGATGGCGCGGCGGTGGTAGGTATAGGCGAGGTGCAGGGTGCCGTCCGGGCCTTCCAGCAGCCAGGGATAGGACATTTCCTTGTTGCGCCCGTCCGTCGAATCGTTCGAGGTGCAGGTGCCCGGCCCGTCCTCGACCAGGTAACGCCGCGGGAAGGTTCGCCCGCCGTCGCTGGATATGCAGATCGCCACCGGCGCGCGCCGCACACCCCAGACGGGCACGCAGCCGCCTGTGGGGTCGGCGTCGGGGCGGTCGTCATCCTCGCCCAGCTCGTCATACAGCGAGGCGCGGCGGTCGGGCGACATCGCGGCATTGACCGGGTTGCAGATCATCGCGATCCGCCCGTCGCGCAGGGTGATGGCGGCGATCGAGGAATTGTTGTTCGGCACGTCCGTCGCCACCGGCGCGGCCCAGCTGTGCCCGCCATCCGCGCTGTCCGAGCGGTGGACGAAATCGGACTGGCGGCGGCGATAGAAGGCGGCCATGCGCCCTTCGCCCAGATCGACCGGGCTCATATGGACCGAGCCGACAGAGTCCGGCACGTCCTCCAGCCGCCAGCTTTGCCCGCCATCCATCGAGACGCCCATCGCGGCGGTGTCGTGGCTGCCGTTCCATTTCTGGCCGGGGCGCTGAACGCAGCGGAAGATCGGCAGCAGCCAGGCGCCGTCGTCGCGCAGCCGGACCGGGGCGCGCACGAAACAGCCGCGCGGCAGGTCGAGGAAGCGCCCCTCCTCGGCGGTGATCGCCACCCCGTTACGATGCAGCGCCGCCATGCGGATGCGGCACTGGTCCTGATTGCCCGAGGGTTGCGAGGTGTGGAACAGCCACAGCCCGCCATTGGGTGCAGCGAAGATCACCGGGTTCTGTTCCGAGTGATCGGGATCGTGGCTGAGCCTTTGCGCGGGTCCCCACGCATCCGCGCCGGGCAGCAGCACCGAGGCATGGATCGAGATGTCCGACTTGCCCTCCAGCGTGCCGCCGAACCAGGCGCAGATCAGCGCGCCGTCATCGGCCAGCGACAGGAAGGCGGCATGATTCTGCACCATGGGCGAGGGCAGGAATGCCTGCTGCATCCCCTCCGCTGCGCTGGTCAGGCGCCCGTCCATGCGCCGCGCGATATCCTCTGGTCGCATATGCTTCTCCTGCGTCGAATTGACGGGAAGACAGCGCATAACGAAAGCAGTTGTCAAGTTGAAAGATAAGAAACTGAGCAGATAGATTGTTCGTAATGTAAATTAATACAGTAAAAACAAATATATAAATGCAAGCATCCTGAGGCCATGATCTTATGGAGATTTTTTATTGACAAAATTGATGGCCTGCCCGATGGTTCGGCAACCGTGCTGGAGGAGTGTCGGCGCGGGTTTTCGGAGGGGGCATGGCTTGGACGGTTGCACGAGGCGGGACAGCGATGCTGGCGGTCGGGCTGGCGGCGATGGGTGCCGCGCTTTCTGCCGTCGATGCCGCCATCGTGCGGCAGCTGGACGGCGGCGTTCATCCGATGATGATTGCCTTCACCCGCGCCCTGTTCGGCGCGCTGGTGGTTCTGCCGATGGCGGTGATGCGGCCCTCGGTGCTGGAATCGGCCTATCCGCTGCGCCAGCATCTGATCCGTGCGGCGCTGAAGCTGGTCGCACTGGTCGCATTCTTTGCCGCCTTCGCGCAGGGACCGCTGACGGATGTGACGGCCATCGCCTTCACCTCGCCGATCTTCGTGGTCCTTGGCGCATCGCTGATGCTGGGCGAAAGGCTGGGCGGGTTGAAGATCCTGGCCGTCGCCACCGGCTTTTGCGGGGCGTTCCTGGTGGCCGGACCGGTCGGTGCCGGCCTGACGCCGGCGATCGGCTTCGCGCTGATCGGGGCCGTGGTGCAGGCGGTGATCCAGCTGATGCTGAAAAGCATGTCCTCGGGCGACCGGACGGCGACGCTGGTGATCTGGAACCTGCTGCTGACCGTCCCGCTGGCCTTCCTGCTGGCGCTGCCGTTCCTGACCATGCCGAGCGCCGGACAGCTGGGCCTGCTGGCATTACAAGGCGTTCTGGGCGCGGGCTGCATGGCGCTGATGACCCATGCCTTCAGCCTGGCCGATGCGTCCATCGTCGCGCCGGTCGATTTCCTGCGGCTGCCGCTGGTCGCCGTGCTGGGCTATCTGCTGTTTTCGGAAGTGGCGAAGCCCTCGGTCTGGATCGGCGGCGTGCTGATCTGCCTTGCGGCCCTGATCGCGTCCCGCGCCTCGCGTCGCGCAACAGCCGTCGAATGAATTGATCCGATATCCACGGGAGGAACGAATGATCAGAAGATCCTTGATATGGGGGACGCTTGCCGCCGCGACGATGCTGACCCCCGCTTTCGCGCAGGACAGCACCGTCCGCATCGTGCTGAACGAAGAGGTGGACCTGCTGGAACCCTGCATGTCCACGCGCTCGAATATCGGGCGGGTGACGCTTCAGAACATCAACGAGACGCTGGCCTTCCTGGACCTGCGCGAGGGCGGCGGGTTGCAGCCGAAGCTGGCCGAAAGCTGGGAACAGCTGGAGGATGGCTCGTGGCGCTTCCACTTGCGGCAGGGCGTGACCTTCTCCGATGGGACGGGTTTCGACGCGCGCGACGTGAAGCATTCCTTCGACCGGGCGATGGACCCCTCGATCACCTGCGAGGTGCCGCGCTATTTCGGCGGCATGACCATCGAGGCCGAGGTGGTGGACGACCATACCATCGACTTCAAGGCCGATCCCCAGCAGCCGATCCTGCCCCTGCTGCTGACCCTGATCTCGATCGTGCCCGAGGAAACCCCGATCGAATTCGTGCGCGAGCCCATCGGCACCGGCCCCTATACCCTGACCGAATGGACGCCGGGCCAGCGCATCGTGCTGAGCCTGCGCGACGATTACTGGGGCGAGACGCCTGCGGTGACCGGGGCAACCTATCTGTTCCGGGCCGACCCTGCGGTGCGCGCGGCGATGGTGGCGACGGGCGAGGCCGATATCTCGCCCTCGATCGCAGCGCTGGATGCGACCAATCCGGCGACCGATTTCTCCTATCTGGACAGCGAGACGGTCTATGGCCGGCTGGATCACTCGGTTGCGCCCTTCGACGACCTGCGCGTGCGCAAGGCGATGAACCTGGCCATCGACCGCGAGGCCTTCATCGGCACGCTGGTCCCCGAAGGCGCGCTGCTGGCCACGGCCGTCTATCCGCCCCCCACGCTTGGCTGGAATGAAAACGTCGAGGTCTGGCCCTATGACCCCGAAGAGGCCGCGCGCCTGCTGGAAGAAGCCAAGGCCGACGGCGTCGCCACCGATACGCCGATCACGCTGATCGGGCGCACGGCGAATTTCCCCAACAACGTGGAGATCCTGGAAGCGGTCCAGCAGATGCTGCAAGAGGCGGGCTTCACCGTCGAGCTGCAATTCTACGAAGTGGCCGAGTTCGAGAAGCTTTACTCCAAGCCTTACCCGGAAGGCCGCGGGCCGATGGTGGTCGTCGCCATGCATGACAATTCGCGTGGCGATCCGTCCTTCTCGATGTATTTCAAATATGCCTCGGACGGGCGGCAGTCGGGGATCAGCGATCCCAAGGTCGACGACCTGATCAACCGCGCCCAGGCCGCGACCGGGGATGAGCGCGAGGCGCTGTGGAAGGAGCTTCACGCCTATCTGCACGACGAGGTGGTGGCCGACCTGCTGCTGTTCCACATGGTCGGCTTCAGCCGCGTGAACGAGCGCCTGGACTGGAAGCCGACGATGGCGACGAATTCGCAGCTTCCGCTGGCGGATATCGCCTTCAAGTGACCTGACAGCCGGGCGGGGGCCATCCCCGCCCAAACCGACCGGAGCCTTCGGCCATGATGAGTTTCATACGCAAACGCGCATTCGCCAGCCTGATCTCGCTGATCCTGCTGGTCGTCGCCGTTTTCTTCCTGTCGCGGCTGACGGGCGATCCGGCGGCGCTTTACCTGCCCTCGGAAGCCTCCGAGGAGATGCGCCAGCAGTTTCGCGAGATATACGGGCTGAACGATCCGATCCTGGTGCAGTTCGGCCGCTATGTCTGGGACCTGCTGCATCTGGATTTCGGCGATTCCGTGCGCCGCGCGCGCCCGGCCTTCGAGGTGGTCAGCGAAGCCTTCCTGTGGACGCTGCAGCTGGCCGTCATCACCATGACGCTGGTGACGGTGGCGGCCATCGTCGTCGGCTCTATGGCGGCGTTCCGGGTGGGCGGGTTCTTCGACCGCATCGCCTCGCTGACCTCGCTGATCGGGGCGTCGGCGCCGGATTTCTGGGTGGCGATCGTGGCCATCGTGGTCTTTTCCGTGGGCCTGGGCTGGCTGCCGACCTCGGGGACGGGCAGCGTCTGGCACTGGATCCTGCCCATCGGCGTGCTGTTCATCCGCCCCTTCGGGCTGATCGTGCAGGTCGTGCGCGGCTCGATGATCAACGCGCTGTCCTCGGCCTATGTAAAGACCGCGCGGGCCAAGGGCGTGAAGACGCGCCCGATCATCTTCGTCCACGCGCTGCGCAACGCCATGCTGCCGGTCATCACCGTGATCGGCGATCAGGCGGCGGCGCTTCTGAACGGCGCGGTGGTGATCGAGACGATCTTCGGCTTTCCCGGTGTCGGCAAGCTGATGATCGATTCCATTCTGCAACGCGATTTCAACGTCGTGCTGGCCGCGATCATGATCACCGCCATCGCCATCTTCCTCATGAACCTGCTGATCGACCTGGCCTATGCGCTGCTCGATCCGCGCATCCGGTATTGAGCCATGACCAGCATCGACATCATTCCCGACGAGCCGAAGCCGCTGGTCCGCTTCGCCCGGATGCTCTGGGCCGACAAGTTCGCGCTGGCGGCGGTGCTGTTTCTGCTGCTGGTGCTGGTTCTTGCGCTGATCGGGCCGACATGGCTGGACGAGGTGGCGCAGAAGCAGAACCTGCGCGGGCGCAACGCGCCGCCGTTCGAGTGGGAACGCGGCTGGCTGTGGATCCTCGGCGCGGATGCGCTTGGCCGCCCGCTGCTGGCGCGGATCATCGTCGCCACCCAGAACACAATGATGGTGGCCGGGGGCGCGGTGTTCTTCTCGGCCCTGATCGGGACGGTGCTGGGGCTGATCGCGGGCTATGCCGGCCCGCGCACCGGGCAGGCGATCATGCGGCTGGCCGATGTGATCATGTCGTTTCCGTCGCTGCTTCTGGCGGTGGTGGTGCTGTATATCCTGGGACCGTCGATCCTGAACCTGGTGATCGTGCTGGCGATCACCCGCATCCCGGTCTATCTGCGCACCACCCGCGCCGAGGTGCTGGAGGTACGCGAGCGCATGTTCGTGCAGGCCGCCAGGGTGATGGGCGCCTCGCCCCGGCGGATCGTCTTCCGCCATATCCTGCCGGTGGTGCTGCCGACGCTGATGACCATCGCCACGCTGGACTTCGCCTTCGTGATGCTGGCCGAAAGCTCTCTGTCCTTCCTGGGCATCGGCATCCAGCCGCCGGAAATCACCTGGGGGCTGATGATCAGCCAGGGGCGGCAATACCTGACGACTGCGTGGTGGCTGTCCTTCTGGCCGGGCCTTGCGATCATCCTGACCACGCTGTCCCTGAACCTGCTGTCGGGCTGGATGCGCATCGCGCTGGATCCGACCCAACGCTGGCGGCTTGAAATGAGGGGGCGCAGGAATGGCTGAGCCGATGTTGCAGGTCAGGAACCTGTCGGTCGAATTCCACACGGCGGCCGGCACCGTCCGGGCGGTCAGGAATGTCAGCTTCGATCTGGACCGGGGCGAGACCCTGGCGATCCTGGGCGAAAGCGGCTCGGGCAAGTCGGTGTCCTCCTCGGCGATCATGGACCTGATCGACATGCCGCCGGGCATGATCACCAGCGGCCAGATCATCTTCGAGGGTCGCGATCTGCTGAAGCTGAGCGCCTCGGAACGCCGCAAGGTGAATGGCCACAAGATCGCGATGATATTCCAGGACCCGCTGAGCCATCTGAACCCGGTCTATACCATCGGCTGGCAGATCGTCGAGACGATGACCGTCCATGGCATGGCCCGCCCGCAGGCGCGGGCCGAGGCCTTGCGGCTGTTGGGCCGCGTCGGCATCCCGGACCCCGAGGGCTCGATGGGGAAATATCCGCATCAGTTCTCGGGCGGGCAGCGCCAGCGGCTGATGATCGCGATGGCCTTGGCGCTGAAGCCCGACCTGTTGATCGCCGACGAGCCCACCACCGCGCTGGACGTGACCGTTCAGGCCGAGGTCCTGGCCCTGCTGGAGGAATTGCAGCAGGAAACCGGCATGGGCGTTCTGATCATCACCCACGACCTTGGCGTCGTGGCCGAGATCGCCGACCGCGTTGTGGTGATGAATGCGGGCGAGGTGGTCGAGACCGGCGACACCCGGCAGGTTTATCGGTACCCCGCCCATCCCTATACCCGCAAGCTGATCGGCGCGGCGCCCGGCAAGGGCGCGATGCACGAGCCCCTGCCGCCCGCCGAGCCGGTGCTGTCCGTGCGCAATGCGCGCAAGGTCTATGGCGATTTCGCCGCCGTCGAGGATGTCTCCTTCGACCTGATGGCGGGCGAGACCCTCGCCATCGTCGGCGAAAGCGGCTCGGGTAAATCGACCGTGGCCAAGATGCTCTTGCGGCTGGAGGAACCGACCGGCGGCGAGGCCCACTGGAAGGGACAGGACCTGTTCGCCATGTCGGAACGCCAGCTGTTCGCGCTGCGCCGCGACTTGCAGATGGTGTTCCAGGATCCGACGCAAAGCCTGAACCCGCGCATGACCGTCTGGCAGCTGATCACCGAGGGCTGGGTCATTCATCCCGGCATCCTGCCCCGGTCGAAATGGAAGGCCCGCGTGGCCGAATTGCTGCATCAGGTCGGGCTGAAGCCCGAGATGGCCGGGCGATACCCGCATCAGTTCTCGGGCGGGCAACGCCAGCGCATCGCCATCGCCCGCGCGTTGGCGCTGGAGCCGGAGCTGATCATCTGCGACGAGGCGGTCTCGGCGCTGGACGTATCGGTCCAGGCGCAGGTGATCGAGCTTCTGGACGGGCTGCGCAACTCCCTGGGCATCGCCTTCATCTTCATTGCCCACGACCTGCCGGTGGTGCGCGACTTCGCCGATCACGTCATGGTCATGCAGAAGGGCAGGGTGGTCGAGGCAGGCACCGTGCGCCAGATCTTCGACAACCCGCGCCAACCCTATACGCAGGCGCTGCTGGCGGCGGGACTGGACCCCGACCCGGACGTGCAGGCCGAACGCCGGGCCGCGCGCCTGGCGATGGCGGCAGGCTGAAAGGTCGCGCGGAACGGCTTACTCGGGCCGTTTGACCTGATCGGCATCGTCCCGATGCCCAGTGCGGATATGCTACGCGGCAAGTTTTGGCACCTGCTGTTCGACCAATCGCAAGTATCGTTGGTTGCATGCCCCCGCAACCAAAAAATCCAATACTATCAAAGACTTCAAAGCCGAGCATAACGCTCGGCTTTTGTCATTCCGAATTCTTGTCAACACCTGGTCAACGTTCGACGAGCCCCCCTGAAAAGCGGTGCCCGCAGTGTCCCCTCCTATGCTGCTACTCCGCCGCAAGGCCGGTGTTCGGCGCATTGAGCCCCCTGACGTAGGACTTGAAGGCGGCGGTCGATGTGAAGCACCGAAACCCCGCGGCGCTGGCCATCGAAATGAGCTCCGCGCTTTCGCCCAGCAGGACCGCCACCGGCTCCGTCAGTTCCTCTTGAACTCCACTCGGCCAGACCAGATCGAAGATGGCACGCTGCTCTCCCGTCTCCGGGTCGACGAAGTCATATGCCATCTGCCCATGCGCAAGCCCCTGAGCTGCCACCCAATCGTTCAGCGTCTCCAGTTCTTTAGCTTCATCTTCGCTCGCGATGCCGCCCAGAAGCACCCGATCAGTGATCTTGGCTGCCCGAGAACCATCAAGCCATGATGTGTCGTCGTGCAGCAGGGATGCGAGGCAAGCGTTCGTGGCTTCGGCCAGCAATGCTTTGCGCGCTTCCATGAAGTCGCGGTAGTTCTCGATCCGCCAAAGCGTCGGATCATCGGGGATCCATTGCGACCGCAATGCGCCGGGATGTGAGGCCTCGATCTCGGGGAAGTAATCTTCCGGTCGGCGGTCGGAAATCGCGAGATTCGTGTCCTTGGTCAGGAAGCAGAAATTCGCCAAGGCATTCACCTCAGCTCGAGCGTACTTCGCCTCGTACAAGCGCGCGCGGGGGAAGATGTGATGGACCTCGAGACGGCTCATCTTGCCTAGAAGATTGTTCTTCAACGGCAGGCCAGTGCCCCAATCCCGGGCTTCGGTCATGCGTGTGAGCATATACAGCACCGGATAGAACCGCGCGCCGACACTCCACGAATGGAAATGACCAGGCTCGACCCGCAGTCCGCCCTGTGCCAGCCGCAGTTCGCCGATCAGCTTGTCCAGATCACCGCCGCTCTGCTCGAGGATCCCGAGGTCCTTGTCGATGAAGCTCTCAACCGATCCCGAAAAGCGCCCCCACATCCCCGTCTGGACGAACCAGAAGAGCAGTTTGTCGCGAGTCTTCGCATCGAGATGGCCGCCCTTGCTATCCAGATAACGAACCATGACCGGCACGGCGAACTTCGAAAATAGCACGCGGTCGTGGTCGAGACCCAGCCGCCCGCCAATCATGTTCAGCGCAGTGTCGATGTGCTTGACCGCACGCTTCAGGGCGCTGGCGATCTCGTCAGCGCCCTGCGAGTGGAGATAGAGGAACTTTGCCTCGCCCGTCAGGACCGTGTTCACCGAGCGTAGCAGCCAATCGAGGGTGAAGTCGTAGCCCTCCGAGCGCCAGCGCGCGATGCTGGTTTTCATCGTGTCGCGCGCTTCAGGCCAGTCTGCGCAGATCTTGGCGAGCGCCAGATCGCCCTTCGACAGCTTGGTTCCGCCGCTGTTTACCCTGTTGAAGATGTCGACCACCACATCAAGGGTCTTGTCGGCACCCGTAACCTCCTCGATGTGGAACGCCTTGTCGCGGATCCCGAGAAGCTGGTTCAAGCGCCCGACATACTCGCCGATCTTCGGCAGATTCTCCGGATTCTGGCTGAGCGTGGTCAGGAACACGCCGATGCCAGCGTTCCCCTTCTGCATGACCTCGGTAACGTCGATCCAGAGCGGATCGTCCCGCATTTTGATCGGCTGGAAGAACTCGAAGTCTTCGCTGGCGAGGTTGAACCTGAGATCCGTGAACGCCTTTGCGTTTCCATCGAAGAAGCGCGGTGGTTTGCCTCGGATCACACCATAGAGCGAGGTGATGCGCTGTTGGCCGTCCAGGAGGAGCTTGACGACCCCTGGCGCGAGCTTGCCGTCGCCGCGATGCGTGGCTGTGGACGCGTCCGTCGCCCATACCAGAAGGCTCCCGACAGGATGCCCGCGATACAGCGACTGGAAAAGTCCTCGAACCTGTTCTCGTCCCCAGACATATCCGCGCTGGAATTCCGGCAGCGCCATGTGGCCATTGTCAATGTAATCGAGGATCGAGGAAATCTGCATCGAACGCCTAGCGAACAGTGAAACCTTTCGCCTAGGATGACCCCGGGCGCATCTTCGTCGCAAGAGGGCTAGCGCCAGAATCTCGAACCTATTTCGGTGCGTGAGTTAATCATTACCTGCATGCCCGCGCCTGATCGCGCAGCACGGCGTAGTCACTGAGCATCCGGACGACGACGGCACCTTCCGGCAGGGCTTCGACCTCGTCAGCCGCGCGGACCTGATCTGCCGCGGTATAGTCGACCACGGGTGGACATGGTGCCCTAATGTCAGAACCGACCATCGCGCAGCCGGTGAGCCAGAGCATCGCGATCATGAGGGCGGCGGGCGGCGGCGTCGAGCATCTGGCGGTGGACGGCATCGTTTCTCTCTCTGGCATCAAGCCGTTCGGCGGCACGCCCAGCGCGCTCACCGGCGCGACGCAGGTTCATCAGGAACAGCAGGATCGCTCCCGCGGCGAGAAAAAGGCCCAGCGCCTTCCGCGCCGGGCCATAGGTGAGGAGCCAGCCGATCACCGCTGGCCCCGCTTCCAGTCGTCCAGCCGGGCGTGGATGATGATGGCGATGCCGATCAGCGCGATGGCGATCAGCACCCAGCGCAGGGTGTCGAGGTAGGGCACAAGCGGCTGGATCGTGGACTGTGTTTCCGCGAGGACGTCCTGCAGCACTTCAACACCGGCGGCGCCGACGGTGGCGGCGCCCGCAGCACCCCCGCCCCGGAGCGTGCGGCTTTCCGACAGGGCTTCGCGCGCAGGCGGCAGTTCCGGCGCGAAGGGCACAGGCCGCACCGGGAAGGGATCGCCCCAGGACCGGGCAGGCCCGAGGTCGATGTGCATGAAGCCCGAGCGGGGATAGGTGCCGAAGCCAAGGAAGCCGACGGCACGGGCGGCTTCGGCGAATGTGACCGGATCGTGGTTCGCCATGGCGATGTCGAAGGCGGTGCCCTGCATGTGTTTCGAGGCCGGGGCCCCGCCGACAGCACGGTTGTGCTCCGGACTGCGATAGGCAGAGCGGATGATCAGCGGCTTGCCGAGGCGGTCGCGCAGGGCCTGCAGCTTGTCCATGGCTTCCGTGTTGATCTTGATCGCGCCGGTGCCGCGGCAGGCGATCTCGGCGGCCGAGAAGTTCGGCCAGCGCCAGGTGTTCGCGGGTACATCGCGCCAGTGGGAGTAGGTCAGGGTGGGCATGGTGGATCCTCCAGATGAAAAAACCCGCCCCCGCGCGGCAAGGCCCCGCAGACTTTAGGTTCTGGCGGGCATTGCCCGCCGGGGGCGGGGGATGTGATCGTGGTGATGTGGTCGCCAGGCGGTCAGTCGGATCGACCGCGCTGGAAGGCGTCGAAGAGCATGTCGCGCATCGAGCGGATGTCGGTTTCGATCCGGTCGAGGCGATCGCCGTCGGCCTTGCGATCCTCGCTGCGCTGACGGTCGATCCGGTCCCGATCGGCGATCAATTCCCGGTCGAGGCGGTCCAGCAGGGCCTCGTTGGTGAAGGCCTTGCGGGTGATCGCCGCGATCAGGGCCATGGTGCCACCGATCAGGGCGGTGAGCGCGGCCGTGATCCCGTGGTCCCGAAAGGCCCGCGCGACCTCCCCGGCAAGAGTGGTCTGGTCGTTCATCATGGTCCTTTCCGGCCACGGGGCGTGGCGCTTCAGTAATCGGTCTCGACGTAGACGCCCGAGCAGTCGTAGGCGACGGCCGCGGCGGTGCTGCCGTTGTTGAGGTAGTTGCGTGGGCTCAGAAGCTGGGTCGCCGCGGGCATGTCGGTGGTGATCGTGGCTTCGGCCACCGCGCCCGAGACCTCCTCGACCACGCGGATCCCGACTGCGCTGTCGTTCGGGGCCGCCGCGATGTAGAGGGTCAGGACATTCGTCGTGCTGGCCACAGGGAAGCCCGCGCCGAGATCGATCAGTGTCGGTGCGCCCGCGCCGTCGTTGTGGACGATCTGCCAGTTCGCATGGGTGCCACGCTCGAACCCGATGCCCAGCGCGTTGACGACGGCCGAAAGGGTGAGGGTCGTGGAGAGCGCCGCGACCGATCCGATCAGGCCGAAGAAGCCCATGCCGGTCGGTTGCAGCGTGACCATCGACAGCCGGTTCACATAGGTGAAGCCGCCAAGGCCATCGGCATTGCCGCGCCAGCAGACCCATCCCGCGGATCGCTCCTCGGCCGCTGCCCCGGCCGTGGCTGCGGAGGTCATCCGCCAGCGACGCATGGAGCTGGAGAGGTTGGTCGTGGCCAGCGTCGGCGTGGCTGCAGTTCCGACCGCCGTGCGCGGCATGCCGTTGGTGTTGATCGTCGTGCTGGTCGATGGCGCCCATGTCGCGATGCGGTTGACCCCGAAATGCGGCTGGAGCGGGAAGTGGCGGCCCGAGGGGCGTTCGACATCGAGCCATCCCATCCCCGCCCGGTCACGGGCATAGAGCGCCAGCTTTCCTGCGGGCGGTGGTGAAGGAACAGCATCATGGGCGGGCAGGACGACCGGTTCGGCCAGTTCGACGCGGCCGTTGGTGCGGTCGACCCTGAAGACATCGAAGAAGGCGGACCCGTCCGGACTGACCTTGAAGCTAAAGTCATCGTTGCCGAGGAGGCCGATCAGCGCCCGCGCTGAAAACCCGGTCTTGAAGGCGAAGGCCGCGTCATTCCCGGCGGCGGCCTTGTTCACGGTCGCCTCGATCCCCGCGCCTGCGTTGTTCAGCAGCACGGCCGGTGTGTTGACCGACATCCGGTTGTAGCTGTCGGCGGTCGCACCACCGAGGCCGAGAAGCTGCGCGGTCAGATTCGCCTGGGGCATGCCGACCTGCGTCACCGCATTGGCGAAAGTCACGGTCGGCGTGTTCACCACCGTGGTGCCACCCGCGCCGGCCGTCGTGGATCCGATGTTCACGACCGTGGTGGATCCGGAGGCGCCGCCAGTGCCGATGTTCACGGTCTTGGTGACGCCGGTCGTCGTGGCCCCGGTGCCCATGCCGTAGGTGGCGGTCGTCGTCGCCGTGCCGATGGTGGCACTGGCGGCCGAGACCGTCACGGTCCCCGAGGCTGTCAACGTACCCGAGAATGTCTTGTTGCCGCTGAAGGTCTGCGTGCCCGCCAAGATCGCCAGTTCCGAGGAGGTATTCGGCAGTGTGAAGCTGCGCGTCGTCCCGGCGCTGATCCCCGCGAGAGAGAAGGTCGCCTTCTTTGTGGGGTCCGCATCGTTGACGAGGCTGAAGACTGCGTCCGAGACGTCGCGCGGCTCGCCCTCGACCTCCCAGGCGCTGCCGGTCCAGACGAGGAACAGCCCCTCGGCCGCGACCCAAGTGAGCCAGCCGGTGCGTGGCACCATCCGGATCCACGCGCCGTCGATCCAGAAGGCGATGTTCAGGTCCCATCCCGCCCAGAGGCCGGTGGCACCCGCAGCCACAAGATGCCGGTTGCCGTCGGCCGGGCTGGCCGGGGGCGCAGTCCGCGTGCGGTCGAGGACCGAGAGTTGGACCATGGCGTCGAGGAGGCGCAGGGCCTCGTTGTGCGTGACATGCTTCTGCGCCTGCGCCGCCAACAGGTAAGGTAGGCCCAGATGGGTCGTGGTGTCGGACATTTGGGTTCCCGTGGGTTGGGATCAGAATTGCAGCGTGACCGCGGTGGGCGTGCCGCGGCCAAGGCGGTTCGAAAGCTGGAAGATGCGGATCGCCAGCGTCTGGCTTGGCCCGAGCGGCGCACCCCAGTCCGCGGTCTGCTGGGCGGATGTGTAGAGGACGGAGGTCGTGGTGCTGGGCAGCGTCCGCTTGACAGCGGCGCCATCGAGGATCTGGACGTCGTAACTTTCCATGTCCTCGGCCAATGGCACCTCGACCTGTTCCCAAGCATCGGCCACGAGGGCCCGGGACCGGCGCGTCCAGCGGATCGTCAGATCGCCGGGGCTGCGCGCCGTTCGCCACGGCTGTTCGACATGGACCGGGGCAAAGGGGACAAGGCCGCGCCCGGATGGGGTGAAGGCGAGCGATGCATAGCTTGCGTCGCTGACCGACCGCGCGGCAGGACCGACACGCCAGTTCCACGGCAGTCCGAGATCGGCCTCGGCGATGGGTAGCGAGGCCAGCGTTGTGTCAAGCACCACGACCCGCGCGCCAGCCGGGGCCGGGTTGCCCATCGCGTGTTCCGTCCCGCGCTGGCCGCGCAGGAGGCGGGTCAGCCGGTAGCGGCCAGGCGCGATCAGTTCGGCCGCACCAGCCTGGACGATCTCCCAGGCCCCGTCCGTCGCCTCGACCGCCAGTGCGTTCGCCCCACCGCACAGTGCGACGTCCGTCACGCTTTCCAGGGTTCCGGACAGGAGATCGACCACCAGCGCATTGCCCAGATCGAAGCGCGAGGTGGGACCGGGAAAGAAGTCGAAGGCCAGCGTCCCGATCCGGGCCCGACTGCCGAATGTGGTCAGGAGGATGAACCGATCCGTCGAGGCGCTGCGAAACACTGCGATCTCGCCCGGCCAGGGGCTAGCATGGGCGGCGATCAGGGGGCGATGCGCGGGCTGGTCCTCGCTGATCTGCGGCAGGTCCAGCATCACCACCTCCGGCGTCCCAAAGACGACGGGGCTGGCGAGCGAGGCTGGCCGCGGATCGCCGGGCGGCAGGTCATAAGCGGCGCGGTCCTGGCGCACCGCCTCGATCCCGCGCGCTTCGGCATCGGCGACGGAGACGAGGCGGAACTCGACCTCGCGACCATCATGCGCGAGCCGGATCACGTCGGCGGGATCGAGGGCCAGCCGCGAGGGCGGCAGGCGGAAGGTCGCACTCTCGCGACCGATCCAGGCTTCCAACAACGCGCGGCGGCAGCGACGTTCGGCCTCCTCGGGCGGGATTGCCATCGGGAAGGATTCGGAGGCGATGCGCGCCGTATCGACAGTGATGCGGCGGGCCTCGACGAGCGCCGCGTCATAGTCCTCATCCGCCCGCGCGACTTGCCACTTCAGCGCCTGGGGCAGTTCGGTCTCCTGGCCCCGGGTCAGTTCGAACGCCTCGCCTTCCCGGCTGGCCGCCAGATCATCGATGGCCAGCGTGGCGACCGAGCCGCGGCCGCGCATGACGAAGCGGATCACGCCTTCGGTCTCTATGGCATCAAAGCCGAAGTGGCGGGCCAGCGTGGAAATCGATGACCGAGGGCTTTCCAGCGCGCCGATCACATAGCCCTCGACCGCGCCCCAGAGGCCGGAAACGTCGATCAGGCTTTCCGCCAGCCCAGCGCGCAAACAGAGGTGGCGCACGAGGGCTGCCAGTGACACCGCGCCCAGCCGTCCGGTTAGCCAGTGGCCAAGCCGCCAGTTCGGGCCATCGGTCCAGATACCTGTCAGTTCCGGAAAGAACGGATAGGGCCGCGCGTCCCAGGTCCAGGCCGCGCATTCCGGAACATGCACCATCCGGCCACCGTAGATCACGGAGGTCGGGTTGTTCGCCCCTTGGCCCTACCAGAGATAGCTGGCTTCCAGATAGGCGCGCTGGATCGCATCGTCCCGCCAGCCGCGCGAGAAGTAGGGCGTGAAGCTCTCGGACGACTTCGGGTCGAAGAAAACGTTCGGCTGGTTGGTGCCCCGGTCGATGGCGGGACAGCCAAGCTCGGTGAACCAGATCGGCTTCGACTGCGGCACCCATGCGGTCGGCGTGCCGCTTTCCACCCCGCCCGGCCGGTTGAAATGCGGGTTCGACCACCAGGCGCGCAGATCCTTGTAGCGGAAGACCCATGGCTTGCCTGCAGCGCCATCCGTGATCGGCGTCCGGATCTGGGCCGACCGGTCGGCGGCGCTGGCATAAAACCAGTCGAAGCCCTCGCCGCCCGCTATGTTCGCCTGCAGGTATCCCCGGTCATGGATCGCGGGCCAGCCTTGCAGCGCATCAGCATGGTCGAAGCCGTCGCGCCAGTCGGAGAGCGGCATGTAGTTGTCGATGCCGATGAAATCGATGTTGGCATCGGACCAGAGCGGATCGAGGTGGAAATAGACATCGCCGCTGCCGTCCCCGGGCTGATGACCGAAATACTCGGACCAGTCCGAGGCGTAGCCGGCCCTGGTGCCCGGCCCGAGGATCGCCTTCACATCCGCCGCCAGCGCCTTGAAGGCCGTCACGGCCGGGTAGGCGCTGGCGCCGGACCGGATCGTCGTCAGGCCGCGCATCTCGGTGCCGATCAGGAAAGCGTCGACCCCGCCTGCCGCCGCGCAGAGATAGGCGTAGTGCAGGATCATCCGGCGCAGGCCCCAATCGCCCGAGGGGCCGGTCCAGGAGACAGTGTCGCCCGACACCGCGAACTGCGCCGGGGTCGCCGCGCCGAAGAAGGCCGAGACCTGCGTCGCCGCGGCGGCGGTCTTGTCAGCGGTCCCTGCGAAACCTGCCGCCGGGGAGCAGGTGATACGCCCGCGCCAGGGAAATGACGGCTGGCCCGGCGTGGCAGCGTTGTTCGAATAGGGGTTCGGTAGCGTGTTGCCGGGCGGTACGTCCATCAGCAGGAAGGGATAGAACGTCACCCGCAGCCCGCGCGCCTTCATCTCGCGGATCGCCTGCACCACCGCGAAATCCGCAGGCGTGCCGCCATAGACCGGGCGATTTTCGGCATCGCGACTCACGAGGTGCGCATTCGCCCGAGCCACGCCATTGACCGTCCAGGTCTTGGGGCTGGTGACCTTGGCCGCCACCTCAACGCCGGGCTTGATCGTGCAATTGCCCGCGCGCAGGTCATTGCCGAACCAGGCAACGACGAGGCTGACGCTTTCCACCGCCGGGGCCATAGCCTGCAGCCGATCGAGGGCCACGACGATATCGGCCTCATCGGGCAGCGCGTTCAAGTTCTCGGCCGAAGTCGTGCCGCCCGTGGTCTGGCCGAAGACCGTGGTCGTGGCGCCGACCGTCTTCCGGACAGCCTCGGTCGCATAGGTGAACTCGCCCGAGGCGGGGATCATCGTCACCGCCTTGACCAACCCCTCGGCGGTGTCGGGGTCAGCCAGCGGTCGGAACACCTCGAAGGACAGCTGCGGCAGGCGATTGCCGTAGGTCACAAGCGGCAATTCCTCGAAGACGACATAGGCGGTGCCGCGATAAGCGGGGGTTTTGGCGGCCCCCATCTTGGCGGCGATGAATGGATCGGCAGTCTGGCTCTCGTTCCCCGGATACCAGCGCCATGTAATGCCCGTCATGTCGAGAGGCTTGCCGTCGGCCCAGATGCGGCCGATGCCGGTGATCGGTCCTTCACACAGGGCGACTGCGAAGCTGGCGTAGTACAGATACTCGGTCGTCCGGACCTTGCCGCCGCCACCGCCTTTGCCGCCACCTTGGGTGGTGGTCTTTGTCTCCTCGCGGAAATCGGTCGCCCAGATGATGTTGCCGCCAATGCGCATACGGCCGTAGAGGCGCGGGATGATCGCGCCTTCCGTGGCCGAGGTGATCCGCAGGCTGTCGAGGCGTTGCCCCTCGATCTTCTGCGCCGGGGCCAGCGAGGACACGATCCAGCTGTCCACCACCGAGCCGATGGTCGAGCCGATGAAACCGCCGATCGCGGCGCCGGAAAAGCCGAGGATCGCGCCGCCAAAGGCCCCGCCGATGGCGGAACCGACGGCACCGAGGACAAGCGTCGCCATGGGAAAAACTCAGCGTGCAGGGAACAGGAAGGCAAAGGCGATCTTGCGCGCCCAAGTCGGTGTCAGCGGTTCCTCGATCACGCCAAGGCGTTCATGGGCGTGAAGGAAGGTGTCGGGACCGGTCAGGATACCCACATGCTTGGCGATGGCGCGGGGCACCATTCGGAACAGGATCAACGCACCGGGTGGGGCGTCGGCTGGTGCGATCTCCGGCATCATCCGTCGCGCGCCGTCAGCCAGCACCTCGCTCGGACCGGTCTCGCCCCAGTCCCGGCTGTAGGGCGGGATCGGGAACGGCTCCGGCCCCACTACCTCGCGCCAAACACCGCGCGCGAGGCCGAGGCAATCGCAGCCGACCCCGCACAGACTGGCCTGGTCGTGGTAGGGCGTGCCAAGCCAGGTCCGGGCAGTCGAAATGACGCGGGAGGGATCGGCGGTCTTCACAACACCGCCTCCTCATGTCCGCCATCCTTCGTTGCGTAGCGCAGCACGTTCGGCGGGCAGACAGTCCCCCGGACTGTCTGCTTGTCCGCCTCACCCTGACCCGGAATGTACGTCACAACACAGCTCCTTCATGGCCACCGTCTTTGGTGGCGTAGCGAAGGACTGCGTCTTGCCCTGGGATATGTGGAAAGCCGCGAAAGCTGGCGACATTGGCGAACTTCGCGCTGCAGGTCGCCATCCGCTTGTCGCAACCCGCCCGGACCACGAAGGCGTCCGTCGCCATTAGCGGCCGCACCGGCGCTTCCAGCAGGGTGAGGATCGCCACCCCGTCGACGAGGTCATGCGACAGCACCTCGACCCGCCGCCCGGCGTTCGCGCCATTCGACCATTCCACCAGCCCGAAGGCGAACCAACCTGCCGCAAATGCACCGAGGCCGGATGCGGTGAACGCCCGGTCCCGCAGCACATCGATGATCGCGCCGGTGCCCTTGAAGGCCGGGGCCTCAAGGTTCACGCCGCAGCGCGCGTCGCCCAGCGCAGCGTCGCAGCTGGCCTGAAACGTCCGCCCCACCGTCTGGCCGAGGACATGAGCCAGCGACCGGACCTCCGCCACGAAGGCGAGCCGCCCGCGCCGAATCTGGCCGATGGCCCCGCGACGCAGCAGCACACGCTGAGCCGGTGCCGACCAGTTCACCCGCCAGACCTCAACCGCTGCATTGTCCCATCGGCCATCGAGGATGTCGGTCTCGGTGATCCGGTCCGACGACAGCACGCCTTGCGCGTCCTGCGCGTCGACGGAGAGGTCAGAAAGTGTCAACGGCGGAGCAAAAGTCGGCCGGGGCGGCGGCGTAAAGTCCGGCCAGTTGGGGGGTGCGCCATGGCGCGCGCGCTGGCCACATAGCTGGCGCGAGCCATGGCGCACTGGCCCCTTAGGGCCAATCGTGGGTAGATATTTTATGGTGATCAGCGCTGTTTACGGGCTGTGCTGTTGGCGAGGCGATAGCTTTCGCCGTTCATCTCGATGATGTTGACGTGGTGGGTCAGTCGGTCGAGCAGCGCGCCGGTGAGACGCTCGGAACCGAAGGTTTCCGTCCATTCATCGAAGGGCAGATTGCTGGTGATCAGG
>NZ_JAFL01000026.1:0-46252 GCF_019633685.1 Paracoccus sp. J56
CTTCACCACCACGCTGAAGGACGCCGGCATCCGCATCTCGATGGACGGGCGCGGCCGTTGGATGGACAACGTCTTCATCGAGCGGCTGTGGCGCAGCCTCAAATACGAGTGCGTCTTCCTCAACGCCTTCGAGACCGGAAGCGAAGCCCGCAACGGGATCGGTTCATGGATAGCCTACTACAATGAGAGACGCCCGCACTCGACCTTCGGCGGCAGGACACCCGACGAGGTCTATGCTACGGCGGAAATGACGGAGCGACTGGCGGCATAGAAACCAACCCGATCCACCTTAGCCAAGCCGCCAAACTGTCTCACCAGGCGGGTCCACCTCTTGGTGTCCATCCGGCGCTGACGCAGGCGATCCACCGTATGGGAGGCAGTGTCGCCAACCCGCTGACTCCGCTGAACGCCTTTTTTCCTGTGCTGCTGGGATTGGCGCAGAAATATGACCGCAATGTGGGGATGGGGACAATCTTCAGCGCGATCATCCCCTATAGCATCGCCTATTCGCTGGGATATCTGATCCTGATCGTCCTGTGGTATTTTCTGGATCTGCCGGTCGGGTTCGGCACTCCCGTCAGCTATCCGTAAAGGATCGGCGCGCAGTTTGCGCTGGGCTAGGCCCCGCGCACCTCTGCGATCATCGACCTGAGCTCGTCCAGGGATTGCTGGCCGAACGCGCCGAAGTCCCCGGCGATGTAGGTGGGTGTTCCGGACAGCCCCATGTTTTCGGCCAGAATCCAGGAATGCTCGATCTGGCGGGCGATATTGATGTCCTCCATGTCGCGGCGCAGCTGACCCATGTTGAGGCCGACCGAGCTGGCGGTGGCGATGGCGCTTTTGTCATCCGCCGGACCTTTGATGCGCATCAGGCTGGTGTGGAACTGCCAGAACTTTCCCTGTCGCAGCGAGGCGAGTGAGACTTTTGCACAATAAAGTGATCCGGCACCAAAGACTGGCCATTCCCGCAGCACCACCCGCAACTGCTGATCCTCAAGGATCAGCCGGTGCAGGTCAGCGACCGAAGCGCGGCAATATGGGCAGTTATAATCAAAGAACTCGGTCAGCGTCACATCACCAGAGGGATTGCCCAGAACTGCGCCCAGCTTTTCATGTTCAAGCGCCTGACGCAGCCCGTCAGGCATGGGATTTTCCTGTGCAGAGGCAGGGATGCCGGTGATGATGACGGCTCCTGTCGCAAGGCCGGTCTGCAGGAATTCGCGCCGGTTGCGAGAGGGGAGTGTTCTGTCTGGCATGGGCCTGTCCTTCTGCGATCTGGAGCGCATTGATAGGCGGCGGGCCTTAACCAAGCCTTAAGCGCAGAACTGTTCGCGCCTGATCACCCTTAAGCTGGTGTTAAGCTTTCTCGCCCATTCGGGCGCGGGATCCGATACCCCGAACGACTGGAGCGTGAAATATGAATCAACCTTGCCACCAACCCCCGCATGATCCGCGCCGCAAAACGGCGACTGTGGATGGCACAGCAAGCAGACGTGCGTTTCTGGGCGGGCTGATCGCCGGAGGGCTGGCGCTGCCGCGGCTTGCATCGGCTCAGGCCATTGATCCGACGACGGGGCAGGCCGTTTATGGCTCGGCGGCTGCCGGGCAGGCGCCGGATGTGGGCGTCTATCAGATCGACCCGACCAAAGACAGCCGCCGCAACCTGTCTTCGTTCCGCAATCGGCATTGGAGCGAGTTCTACCCCTCGCTTGGCAAGGGGGTCATTCTGGCGGACATCTCATCGCGTGCGCTGCATTACTGGTCGGGCGACGGGAACACCTATCTGCTGTTCCCCTCTTCGATCCCGGTGTCGGAAGAGCTGACCAAGCGCGGCCGGACCGAGGTGGTGCGCAAGGCCGAGAACCCGACCTGGACGCCAACCCCCAGTATGCGTCAACGCGATCCCAGTCTGCCGCAGCGGGTCGAAGGCGGGGCGCCGGACAATCCCTTGGGGGTCTATGCCCTGTATCTGTCCTGGCCGGCCTATCTGATTCACGGCACCCATGATACGCGCAAGATTGGCCGTAAATCCTCAAGCGGTTGCTACGGGCTTTATAACGAACATATCGCAAGGCTTTACCCGCTGGTCGAGATCGGCACGCAGGTCACCATCTTCTGAGCCTGCGCAGCGGGCGACCCCCAAATGTGATCAGGTGGTGCGGGGTGCGGCGGGCAGGATCAGTTCTGCCCGCTCTCCGCCATTGTGGCGCGGGGACAGGCGCAGCTCACCCCCCATCGTCCGGACCGCGGCGGCAACGATCGAAAGGCCCAGCCCGCTGCCGCCGCCCGAGGGGCTGGACGCACCGCGATAAAAGCGTTCGATGACATGAGGGCGGTCTGCCTCGGCAATACCGGGGCCGCGGTCCAGCACCGCAAAGCGTACAGTGTCGCCGTCCCGCAATAGCCGTGCCTCGACGCACGCGCCTTTGGGCGAGGCGAGGATTGCATTTTCCAGCAGGTTACGCAGTGCCGGTGCCAGCAGGGCTGCCTGCGTGGTGCGCCACTGGGTTTCTCCGGTCTCAAGCCGCAGGGTGACGCCGCGCGATTGCGCCAGAATCACCAGCGCATCGGCGACATCGGCAAGGATGCGCGCGCCTTCTTGCGGGGGTGCGCCGCTGTCGATGGCGTTCTCGGCCGCTGTCATATCAAGCAGTTGGCGCACCATCCGGTCAGTGCGGTCCACCCCGCGCGCGATCTGCCCCAGCGCCCGATCCCGGGTTGCCGTGTCCGGGGCCATTGCGGCGACTTGCGCCTGCGTTTTCAGCCCGGCCAGCGGGGTTTTCAGTTCATGTGCGGCAAAGGCGGTAAAGCTGCGCTCGCGCTCGCGCAGCCCCTCGACGCGCTGGAACAGGCCGTTCAGTGCCTCGATCATCGGGCGCAGCTCCGAGGCTGCATCGACCTGACGCAGCGGGCTTAAATCGGTCGCCGGACGGCGCGACAGCGCCTGAGTCAGCCGGTCAAGCGGCGCCAGCCCGCCGCGCACCGCCAGCCAGATCAGTACCGCCAGCAGCGGCAGGATCAGCAGGGCGGGTGCGAGCAGTCCCATCGCGACGTCATGCACCAGCCGTTCACGTATCGAGCGTGCATCGCCCACCATGACGCGCACGCCCATCTCGCGGTCCACATGGGTATAGACGCGCCAGACCTCGCCGTCGGCCTCGCGCTCGCTGAACCCTTCCTGCCGGGCAAGCTGGCCCGATGGCGCGCCGTCGGATTCGCTTTTCAGTTGGCCGTCAAAGCCCCAGACCTGACAGATCAGCTGTCGGGCATAATCATGCGGTCCGGTGCCTGCCAGGGCCGGGGCTTCATCGACCAGCATAGCTGCATCGGGGGCGGCGATGCCGCCGTTGCGACGGATCAGCGAGGCGACCATGCGGGCCGATTCCTGCAGGCGGCGGTCCAGAACATGGCCGACCTCGACCCGCGTCGAATGCTGAATCCAGCCCATCGCAGATAGCCAGATGATGCCGGTGGCGACCAGCAGGATCACGAACAGCCGTTTGCGGATCGAGTTCATGCCCCACCGTCCTGTTCGCTGGGCTTGCCCAGCCGATAGCCTGCCCCGCGGACCGTTTCGATGAACGAGGGGCCAAGCTTGGCGCGCAGCTTGTGGATATGGACCTCGACCGTGTTGCTCTCTACTTCGGCCTGCCAGCCATAGAGCCGCTCTTCCAGCACCGATTTGGCAAGGATCGCGCCGGGGTGTTCGATCAGCGCCTGAAGAATGGTGAACTCGCGGCGCGAAAAGGGGATATCCGTACCGTCGCGCCTGCCTTGCATGGTGGCCGGGTCCAGCTGCAACCCGTTCCATTCGATCACTGCCGCCGCCCGGCCCTCTTGCCGGCGCAGCATGGCGCGCAGGCGGGCGGCGAGTTCCGCAAGGTCAAAGGGCTTGCCAAGGTAATCGTCCGCCCCTGCATCAAGGCCTTGTACCCGGTCGCGTACCTGATCGCGCGCCGTCAGCAGCAGGATTGGCAGGCGCGACCCCGCGGCGCGCAGCTCGGCCAACAGGTCCAGACCCGAACCATCGGGCAGCATGATGTCCAGCACCATGCCGGCAAAGCCGCCACCCGTCAGCGCGGCGCGGGCATCACCCAGTGTTCCGACCGCATCGGCGGTGAATCCGGACAGGCCCAGGCCGACGCTTAACCCGTCTGCAAGGGCCGGATCGTCCTCGACAATCAAGAGGCGCATGGTTTTCCCCGCAATTCGTGACGATCACGCTATCGTTGATAAAGCTTAAGGTGGGCTTAAGGTCGCGTCTTTAGCCAGAGCCCATGATAACGAGATTGTTCCCCGCACTTGTGGCGCTGCTGATCGCGGTCCTTGCCGCCAGCGCCGCCACTGCCCAGTCCCACAAGGCGCCTTTGCCGCCGCATGAGGCCTTTGCCCTTTCCGTCAGCCACGATGGAGAAACAGGGCTTTCGCTGAACTGGCGCATCGCCGAGGGGTATTATCTTTATCGCAGCGAATTTTCTGCCGAGGCGGGCGGCCAGAGCCTGCCGCTTTCTTTGCCTGGGGGCGAGGTTCACGATGACCCCTATTTCGGCACGGGCCAGATCTATCGCGACGCGGTCTCGGGCCGGCTTGAAAGGATGGATCGGCCGGTGACCCTGCGTTGGCAGGGCTGTCAGCAGGATGGTATCTGCTATGCGCCACAAACCGCGCGGCTGGACGCTACGGGCAAGCTGATGGCAGGCGATGCCCAAGCAGGCGCGGGGTGGAGGCCGCAGGCCGCTGGCCCCGGGCTGCGGCTGACGCTGGCGCAGGATCAGGGGCTGGTGCAGGGGCTTGCCCTGCGCGGCGGGGGTGCATTGGTCATCGCGGCTTTTCTGGGCTTCGGCTTGCTGCTGGCCTTTACCCCTTGTGTCTTTCCTATGCTGCCCATCGTCGCGGGCATGCTCGCCGCGCAGGGTGAAAGTCTGACCGCGCGGCGGGGTCTGTTGCTGACCAGCGCCTATGTGCTGGCGATGGCGGTGGCCTTTGGTCTGCTCGGTGTGGCTGCGGCGTGGTCGGGGGCGAACCTGCAACTGGTGCTGCAATCGCCCGCCGCGATCGCTGTCATTGCGGTGCTATTCGTGGTGCTGGCCCTGTCGATGTTCGGCTTTTACGAATTGCACCTGCCGCAGGCGCTGTTATCCCGCCTTGGCCGGGCCGGGAGCCGTCGCGGCTCGGTCGGGGGGGCTATGGTGCTGGGCCTTACCTCGGCGTTGATCATTGGCCCCTGCGTGACCGCGCCGCTGGCCGGGGCGCTGATCTATATCGCCCAGACCGGAGATGTCATTTTAGGGGCTGGGGCGCTGTTTGCGCTGGGGCTGGGACAGGGGCTGCCGCTGCTTGCTATCGGGCTTTTTGGTCCGCGCATCCTGCCCCGCAGCGGTGGCTGGATGGAGGGCGCGAGACGCGCCTTTGGCGTGATCTTTCTGGGCTTTGCGATCTGGCTGGCGGGGCGGGTGCTGCCGGGTCCGGCGACGCTGGCGCTTTGGTCGGCCCTGCTGGTCGGGATGGCGGTCTTTCTGGGTGCGCTGGACCGGCTTGAATGCGATACGACGCGTACGCGGCGGCTTGGCGCGGCTATGGGGGTGCTATTGCTTTTCGCCGGGTTGGTTCAGGGTTTTGGTGCGGCGCTGGGGGCCGGTGATCCCCTGGGCCCGCTGGCGCCGCTTGCGGGACGGGACGTGCCCGCTCCGACCAAGGCAGGGCCACAATTTGCCGAGGTCTCGACCCGTGACGAGCTTGGCCGTGCCCTGACCGCGGCTCAGGGGCGTCCGGCGCTGGTTTACATTACCGCTGACTGGTGCGTGACATGCCGCGCCATCGAGCGCGGGCCTCTGGCCGATCCCGCCGTTCATGCCGCGCTGGCTGATCTGGCACCGATCCGGCTGGACGTTACCAGCTTTAACGCCGAGGCACAGGCGCTGATGCAGGATCTGGCTGCTGCTGGCCCGCCGACGATGATCTTTCTGGATCCTTCGCGGGCTGAGGCTTCGGGCAGCCGGCTGATCGGCGCGATGGACAGCGCCGCGCTGCTGGCCTCGATTGCGAAGATCGGGCTGTGAATGCGATCTCGATCGGGCCGTTGGTCCTTGACGGCGCACGCTTTGCCGCCGTGGTGGCGTTTGCCCTGTTCTTTGTGCTGGCTGAGGTCGCAGCGCGGGCAAAAGGGCGCGATGCGGTGCGCTGGCCAATTATCGCGGCGCTGGTCTGGGTTCTTGCCGCGCGGGCTGGCTTCGTCCTTGCGAACTGGTCCAGCTTTGCCAGCCATCCGCTGGACGCGTTGAAGCTGTGGCAAGGCGGCTTTCTGCCTGCTGCGGGCTGGGTCGCTGGCGCAGCCCTGCTGCTGTTTATGCTTTTCCGCCGTGTGCACGGCGCGGGTCTGGCGTTGGTTCTGGGCGGAGCGGTCGCCTTTCTGGCGCATCAGGTCGTCATCGCCGCGCTTCCGCGTCCTGTGCTTAGCGTGCCTGATATCCAGTTGCTGACGCTGGATGGAAAGGCGGTGCAGCTTGCCGGGCGCGGCCGCCCGTTGGTGCTGAATCTTTGGGCGACCTGGTGCCCGCCGTGCCGGCGCGAGATGCCGATGATGGTCGATCTGGCTGCGAATAGCCCCGGCATCGATTTCGCCTTTGTCAATCAGGGGGATGACCTGCGCCGGATTACGGGCTTTCTTGCTGCTGAGGGCCTGCCCGGACAGGGGATGATCAGTGACCCGCAAAGCCGGTTGATGGGAAAGCTGGGTGCTATCGGCCTGCCCTCGACGCTGATCTTTGACGCGCAGGGCAGGCTGGTCGCGTCCCATATGGGTGAGATTTCGCGTGCCGCCCTGACCCGCATGATTGCGCAGGCGGCAATGACCACGCAGCTAAGATAAGGAGACGTTATGAGTATCACCCGGCGCGATATTCTTGCCGCGACCACTGGCCTTGGCATTTCCGGTCTTGCCACAGGGGCGTTTCTTTTGAGCCGCAGACAGGGTGCCAGCGTAAAGCCGACGCCCGATGCGGTGATCGACCAGGCGCTGCACGATCCTGACAACCCGGTGCTGGGCAATCAACAAGGCGCACTGACCGTTGCTGAATATTTCGATTACCAATGCCCTTACTGCAAGATGGGCCATGCCATGCTAAGTCGGGTGGTCCGCGATGAAGGCGATATCCGGCTGGTGATGAAGGACTGGCCGATCCTTGGCGCACCTTCGGTTCTGGCCAGTCAGCTGGTGCTCGGCGCTGTGTCGATGGGTCGCTATCATCAGGCCCATGACGCGCTGATGGCGACCGACGCGCGGCTGTCCCAGGATCAGATCCACGAGGTTTTGAACGCGGCCGGCATTGACCCCGGGACCGCCCTGACTGCCTATCGCGCCGAACGTGATCGGTGGGACGGGCTTTTATCGCGCAACTCGGCCCAGGCGGCGGGGCTGGGCCTTGGCGGCACGCCGGTCTTTGTCATCGGCGGAACGGTCTATCCGGGTGCCATGGACGAAAACCGCCTGCGTCGCGCCATCGCTGAGGCGCGAGGTCAAATCTAAGCTGAAACGCCCGCCACTTTATAAAAAGGAGATCCCATGCAACGCCGAAATCTGATCCTCGCGGGCGCGAGCCTGCTGTCGCTGCCGGTTCTGGGCCGTCCGGCCCTTGCAAAGAAAACGCGTGAGAACCCGATGCCCGAGGATCTGCGCAAGGCGCTTGAGCGTGACCCGACCTCGCCGGTTCTGGGCAATCCGCAGGGGGACATCACCCTGACCGAGTTCTTTGATTATAACTGCCCGTTCTGCCGTAAGATGGTCGATCCGATGCACCGGCTGATCACCTCGGACAAGAACCTGCGGGTCGTCTTTCGTGAATGGCCGGTTTTCGGCGAGGATTCGGAATTTGCCGCGCGCGCCTCTTTGGCTTCATTGCAGCAGGGGAAATACTGGCAGATGCATACCGCGCTGTTTCGCACCAAGGGCCGCGTGACCGAGGTTGCAACCATGCGCGCCGCGCGAGAGGTCGGTCTGGATATCGCCCGGCTTGAACGCGACATGGCTGCCGAACAGATCGAGCGCCATATTTCGATGAGCCATATGCTGGCCGAACATATGGGGCTGGTCGGCACCCCGACCTTTGTTGCGGGCGATGAGGGCGCCTTTGGCCAATACAGCCTCGCCGATCTGCGCGGGCTGGTGGAACGTGCGAGAGAAACCCTGGGGTAGGGTGTCGCCAAGGCTGATGCGCCGCTGACTATCCTGACAGGCAGGGATGCGGCGGCCTGACGGTGGTCGTCCCTGGGTGGGGCGATGATGGTCAGGACTGTCCTTCCTGATCAGCCTCGGCCTCCAGCCGTTCGCGCAGCGTGGCCATGACCCGGTGCGCGGTTCGGATTTCCTCGGCTGACAGGTCCTTTGCCAGCGCATTCACCCGGGGGGTATAGGCGTCGATTGCCGCTTCATAGGCTTGGCGCCCCTTTTCGGTCAGCACCACCAGTTGCGCGCGGCGATGGTGGGGGTTGGGCTGAAACTCGACGAGCCCTTCTTTTTCCAGATCATTCACTATGCGCTGAACGTTCTGACGGTTCGCGCCAAGATCGCGGGCGATCCAGGCCACAGGGCGTGACATTTCTGACAGAACGATTGCGCCCAGAACCTGCCAGCGTGCGCTGGTCAGGCCGAATGGCGCAACCAGCCTGTCCCCCCAGCCAAGCGTCAGGTTGTTCACGCGGAACATGGTCAGGATCAGCCCGGTCAAGGCTTCGCCTTCTGGAGTTGTCGCCTTTTGCTGCATTTTCCTCTCCGTGCTTAGGTTGACACTATGGTGTCAAAGATCTAATTGTAATTATAATACCAAATCGACATCATGATTACAATTTTGCTCTGTAAAGGAAAGCGTCATGCCAAAGATCATCCACCCTATCGCCGGATTAGTCGCTTTCCTGACGGTTGCAGGTTTCTGGCTTTCGACAGTGATTTCAGAGCTGTTTTTGGGTTTAGCAGCAGTTGTTGAGGTCAAGACCGCTATTCCATGGGGTTTTTTGCTGCTGGTCCCCGCGCTGGCCCTGACCGGAGGGACCGGGTTTTCCTTAATGCGAGGTCGCCGAGGCAGGCTGGCCGACGCAAAGCTGCGACGCATGCCGATCATTGTCGTGAATGGGTTGTTGCTTTTGATCCCGGCGGCGCTGTTTCTTGCCTTTAAGGCCAAAGCTGATGAGTTTGATGCCTATTTCTACATCGTGCAGGCGATCGAGTTGATTGCAGGGGCGGTGAATATCACCTTGCTTGGGCTCAATCTTCGCGATGGGTTAATGATGAAGGGCCGGTTGCGCCGTCGCAATGTGTAAATTGCGGCGTAACGCATTGGCTCTTTCACAAAGCTCCGTGCAGCTTGCAGGCAGCCAGTCAGGCCAGATGGCAGGCAACGGCCTGGCCGGGGGCAAGCTCGCGCAACGTGGGGACCCGGCTACGGCAGTCGTTGACCGCGATTGGGCAACGCGAGGCAAAGGGGCATCCCGGCGGCAGGTTGACCGGGCTTGGCGGATCGCCTTGCAGCCGTGCCCCGCCGCCGCGGCGCCGATGCTCGGGCGCAAGCGAGGGGGCGGCGGCGATCAGCGCCTGCGTATAGGGATGCCGGGGAGAGGCAAATATCCGCGCAGCCGACGCCTTTTCCACGATCCTGCCCAGATACATCACGGCGATCTCGTCGCAGACATGGCGGACGACGCCAAGATCGTGGCTGATGAACAGATAGGTCAGCCCGGTTTCCCGCTGCAATCGTCGGATCAGGTTCAGCACCTGGGCTTGCACCGCCACATCCAGCGCCGAGACTGGCTCGTCAAAAACGATCAGATCTGGTTTGGTCGCCAGTGCCCGCGCCAGCCCGATGCGCTGGCGCTGCCCGCCCGAGAACTGATGCGGGTACAGCGATTTCAGCTCGGGGCGCAGACCGACCTGAGCCAACAGCTCTTCGACCCGGGCATCGCGCTGGGGTGGCTGAAGCAGACCCAGCAGGTCCATGGGTTGGCGGATGATCCGCCCCACCCGGTCGCGCGGGTTCAGGGATGAGAAGGGGTCTTGAAAGACCATCTGAAAGCGTGGCCGGGCGCGGCGCAGCTCCTGGCCCTCGATGCGGCTGATGGGGATGCCGTCAAGGTCGATCTTGCCGCTGGTGATCGGGGCAAGGCGCATGACCGCCAGCGCAGTCGTGGTCTTGCCCGAGCCGGATTCACCGACGATCCCCAGTGTCTGCCCGCGTGGAATGTCAAAGCTGACGCCGTCGACCGCATGGATCGTGCCGCCACGCCCGGTCGGGAAATGCACCCTGAGGTCGCGGACGGAAAGAAGCTGGCTCATGCGGAAACCTCATTGGCTTGCAGCCGGATGCAGGCGGCCGAGTGGTCCCGGGACATCGCGACATGATGCGGCTGGGCTGCGTTGCAGGCCGGAACTGCCAGCGCGCAGCGCGGTGCAAAGGCGCAGCCCCGGCCAAGATCGGTCAGGGCGGGTACGATGCCCGGGATCTCGGGCAGGTCGGCGTCGGGATCGGCGTCGATGCGCGGAATGCTGGCAAGCAGCCCGCGCGTGTAGGGATGGCCGGGGTTGTCCAGAACCGCATCCGCCGGACCGCGCTCAATGATGCGACCAGCGTACATGACCGCGACCTTGTCCGCCATTTCGGCCACTGCGCCCATGTCATGGGTGATCAGAATGATCGCAGTGCCGGTTTTCTGGCGTAACTCGTCAAGCAGCGCAAAGATTTGCGCCTGCACGGTCACATCCAGCGCCGTCGTCGGTTCATCCGCGATCAGCAGCCTTGGTTCGCAGGACAGTGCCATGGCGATCATCACGCGCTGGCGCATCCCGCCTGACAGCTGGTGCGGATAGGCGCGGGCGCGCAGCTCGGGTTCGGGGATGCCCACGGCGCGCAGCATCTCGACCGCGCGGGCAAGCGCGGCCCTGGGGCTGACCTTTTGATGCAGGCGTACCGCCTCGGCGATCTGCTCACCGCAGGTAAAGACCGGGTTAAGCGAGGTCATGGGCTCTTGAAAGATCATGGCGATATCGCCGCCCCGGATCCGGCGCAGCTCAGATTGCCGCAACCGGGTCAGGTCGCGACCCTGAAACAGGATGCTGCCGCCGACGATCCTGCCCGGGGGTGAGGGGATAAGCCCAAGGATCGACAGCGCGGTCATGCTTTTGCCACAGCCGGATTCGCCGACAATGGCCAAAAGCTCACCAGCGGCGACGCTGAAGGACACGTCATCAAGGACATGGGCCACGCCGCGGCGGGTGACGAAATCGACCTTGAGGTTGCGGATGTCCAGAACGGGTTCGGTCATCATGGCTCAGCGTTCTCTCATCCTGGGGTTGAAGGCGTCGTTCAGCCCGTCTCCGACCAGGCTGATGCCCAGAACGGTCAGAAAGATCATCGTGCCGGGCAGGGTCACCACCCACCACGCGTCCAGCAGATATTCGCGTCCGGTGCCGATCATCAGGCCCCAGGACATGACATTGGGGTCCGACAGGCCAAGAAAGCTAAGCCCTGCCTCGAAAAGGATGGCCATGCCGATGGTCAGAGTGGCCGAAACAATCAGCGGAGGCAAAGCATTAGGCAGGATGACGCGCCAGATGATATTGCCGTCGCCCGCGCCGACCGCGCGCATGGCGCTGACATATTCCAGCGTGCGGATGCGCCGAAACTCGGACCGGGTCAGTCGTGCGGTCTGGGGCCAGCTGACGATGCCGATCGCCAGCGCCACGTTGATAAGTGTCGGCTGAAACAACGTGACCACCACCATGGCAAACAGCAGCGGAGGCAGGACCTGAAAGAACTCGGTGACGCGCATCAGCATGTCATCGACAAAGCCGCCGTAAAAGCCTGCGTAGGCGCCGATCACCACCCCGATCAGCATGGTGATCAGCGCGGCGGAAAAGCCGACGGCCAGCGTGGCGCGACCGCCCTCGATCAGCCCGGCAAGGATGTCGCGGCCAAGGTTGTCGGTGCCAAGCGGAATTGTCGCCTCCTCGCCCGGCGGTGTCAGCGGAGCCCAGACGATTTCGAACGGATCGACCTGATAGAGAAAGGGTCCGGCAAAGGTCATCAGTATGACCAGCCCCAGCAGCAACAGGCCAAGCATGGCGGCAGGGCTGCGGCGAAAGATGTCCCAGGCTTCGGCCATAGGGCCGCGGGCTGCTGGAACCGTGGTTCTGGCGGGCGCGGTCATGTCTTAGCGACCTCCGGCAAGGCGCGGGTCCAGCAGACGCGAGATGAAATCGGTCAGCAGGTTCGCGATGATGACGATCAGAGTGGAAAAGAACAGGATACCCATCACAGTGGGATAGTCGCGGGCCAGAATCGACTGAAAGGCCAACGTTCCAAGTCCTGGCCAGCTGAACACCGTCTCGACCAGGACTGCGCCCGAAATGATGGTGCCGAACTGCATGCCCGCGACGGTCACGACCGGCAGCAGGGCGTTGCGAAAGGCGTGGCGGCCAAAGACCTGCCGCTCGCTGACCCCCTTGGCGCGGGCGGTGCGGATGTAATCCGCGCCCAAAACCTCAAGCATCGCGGCGCGGGTCAGGCGGCTGTATTGCGCCAGATAGACCAGCCCCAGCGTCAACGCCGGCAGAACCAGATGATGGGCGATGTCCAGTGCACGGCCCAGCGGGCCACCCTGTTTCACCACGTCGATCATCCCGGCGATCGGAAACAGCGGTATGGTTGCGCCAAACAAGATGACGAGCATCAGCCCGGTCCAGAACACCGGTGCCGAATATCCGACAAGCGACAGCACCGTGACCAGTGCCGAGGCGATCCCGCGCGGATTGCGCGATGCCAGCATTCCCAGCCGCGTGCCTATGATCAGCGCAAAAGCCAGCGCGGTCGCCACCAGAAGCAGCGTTGGTCCAAGGCGCGACAGGATCAGTTCGGCCACCGGGCGATTGTAGAAATAGGAGGTGCCCAGATCGCCTTGCAACGCGCGGCCCAGATACAGGGCCAGCTGGGTCAGTACCGGCTTGTCGAGCCCGTATTGCTCGCGGATCGCGGCCATGACCTCGGCATTGGCTCCGCCCATTTCACCGGCGATGACCTCGGCCGGATCACCGGGGGCAAGCTGGATCAGCAGAAAATTCAGGACCAGGACCGCAAGGATCAGGGCCGCTACGTAAAGCAGCTGCCTGAGGATAGCTTTGAACATCTCGATTGCCTCTGCCGGTTATTGCTTCAGCCAGACCTCATCCATCGGCCCCATCGCCCCCCAGATCGAGACGGGCGGGTTCTGCACCGCCTGAGACCAGACCGTGTGATAGGGAATCTCATTAAGGAAATGGATCGGGATGTCGGCGGTGATCTGTCCAAACGCCTGGGCGTAAAGCTGTTTGCGCTTGGTCAGGTCCGGTTCGTCCCCGGCTGCGTTCAGGAGCTGGTCCACCTCTTCGTTGCAATATTGCTGGGTGTTAGACCAGATGATCCCCTGTCGGATGTTCGAACACAGATAGGTTCGGTTCACCCCGATCACCGGGTCGCCCCAGTTGAAGACCAGATCCATCGTCATATCGAAATCATAAGAGGACACACGCTGTGCCCAGGTCGGGAAATCCGGCGAGGCGCGGACCGAGACCTCGACCCCCGCCTTGGCCAGCGCCGCCTTGACATATTCCGCAACCGAACGCTGCTGCTCGTCAGTGTCGGGCAGATAGTCGATGCGCAGTTTCAGCGTCTGCCCCCCTTCGCCAAAGCCTGCCTCGGTCAGCAGAGCCTTGGCCTTGTCGAGATCAAAGTCATAACGCTCGACCTCTTCGGTAAAGAAGGGACTGTCCCGCACGACCGGCTCGATCGCGGGTTTGGACAGGCCTGAATGCAGGGCCTTGGTGATGAAATTGCGGTCGATGGCGTAAGCGATGGCCCGACGCACGCGCACATCGGACAGGGCGGGGTGCTTGGTGTTGAAGGCGAGCCAGTTTACCGGACCGATCCCGGCATAACCCTGATCGCTGATGGTCAGGCTGCTGGATTTCTCAAGCCGCCGGATCAGTCGGGTCGAGTCGAGCATCGGGAAAAGCTGCGCCTCGCCCGATTCAAGCGCCAGCACGGCCGAGTTCGGATCCTGATACTGGCGGATGACGATCCGATCCAGATAGGGCCTGTCTTTGAGGAAAAAGCCATCGTGACGCTCCAGGATGATATGCTGCCCCGGCTCGAAAGCCGTTACCTTGAAAGGGCCCGAGCCGACGGGCATGTTGTTTTTCGGGTTCGACTTGATGTCCTGCCCATCGTCAAAGACATGTTTGGGCATGATCGGTGTCAAAGCCGATGACAGCACCAGCAGGATCGCGGGATGGGGCTGCGTCATGCGGATGACAACGGTCTGCTGGTCAGGCGCCTCAAAGGTCTCGGCCGGCGCGAGCATGCTTGAAAACGGGTGGTTTTCCTTGACGACGCCCAGCGACCAGATCACGTCCTCGGCGGTGATCGGCTGGCCGTCATGAAAGGTCGCGCCGCTGCGCAGCTTTAGGGTCAGAACCTTGCTGTCCTCGCTGAACGACCAGCTTTCGGCCAGATAGGGCTGAGGCTCGAAATCCTCACCATAGCGCAGCAATGTGGCAAAAATCTGTGCGGCGGGGACGGCGGTTGCGATGCCCGACTGGACGGCGGCATTCAGGTGGCGTGGTTTTTGCACCGAGGCGACGACCAGCGTGCCACCTCTTTGCGCCTCCTGCGCAGAGATGGAGGGGGCGGTGCCAAGTGCGGCCAGGGCGACCGCGCCGGCCAGCAGGAACCGACGTGAAAAGGCAGGGCTCGGGATCATCTGAATCTCCTGTTGGTCGCGCGCCAAATTCTGTGGTGGCGCTGCATCCAATGGATCGGCCATAGGCGGCCTTTCCGGCAAATGCATTTTTGCGCCAGAATTCCTCAGAAATCTTGTGGAAGGTAGGGCCGCACAAAGGCGCGGTCAAATTCCCCGCGCATCGCCTGCATCTCGCAAGTAGCTATAATCGCTTCGCAAACTGGCGACAGTTGTACGTCACGGCGAGTCAGGACCCCCGCGCGGGGGGCGTCATGTTCGCCCGCCAGCGGCAGCCGGACCAGATCGCCCCGGGCATAGGTCTGCTTACTCATTGGGCGGATGTTAAAGATCCCGTAACACATTCCGGCGGCGATCAGCGCCCGCATCATGTCGGTCGAGCGGGCTGAATAGACCACGTTCGGTTTCAGCCCCCGCGCCGAAAAAAGCTCCATCAGGTAGCGCCGCGACATGTCGAGATCCAGCACCACCAGCGGTTCGGGCGCCAGTTGTTCCAGCGTGACGAAACGTCCGCTGGCCAGCGGATGAACCGCGGGCAACGCTGCATGGGGATGGGCAACGAAAAGCGGCAGGAAGCGATAGGTCATGTCGTTAGCCATCCCATAGCAAAAGGCGAAATCGGCGTCACCCGTATCGACGGCGCGGGCGAGCTCTTCCCAGTTCCCCTCGATCACCTCGATTGCCAGATTTGGGTAACGTTCGCGAACTTCGCACAGGATGGTCGGCAGCAGGATCGGTGCCAGCGGCGTGAAACAGGCGATTCTGGCGGTGCCGTCGATGCGTTGCTCAAGATCGGTGATCTTGCCGTCGAAACGCGACTGCGCTGCCAGCAAAAGGCGGATCTCGTCGATGATCTTGCGGCCAAAGCTGGTTGCTGCAATCCCGCGTGAGGGCACGCGGGCAAAGATCGGCTGGCCCAGCTGTGCCTCGATATGGTCGATGGCGGCCGCGATGGATGAGGGCGAAACTGCCAGCCCCTCGGCTGCGGCAGTGATCGATTGGTGCCGCTCGGCCGCTTCGATGTAGTGCAGGTGTTTCAGCGTATAATGCATCGAACCCTCATCAAAATAGCGGAAATACCCCGAAATTATGCATTTCACACAGGATCTTTGTCACGGCTAATCTGCTCTGAACGCCGCATCTGACGGAGAAATTTCATGATCCCGACCGTATTTTCAGCCCGCCGCATCATCACCATGGACCCATCCCGGCCCGAGGCCACGCATGTCATGGTGTCCAGTGACGGGCGCATCCTTGCGGTCGGCGGACCCGAAGAGATGCGCGGTCGTGGAGAGCTGCGCTATGATGAGCGTTTTGCCGAAAAGGTACTGATGCCCGGTTTTGTCGAAGGTCACGCCCATATGATGGAGGGTTCGGTCTGGCGCTTCACCTATCTGGGTCATTACGACCGCATCGCCCCGGATGGACGGTTGTGGAAGGGGATCGGCAGCACCAATGCGCTGGTCGAGCGGTTGCGTGATCGGGCCGGGGAACTGGCCGACGGGCCGATCATCGGCTGGGGCTTCGATCCGCTTTTCGTGCCCGGAGACCGGTTGTCGCGGCTGGATCTTGACCGCGTATCGACCACGCGACCGGTCATGGTGCTGCATTCGAACGTGCATCTGCTGACCGCCAACAGCGTCGCACTGGAAATGGCCGGATATGACGAGAACACCGATATTCCCGGCGTTGTGCACACCGAGAATGGCGCGTTGCACGGCGAGTTGCAGGAAATGGGCGCCATGTTCCCGGTCATGCGCCGGGTCGGCGCAAGCTTTCGCTCATTAAGCGGCGATCCCGAGGCTGTCTGGAATTTTGCGCGCTCTGCTTGCCGGGCGGGGGTTACGACCTCGACCGACCTTCTGAACGAACTGCCGGATGACACATTGGCCGACCTTTTTGCGATGACGGGTGATGAAGGCTATCCGCTGCGGCTGGTCCCCATGCTTTCGGCCATGTCTTTGCCGCCTGAGGCCGTGGCTGTGCGCGCAAAAGAGCTGCGGGCGCGTTCGACGGACCGGCTGCGGCTTGGCGGGGTCAAGATTGTCACGGATGGCTCGATTCAGGGCTTTACCGCGCAACTGAATGCGCCGGGCTTTCACAGCGGTATCGACAACGGCATCTGGAATATCGCCCCCGAGGCGCTGAACACCCTGGTGGATGAGCTGAACCGCGAGGGCGTCCAGATGCACATCCACGTCAACGGTGACGGCGCAAGCCTTGCCGCGATCGAGGCGCTGGAGGCGGCGCTTTCAGGCCATTTCCGCCCCGATCACCGCCACACCCTGCAGCACTGCCAACTGGCCGACCGCGCCCAGTTGCGCCGCATCGCTGCGCTGCAATGCTGCGTGAACCTGTTCGCCAATCATCTGTATTACTTTGGCGACAAACATTATGAGGTGACCGTCGGCCCCGAACGCGCCTGCCGCATGAACCCCTGCGCCAGCGCGCTTGAAATGGGGATTCCGCTGGCGATCCACTCGGACGCCCCGATCACGCCGCTGGCACCGCTGGTTACGGCATGGTGTGCGATCAACCGCCTGACCGACAGCGGCCGGCAACTTGGCAGCTCGGAACGGATCTCGTTGGACGCGGCGCTTAACGCCATCACGCTGGGTGCCGCCTATACGCTGAAGCTTGACGGAGAGCTGGGCTCGGTCGAGGTCGGCAAACGTGCCGATTTCGCCGTGCTTGAGGATGACCCGTATGTGCTTGGCCCCGAGAGTCTGCGCGAAGTCCGGGTCTGGGGCACCATTTTTGGCGGCAAGCCGGTTCAGGCGGGTTCGTTCTGAACATGGCACCTTTGCCGGTCAATATCCTCTGCGGTTATCTGGGGGCGGGCAAGACGACGCTGCTGAACCGCCTGCTTGAACAGCGGCAAGAGCGTATTCTCGTCATGGTCAATGATTTCGGCGATATAGCGATTGACGTGTCACTGATTTCACTCCGCTCAGCGGATACGATCCAGCTTAGCAACGGCTGCATCTGCTGCACGATGGGCGGTGGGCTGTTCGAGGCCTTTGAGCGGGCCCTGCGGTTTGGCAACAAGGTCGACCGGCTGGTGATCGAGGCAAGCGGCGTTGCTGAACCCCGGCGGCTGGCGAGCTTTGCTTTGGCCGAGCCGGATCTGGATTGTCGGGCGGTGGTGGCGGTGACTGACCCGCAAACGCTGCCCGAACGACTGGCTGACCCGCGGATAGGCAAGGTCGTGGAAAGCCAGATCCGCGGTGCCGACGCCGTCTTTTTGTCACGTGCTGATATCGCCTCCCGTGTATCCATGCGCCGGGTGGCAAGGCTGACTGCCGGGCTGAACCCTTTGGCAAGCCAGCATCGTGCGCTGGATGGGGTCTTTATGCAGGCGCTGGCTGCGCCCCATGATGGCCGCAGCCTTTCGGCGCTTGCGCCCGAGCGTGATCATCAAAGGTTGTTTGCCAGCCGCACCATCGCACTCGGCCCCGCGCCCGAACGCGGGCGGCTGGCCGAGATCATCGAACGGCATCGGCACGCGGTTCACCGGCTTAAGGGCTATGTCCGATGCGCGGGGATCGAGCGCCCCCTTCTTGTACAACTCGCAGGTGGCGCGCTGTCGCTTGATCCTGCCGCGCTGCCCGAGGGTATGCAGGTGAACCGGCTGGTCGCAATCTCGCCCGATGCCAAGGCTTTGGCGCGGCTTGAGGCTGATCTGGGCTTGGCGGTGGCTTAAGAATGTCGCCGCGATGATCCGTCCCTGCTGGCCGAAGTCGGCTTAGCGGTTGCGAAATAAGGGCTTTCGCTTTTCAGCAAAGGCGTTCATTCCGTCGCGGCGATCCTCGGTGGATTTCCTGTCCGGCCAGCGCCTTGTCCGGCAGTATTTCCCTGAACGGCTGGAGGTGCGCGACCACCTGCCTTTGGCCGCCTTCGGGAACATCCGGAAATTTGTGCCGCGAAATGAGCTGCGGGCGGAATGCGAGGCTGCCAGGAATTGTCCTGCATCACGGCGGCAAACGGCTGGTCAGCGTGATGCAATGCGGTGGCTGGGGCGGGCCACCTGAACCGTCGGGGAAAGTCGGGGGCGGCAGCCGCCCCCGCTAAGGCTTACCTGCCCAGTGTGACGAAACGCTTTTCATCCTCGATGAATGTCTTTTCATCCGGCGCGGCTTCGTTCGAGCCGAAGGGCATCTGGGCGATCAGTTTCCAGCTGGAAGGGATGCCGAAGGCCTGCGCCAAAGCCTCATCCGCGATGGGGCTATAGTGCTGCAGGCTTGCGCCGATCCCTTCTTCGGCCAGCGCGGTCCAGACTGCCAGCTGGGCCATCCCCGCCGAGTTGCTGGAGAAACCCGGGAAGGCATCCGCATAAAGCGGAAAGCGTTCTTGCAGGTCGCGGACCGTGTCCTGATCTTCATAGAACAGTACGGTGCCGGCACCGGCGGCAAACCCCTTCATCTTGGCCTCGGTCGAGGCAAAGGCGTCGGCGGGGACGATCTTGCGCAGCTCTGCCTCGATCAGCGACCAGACTTTATCGCTTTCCGCGCCGAACAGGATGACAGCGCGCGAGCTTTGCGAATTGAAGGACGAGGGCGACAGGCGGATGGCCTGTTTGATCAGGGCTTCGACCTTATCCTGAGAATGGGGCAGGCTCTTTCCAAGTGCATATTGGGTCCGCCGCTGGGCAAGCAGTTCGATGGTCTTGTTGGTCATTATGGATCATACCTTACTAAGATCCGCCGGGGAGGCTGGATGATTGCCGCCTAGTTCTGCCCCGCATCACGGGCGGCGGCAAGCCTTGGCCCCCAGATATTGGGAGGCTGCATGAAATGGCGCAAGCTGTGGGGTTTCAGCCCTTCTGGTATCCGGCTGTCGCCTCGACCGGATAGGGAAAGCTCTCGATCTGATCGAGGATGGACATCGCCCCGATGATCAAGGCGCGAATTCCGTCGCGGTGCTCGGGGTCGATCGGGTTTTCATCCGGGTCAGTTGGTGCGTCGCGTGCGGTCCGGGGCAGCACCGTATCGGCGACGGCGACGCAATGGAAAGCGATGGTCAGCAGCAGCCAGCGGGATTGTGCAAAGGTCAGCCCGCATGAAAGCATCATCGCCTCTTGATGCGCGACGATTTTTTCGGTCATCGCGGGGGTGATCATGTCGCCGCGCAGCAGATAGGGGGCGATGCCCGGATGAGCAGCGACAAGACGCCAGATCGATTCCGCAAACCCGGTCATATAGGTTTGCAGGTTCTCGCGCCTCGCTTGGGCAGGCGGGGGAAACTGCCAGCGCAGAAATATCTCTTCGGCGATCAGGCGGCGCAGCTCTTCCAACCCCGAGACATGCTTGTAAAGGCCCATGTGGCTGACACCCAGCCGGGCTGCGACCCCGACAAAGGTCAGCTCTGGCAGGCCGATGGCGATGCCGGCATTGGCGATACGTTCGCGCGTGATGGTCGGCGGGCGGCCACGGGGTGCGGCAGGGGTGTCCGAATTCATGGCGTTCCTTTCTGGTCTTGATGGGGCGGCCACGCAGGCGCGCATAGAGCATATCGCCTGTCGTTTCTAACCAAATCTGGGCTCTTCATCTGACCAAAACATTAAGTTGACTGTTTTTGTAGGTTGGTTTACAGGCCATCTCCGAATTTAGTTGAGATATATGCAACTAAATACTGCGGGGACAATGACCATGAAGAATTCCAACATGATACCGGGCGAGACTGGCCGCGTTCGGACCGTCGCCCGCCAGCTGTGGGTGACGACGATGCTGGCCGGGCTTGCGCTTTCCACTGCTGCCGCTGCGCAAGAGGCGCCTAGCGGCGCGGCAGAGCCGGCAGAAGGTGCGGCGATCCGGCTGAACACCATTGTCCTGCGGGCCAAGGGTGGTACGGCCCCCGCCTATTCCGGCGGTCAGGTGGCTGCCGGCAGCGGCGTCGGTATCCTGGGCAACAAGGACTTTATGGAGACGCCCTACAGCACCATCGCCTATACCGATGAGCATCTGCGCAACCGCGAGGCGCAGGATATCGGTTCGGCTATCGGCGGCACGGATCCTGCGATCTATGTTCCGAACAAGCGCAATATCTATGAGACCTATACGATTCGCGGCTTTTCCAGCTCGGCCGATGACGTGACCTTTGCGGGGCTGGTCGGGATGGCGCCGAACATGCGCGGCACCATCGAATTCGCCGAGCGGGTCGAGGTGCTAAAGGGGCCTTCGACCTTCCTTTACGGGATGCCTCCGGGCGGCAGTGTGGGTGGCGCGGTGGCACTGGTTCCCAAACGCGCGGGCGACGATCCCCTGACCCGGGTGACGACCTCTTACAGTTCGGACAGCCTGTGGGGCCTTCATGCGGATGTTGGTCGTCGGTTCGGCGCGAATAAGGAATGGGGCCTGCGCGTCAATGCGGTAACCCGCGACGGCGATACTGCGGTCGAAAACCAGAAGCATGGCGTCGATATGGGTTCGGTGGCGCTGGATTGGCGGGGCGAGCGGGCCCGCGCTTCGCTGGACTATTACAAGCTGCGCGAGGATATGAAGGGCGTGAACTATTTCGGCCTTTCGGCAGGCAGCGACGTGACCACCCTGCCCAAGGCGCGCAGTGGCGAGCATTCCTTGGCCGCGCCGTGGTCCTTTAACACCAATGAGACCGAGACCTTTGTTCTGCGCGGAGAGGTTGATCTTACCGACGATATCACCGCCTGGGCCGCATATGGCCGCCGCATCGGGGGATATGACGCGCTGATGACCAGCAGCACGCTGCTGAACAATGCCGGGGACATGACGGTCAGCGCCATCCGTTCGCGTCGCGACGGGACACAGGAATCAGCCGAGTTGGGCTTGCGCGGCAGTTTCATCACCGGTGCGGTCGGGCATGACTGGACCATTACCGCGACCCGTTTCGATTCCGGCAACACCTATAAGGATGCGCGGCTGGGAATTACCTCGACCACCAATATCGCCAATCCCGACTGGGGCCATGCCCCGGATCTAAGCGGCTATGATGCCAGCGGTCCGACCCAGATCATCAATCAGAAACTGACCAGCATCGGCGTTGCCGATACGATGAAGCTGTTTGACGACCGGTTGCAGCTGACCCTTGGCCTGCGTCATCAGACCGTCGAAAGCTCGAATGTGATGATCAGCCCCACGGGCGTTCGCACGACAAGCGCGAGCTATGATTCCAGCCGGACCTCTCCCGCACTGGCCTTTGTCTATAAGGCGACCGACCAGCTGTCTTTCTATGGCAACTATATCGAGGGGTTGAGCCCCGGGCAGGATGCCCCGGCAAACGCAGTGAACGCGGGTGAGACCCTGCCCCCCTATCGGACGCGGCAGGTCGAACTGGGCGGGAAATGGGATCAGGGCGCATTTGCGACAACACTGGCACTGTTTCAGATCACCAAGCCAAGCGCCTATCTGGACCCCGTGACCATGGTCTATGGCGTTTACGGCGAACAGCGCAACCGCGGGATTGAACTGAACGTCTTTGGTGAGGTTGCACCCGGTCTGCGTCTGCTGGGCGGCGCGTCTTATACCGATGCCAAGATCACCAAGGCCAGCGTTTCAGAGAATGAAGGCAGGAAGGCGGCGGGAACTCCGGCCTTTATGGCGAAACTCGGGGTGGAATATGACGTTGCCCCGGTGCCCGGCCTGACGCTGACCGGTGCCCTGAACCATACGGGCAAGCGTTATGCCAGCAACGACAACACCTTGTCGCTGCCCGCCTATACGGTACTCGACATCGGTGCCCGGTATGAGGCCGAAATAGGCGGCAACCCTTTGACGGTCCGCGCGACGATCCAGAACGTCACTGACAAGGCCTATTGGGCCGGTGGCAATCTTGCCGGTGGCTATGGTGCGCCGCGGACCTTCCTTTTGTCAGCCAGTATGGATTTTTGATCCATGGACAGGCCTGTAGCCCCCGCAGCCGGGCCGGGGGCAGGTAACGATTGTCGCCCCTGGCGGCGGCGCGGTATGGGCCGGGCCCTGCCGGGGGCGTTGTTTGCCGCCCTTTGCCTTGCGTCGCTGATGGTCGGGGCAGGGCGGATGGAACTGGCGCAGCTGACCACGTTTTCGGGTGAGGCATGGCTGACTTTGACCGCCAGCCGTCTGCCAAGGCTGGCGGCAGTGGTGTTGACCGGCGCGGGGCTTGCTGTCTGCGGCGCGGTTCTGCAACAGATCCTGCGTAACCGGTTTGTCGAACCCGCGACCACCGGCGGGCTGGAGGCAGCCAAGCTGGGCATTCTGGTCGCCCTGACCCTGTTGCCCGGGGCGGGGCAGGGTGTCCGTATGGCGCTGGCCATGGCGTTCTGCCTTGCTGCCAGCCTGATCTTTGCCGTGATTACCGCAAGGCTGCGTGCGACGGTACTCGTGCCGGTGGCGGGGCTGATGTATGGCAGTGTGCTGGGCGCATTGGCCGAATTCTATGCCTATTCCCGCAACTTTCTGCAGGGGATGCTGGGCTGGATGCTGGGCGATTTCTCAAAGGTCGTGCAGGGCAGCTATGAGGTCGTCTGGCTGGTCCTGCCGGTGGTCGCCGCGACCTATGTCTTTGCCCGCCGCTTTACCCTGATCGGCATGGGGGCAGAGGTCGCGGCAAGCCTTGGCCTTGGCTATCGCGCGATGGTGGTCCTTGGGCTTGTCCTCGTCTCGGCCACGGTGGCGGCGACGGTGATCACGGTCGGGGCGATTCCATTTGTCGGGCTGGTGGTGCCCAATCTGGTCTCGCTCTGGCGTGGGGATGACCTGACCCGCACGCTGCCAATGATTGCGGCAGGTGGGGCGATGCTGCTTTTGATCTGTGATCTTCTCGGGCGGCTCATCATCTGGCCCTACGAGGTGCCGGTCGGTCTGACGGGCGGCGGTGTCGGCGGGCTGATGTTTCTGTTTCTGATCCTGTGGGGCAGGCGATGACGGCGCGCGCGACTTTTGCCCTGACTGCGTTTGGTCTTGCCCTGCTGGCGCTGGCCTTTGTCCTGCAAGGCGCTGCGGCTGACCCGGTCTGGCTGATCCCCCGGCGACTGATGAAGCTTGCTGCGATGATCGTCGGAGGCTGCGCCGTGGCGCTTTCCTCGATCAGTTTTCAGACTGTTGCAGGCAACCGGATCTTGACCCCGGCGGTCATGGGATATGAGGCAGTCTATCTGCTGCTGCAATCGGTCCTGGTCGTGACGCTCGGGGCCTCAGGCCTGACCCTCTGGGGCGGCAGCGGGGGCTTCCTGCTCTCGATCCTGTTTATGCTGGGCTATTCGCTTACCCTTGACCGCTGGCTGTTTCGCGATGGGCGGGCGGACCTGTGGATGCTGATGCTGGTCGGTTTGGTCCTGACCATGGTGATCGGTACCGTCACGCAATTCCTCCAGTTGCGCATCAGCCCCGGAGAGTTCGCGATCTTTCAGTCCGCCGCGCAGATCTCGTTTGAGCGGGTTGAGCCCTGGCGCCTGATTGTCTCGACCATCCTGTTCTGCGTGATCTGTCTGGCGGGCTGGCGCGGGCTGCCGGCCCTTGATGTGCTGGCGCTTGGCCGGGATCAGGCGATGTCGCTGGGCATTGATCATCGTCGTGCGGTGCGCAGGCTGCTTATGCTGATCGCGGTGCTGGTCGCGGTATCGACCAGTCTGATCGGCCCCACAGCCTTCATGGGGATTTTCGTCGCCAACCTTGCCTATGCACTGGCGCCGGGCGCAGGTCATCGCCTGACCCTGCCCATGGGCTGCGCTATCGCTGTCGGTATGTTCCTGCTGGCGCAACTGATGGTCGAACGCCTGTTCGATTATCGCACCACGGTCGGCATTCTGGTCAATCTTGCCTGTGGCGTCTGGTTTCTGGCGCTGATGCTGCGCCAAAGGAGCATGATATGATCCTTCTGACCGACATCGGCAAAAGCCACGGTACGCGCGCCGTCCTGTCGGGGATCACTGCGCGGTTTCCAAGGCAAAGCCTTACCTCGATTATCGGGCCGAACGGCGCGGGGAAATCGACGCTGCTGATGCTGATCGCGCGTCTGGCCGAACCGGGTTCAGGCCGGATCACGCTTGGCGGTGCGGATATCGCCCGCATTTCCCGGGCTGAATATGCCCGGCGCGTTGCCACGTTGCGCCAGTTCCCCGCCATCGAGTTACGCCTGACGGTCGAGGAGCTGGTCGCCTTTGGCCGCTTTCCCCACAACCGTGGCCGTCCGACCGCCGAGGATCGCCGCGCCACGGATGAGGCCATTGCATTTCTGTCGCTCGATACAATCCGCAAGGCGCGGCTTGATGAGCTTAGCGGAGGTCAGCGGCAGATGGCTTTTCTGGCCATGACGATTGCCCAGCAGACCGATTGCCTGCTGCTCGATGAGCCGCTGAACAATCTCGACATGCGCCACGCGCTGCGGATCATGCAGGCGCTGCGCTCGCTTTGCGACGATCTGGGCCGGACGGTCGTTGCGGTGATCCATGACATCAACTTTGCTGCCAACCATTCTGACCAGATCATCGCGCTAAAGGACGGCAGGCTGCATTCCTCGGGCACGGTCGATCAGGTGGTGACCGAGGCCGGGCTGCGCGATCTCTATGGCCTTGATTTCCACATCCTGCCGCGCCCGCATGGCCGGCTTTGCGATTACTTCACCCCGAAAGGAGAAGCGGGATGAGCCGATCCCCCCGACTGCGCTGCGGCGCCCCCCTTTTGCTGGCGCTTGCGCTGGCGATCCTGCTGCCCGGTCCTGCCAGCGCCGAGGCTGTGCCCTTTGCCCCGATTCAGGTCGAACATGCATTGGGAACGACAAGCATCGAGCATCGGCCCGAAAAGGTCGCGGCACTTGACATGAATGAGCTTGATTTCCTGGACCAGCTTGGCGTGCCGGTTGCGGGCACGGCCAAGGATTATGTGCCGCATTTCCTTTCGAAGTACCGGGAAGATCCGGCGGTTGCGGATCTGGGCTTTATCGTCAAACCCAATGTTGAAAAGATCCATGCCCTGCGCCCGGACCTGATCCTTATCACCTCGCTACAGGCGGAACATTACCGCGAGATGAGCCGCATCGCCCCGGTCCTGCATTTCGATGTCGATTACCGCGATAGCGGGGCGGGCCATATCGAGGTCGTGCGGGATCACTTCCTGCTGCTCGCCCGGATTTTTGGCAAGGAGGGGCGGGCGCAGGAAAGGCTGGCTTCTCTTGACGCAAAGCTGATCGCCCTGCGCGACCTGACCCGCGACCGTCCTGAGCGTGCACTGATCGTCATGCACAACAACGGTGCTTTCAGCGCCTTTGGCCCGCATTCACGCTATGGTTTCGTATTCGAAACCTTCGGGGTCAGACCTGCCAATGACGCGGCAGAGACCGGGGTTCATGGTCAACCCGTGACCAGCGAATTCATTCAGGCCACCAACCCTGACATCATTTTCGTGATTGATCGAACCGCGGTGATGGAGCATCGGTCCGTTCTGGACCCCGAGACCATCGGCAATCCGCTGTTGCGTGAAACCAACGCCTGGAAAAAGGGCAGGGTGATCCTTGTCGATCCCGAGGCCTGGTATGTGACCGCAGCCAGCATCACGCCGCTGGAAATCATGATCGACGACGTAAGCCGCGCCTATGCGCATTAAATCCGCACCGGGCGAGGGTCCCGAAAACCGCAAAAGGCAGGACCGGATGTTGCAAAAAGCCGTTGCGCCGGGTCTTTACGAAATTGTCCACTCTCGGCGTCAGGGCGCGGTTTTTGTCGCCTCTGCAGGGGCCCCGGGGTCGTCACGCATCCTGCGCCTTGACCCCGACACGCTTGCGGTCGAGGCTGAGATTCCTTTGCCGGGCAAGGGCTTTGGCCTTGCGCTGGATGATGCGGCGGGTCGCCTTTATGCAAGCGGCGGCACCGAACCAGAAATCACGGTGATTGATATTGCCGCCGGTGCCGTCACTGCGATCATCCCTCTGACCGCGTTCGGGGACGGTTATCATTTCCGCGAACTTATTGCCGATCCACAGCAACGCCGGCTTTACGCGCCGGGTGTCTCATTTTCGGACAGCGCGCTGCATGTCATTGATACGCATTCCCTTGCGGTAGAGCGGGTGGTGCCGGGCCTTGGGTTCGTCGCGACGGGGATCGCGCTGGATCAAGGGCAGGGGCGGATATTCATCTCGAACATGCAGGGCCAGATCATCACGCTGGACCGCGCGACGCATAAAATCATCGGAAAGGCCGAGACGCCGGGGGACCAGCTGCTTAATCTGGCGTTTGATGCCGCGGGCGGGCGGATATTTGCGACCGATCAGGGCCATGCGTATTTCGATACGCTCTGGCAAGAGCACCTGCCGACCTATCGCCGCAAGGGGCGCGGCAATCGCCTGTTTGAGCTTGAGGCGGCGACCGGGCGCGAGATCCGGCACGCACCGGTTGGCGTCGGGCCGATTGCGGTCCTGCATGACCCGGCACGTCGCCGCATTTATGTCACCAATCGCGGCGACCGGACGTTGGCCATTCTGGACAGTGACACGTTTGAACTGGCGGGCCGTGTTCTGATGCATGGCGCGCCGAACAGCCTTGCGTTGGATGCGCAGAACGCCGTTCTTTATGTCACCGTCAAGACGCCTGAGGGCGAAGTCAAGGGCGGCGTGGAAAGTGTCGTGCGCCTTGCCTTGTAGAATGGATTCGCGGGTAAGAATACGCGGCCCTTCCAGGGCCGCGTATTGGCATCTTAAGCTTCGGTAAATATCTCTTCGCGCGATTTTCGCATCGAGGGCAGAACGGCGACCGCCAGCGCCCCCAGTGCGATCAGCAGCAGTGCCGCCGACAGGGGCGAGGTGACGAAAGTGCCCATGCCTCCGTCCGAGATGATCAGCGCCTGACGCAGCTTTTCCTCAAGCAACCGGCCCAGGACAAAGCCGAGGGCCAGCGGCGCAGGCTCGAACTGCAGCTTGTAAAGGGCAAAGCCGACCAGGCCCATGATCCCCGCCATGATCACCTGTGCCCCGTCGTTCGAGATCGAGAACAAACCGATGCAGCAAAAGGCGACAATGGCCGGGAAAAGCAGGCGATAAGGCACCTTCAGCAGTTTTACCCACAGCCCGATCAGAGGCAGGTTGATCACAACAAGCATCAGGTTGCCAATCCACATCGAGGCGACCAGTCCCCAGAACAGATCGGGGCTGTTCTGGATCACCTGCGGTCCCGGCACGATGCCCTGGATCATCATCGCCCCGACCATCAGCGCCATGACAGCATTCGGAGGAATGCCCAGCGTCAGCAGCGGAATGAACGAGGTCTGCGCCCCCGCGTTATTGGCCGATTCAGGACCCGAGACAGCCTGCGGCACGCCCGAGCCGAAATCCTGAGGCCGGTCGGACAGGCGTTTTTCCAAAGCATAGCTGGCGAATGGGGCAAGGATCGCACCATTGCCCGGCAGCACGCCCAGAACCGAGCCGAGGCCAGTCCCGCGCAGGATCGCGCCAAAATTCTCACGCAGCTCTCTCAGCGTTGGCAACAGGCGGCCGATCCTGTTGCGCATCACGTCCCGCTTTTCGGGATCGGCAAGGTTCTTGAAGATCTCGCCAAAGCCGAAAATGCCCATGGCCAGCACGGTGAACTCGATCCCGTCGCTGAGCATGTAGATGTCAAAGGTCATGCGCTCGCGCCCGGTTTCCATATCCGCGCCGACGCAGGACAAAAGCACGCCCGCGACGATCATCGCCAGCGCCTTGACCAGCGAGCCATGCGCCAGCACGACCGCAAGCACCAGCCCCATGATCATGAGCGAGAAGTACTCGGCCGGCCCGAACAGCAGGCCCAGCCGCGTCATTGGCGTTGCAAGCGCAGCGATGACGACGGTGGCCACCGTGCCCGCGATGAACGAACCGATGGCGGCCAGTCCCAGCGCCAGCCCGGCCTGGCCCTTTTTCGCCATCTCATGCCCGTCGATGGCGGTCACGACCGCGGTGGCCTCTCCGGGGATGTTGACAAGGATTGCGGTGGTCGAGCCGCCGTATTGCGCGCCGTAATAGATACCGGCGAGCATGATCAGCGCCCCGGTCGGGTCAAGCGACAGCGTGACCGGCAGCAGGATCGAAATTGTCGCCACCGGTCCGACGCCCGGCAGCACGCCAACCAGCGTGCCGATAAGGCAGCCGATAAAGCAGAACAGGATGTTTTGCAGGGTGAATGCGACCGCAAGGCCCAGCCCCAGATGTTCAAGAACGGCCATCATGTCAGTATCCGATCAACCATGGGGCCACGGGCAGCGACAGCCCCAGCGCATAGCGAAACAGACCGATGCAAACGACGGTCAGGATCACGCTAAAGACGATAAGCTCGCCGATGCGCATATCCTTTGCGGCAAGACCGGACAGAAATGTCGCCAAGGGCGTTGCCACCGCCATACCTAGCGCAGGGATCTCGAAGGTGCCGAACTGGTAGCCGCGGATGGTGATTGCGAACAGAAACACCCCGATCAGCACCGGCAGCATGTCGCGGACCGGCCAGCGCCCGGTCGATTCAGGCTTGTCAGACCAGGTGACCGCAATCTGCACGAACCCCAGCGCGATCAGGATCAAGGCCAGCGCGCGCGGCAACAGTCCCGACCCCACGCCGCTTTCGCTTGCAAAGGGCAGATCGGCGCTGGCGTAAAGCGCAAAAAGGCCAAGACCGATCAGGCTAAGCCCGGCAAGCCGTTCACGACCGAGCCATGGGCTTGACGGAGGCGGCAGGGGCTGCGCTGGCTCATGCGCCGGCAGATCGACCTGGATTGTTTCTGAGCCTTGGGTCATCGCTTATTCCACCTTGATATCGGCGGCTTTGACGACCTCGCCCCAGCGGGCGCGCTCGGCGGCCATGAAACCGGCGAAATCCTGTCCGACCAGATCAGAGGGCACGCCGCCATCCTTGTTCAGGCTCTCGATAAAGGCGGGATCGGCAAGTGCCTCTTGCGTGGCCGCCGCAAGCTTGTCGCGTACCTCTTGCGGCAGGCCTTTGGGTCCCAGCAACCCGTACCAGGCCGTGGCGCTATAGGTGGGCAGCGCGGCCTCGGCCACGGTCGGCACATCGGGCAGGCCGGGGAAACGATCCTTGCCGGTGACGGCCAAAGCCTTCAGCGTGCCGTCCTGAATAAGCCCGATGACCGAGGGGACCGTAGTGACCATGAAATCGACATGCCCACCCAGAAGGTCGTTGATCGCAGGACCCGCGCCTTTATAGGGGACGTGCTTCAGTTTGACCTCGGCGGTCTGGCCCAAAAGAAGGGTGGCAACATGGCTTGCCGAGGCATTGCCGGCCGAGCCATAGACGAGCTGACTTTCCCTTGCTTTGTCCAGCAGCGCCTGCATGCTGTCGACCTTAAGGCTGGGGCCGGCGACGACGACCAGCTGCGCATCGGCAATCATTGCGATCGGGTCCAGCGTCTCGGCTGGGTCGTTGCGCAGCCTGAAGATATGGGGGTTCACGACCATCGGCCCCTGATTGCCGATCAGCAGCGTATAGCCGTCGGGCTGGGCCTTGGCGACGACATCGGTGCCGATGTTTGCGGCGGCGCCGGGGCGGTTTTCGACAATCACCCGGCCCCCAAGCGCGGTTTCCAGCCGCGCGGCAAAGATCCGCGCGATGGCATCTGTACCCCCGCCTGCCGCGTAAGAGACGACCAGCGTCACGGGTTTTGACGGATAGTCCTGTGCCATCGCGGGCATCGAGGTCAGCGTCAGGGCCGCTGCGGCAACGCCCAGCATGAATCGGCGTGTGTAATTCATCATCCTGAATTCCTCCCTTGTGTTCAGAGTGGTGGCGAGCGCCTCCTCGACGCCGTCAAGCTTGTCAGTTCCTGCGGCGCACGAGCGCGGCACCCTCGAAAAGGCGGCGGCAGGTGCGGGTCACAAAGACGACTGGCCTGCCTCCTGCCGCCTCATCCAGTTCGACACGGACGTTCATGCGACCGGTCGGATGTTCAAATGTCAGATCAGCCGGATAGCGCAAATCGGACAGCGCTGCGCCAACAATGCTGTCGGGCAGGGTCGCCGCAATCGCAATCGAGACTGCCCCCGTGGTCGCAAGCGCGCTGTGGCAGCTATGCGGGGTGAAATAGCGCACCGCGAGGCTGCCCCCATTCCTTGGCGCGCCGATCAGCACTGGCTTTGGCAGGACCGAGTTGCGTACCCCTGCAAGCCCCATCCGGGAGCCGGCCTCGACCCGGATTTCTTCAAGACGCGCCATGAAATCGCGATTCCCGTCCAGTTCCGCCGCGCTTTCCGAACCGGTCAGGCCAAAAGCCTCGGCTCGCGCGATCACGACCGGGGTCGCGCCGTCGATCAGCGACACCGGGATGCCGTGGATGATCTCATGCGGGGTGCCCGAGGGCAGCATCTTGCCGGTCTTTGCGCCAATCGCCTCCAGAAATGCCAGATATACCGGTGCGGCTGTTCCGGGAACGCCGTCGATCCGGGTATCGCCCTGATAACGCAATTCGCCACCCGGTGTCTGGATGCGCGCCTCGATGATCTTGCCGGTGTTGACGTTGTGAACCTTGACCCGGGTTTCGCCGTTCTGGGCCGGAACAAGGCCCTGTTCGATGGCAAAGGCGCCGACGGCGGACAGCATGTTGCCGCAGTTCGGCCCGGTGTCCACCAGCCTCTCAAGCACGTTCACCTGTGCAAACAGGTAATCGACATCCGCCCCTTCGCGCGTGGCCGGGCCGATGATCGCGACTTTGGAGCTAAGGGTATTGCCGCCGCCGATCCCGTCGATCTGCAACGGATGGCCCGAGCCCATGATCTCGATCAGCAGCTGATCGCGCTGTTGCGGATCGCTGGGCAGGTCGCTGCGCAGAAAGAACGGCCCCTTAGACGTGCCGCCGCGCATCATGACGCAAGGAATGCGGATCTGATCGTCCACGCTGATTCTCCTCCGAGGTGCCACCGTCCACCTCACGAAGAAGCAATTGCTACAATCAGACTGTGTTGTGAATTGCAAAGAATTTCATTATTATTGCGTAATGCAAAACAATTTCGAGTTTCTGGATCTTCGCGCCTTTCTGGCCGTGCTGGAATTTTCCTCGTTCAGCGAGGCGGCGCGTTATCTGAACATGTCCACTCCCGCGCTGTCACGGCGGATCAAATCCTTTGAGGAGGCGGTTGGCGCTCAGTTGATCGAGCGTACGACCAGGCGCGTGGCTCCGACCCAGATAGGACGCGAGCTGATGCCTCTGGTTCGCCGGCTGGTCGATGAATTCGAGGAATCGATCCTGTCGATCAGCGATCTGCGTGGCCGCCACCGCGCACAGGTGACGCTGGCTTCGGTGCCGACCGCGGCCTTCTACTTTCTGCCGCGGGTGATCGAAGCGTTTAACCAGCGCTTTCCCGGTATCCGCTTTCGCATCATGGACCTGTCGGCGAACGAGGGGCTGGATGCCGTCGCGAATGGCGAGGTCGAGTTCGGCATCAACATTATCGGCGCTTCACGCGAAGAACTGATCTTTACCCCGCTGATGGAGGATCCCTTTGTTCTGGCTTGTCGCCGCGACCACCCCCTGGCCGCGACCTCGACCCTGCCATGGGAGGCGCTGCAGGGCCATCCGCTGATCGGCGTTTCCAAGAAATCGGGCAACCGTGCGGTGCTGGACCACGCTCTTGCCGCCGCAAATCAGCAGCTTGAGCTGAACTGGTTTTACGAGGTGAACCACCTTTCCACCTCTTTGGGGCTGGTCGAGGCGGGTCTGGGCATATCGGTCCTGCCAAAGCTCGCCACCCCGCAACGCGAGCATCCGCTGATCGCGACGATCAAGCTGGTCGATCCGATTGTCACCCGCTCGATCGGGCTGGTCGAGCGGCGCGGGGCGCGCCTGTCACCATCGGCCATGCGGTTCAGAGAGATGCTTGTGACCGAGTGGCGCGGCTAAGTCTGGCGCTTGGGTAGGGTGACGGTTTTTGGGGCCCGGATCGCCGCTGTTTTCGGCCAGCAAAATCAGTAGTTTTATTGACATGGTGGAAATGCAGGATAGTCAAAGGTTTGCAACAAGTCTGGTCCCACATACGCGGGGATGAACCGGCCACCCGCCTTGGGCGCTGGCAGAAATCGGACTTATCCCCGCGTATGCAGGGACGAATTGGGGGCGCGGTTGACAACCTGCCCCTGCCTCCCTAGATCTACACCCAACGTCAGGTTAATGTGGTGCGAAATTGTCGTCTCGTATGCAAATCGGAGAACTGTCCGAGCGGGCTGGGGTCAGCCATCGCACGATCCACTATTACGAACGTCTGGGCCTGCTGAAACCTGCCGAGCGTGAGGGTGCGGGTTATCGCTATTACGACCAGACCGCGCTCAAGCGGTTGGAAAAGATCGCCGCGCTCAAGCGTCTTGGGCTGAGTCTGGACGAAATTGCCGCTGTCATCGACCTGTATTTTGAAGATGCAAGTGGCATCAAGGGCAAGGAAAAGGTGCTGGAGATCCTGCAGACGCAGATCGCCAAGGCCGATACCCAGATCAGTGAATTGACCGCGTTCCGGCGCGATCTGGAAGCCAGCATTGCCCGTATGCACAAGCTGATCGCAGAGGCGCGGCAGCAATAGGACGGGCAGGGGCAGGATTACATGCATCTTAAATCTACACTTAACGTCGGGTCTCAGTTTAAGGCCGAGACCCTGGCAGTGCGCCATATCTCGTTGCTCGCGCTGCTTATGGCCTGCGGGTTCATGGTGGTTGGCCAGCTTTATGTAACGATCCCGATGGTCGCCGAAATCTCGGCACGGTTTGGCATCGATCCGGCACAGGCAGCCTTGGCCGGCACCGCTTTCGGCGTGGCATATGCGGCAGGTTTTCTGCTGTTTGGGCCGATGTCGGACCGTCTGGGCCGCAAGCGGATGATCCTGATCGGCCTGATTGCGACGGCTATCGCGACTGGCCTTGTTGCCCTCGCTGACAGCTTTCAGGCACTTTTGGCAGCGCGGGCGGTACAAGGCCTTGCTGCCTCGATCTTTCCTCCTGTTGCCCTGTCGCTGGTGACTGAGGAACTGCCGCCAAAGCATCGCCCGCTAGGCGTATCGCTGATGAGTTTCGCATTTCTTGGTGCAGCCCCGCTGGCGCAACTTTTTGCTGCATGGGCGCCTGGAGGCATGACCCAGACGATGCTTCAGCTTGCCCCATTTTATCTGCTTGGTGCGGCGGGTCTGTTTTTTGCGGTGTCGGCAGGGCGCGCGACGCTTGCTTCTGCGCCTGTCTCGGGCGGGTCGCGTTTTGGTTCGCTTTTGCGCGATCCGGTCATCCTTGCGGCCTGGGCTGCTGCGGTTACCGTGCTGTTCGGGTTTGTCTCATTCTACGGTGGCGCGCAGGCTCTGGGTGCACAGCTTGGCATTGATCTGCAGACCCTGCGCCTGATCGGTTTGCCGCCGTTGCTGCTGGCATTCGCAGCGGCGCCCCTGACCCGTCGATACGGTGCCACGGTGACTGCGCGGGCGGGCCTGGTGCTTGCGGCGCTGGCGCTTGCCATCGCTACGGCTGGTTCGTCGCTTGCAATCAGCGCGGCCGCCGCCGCCCTTGCTGCGGGCGTTGCTCTTGCCGTTCCCGGCCTGATCGCAACCGTCGCGGGCCGGGCAAGCAATACCAACCGTGGCCTTGCCCTTGCCATCTACAGCTTTGCGCTGTTCCTTGGTGCCAGTTTCGCGCCCCCGGTCGCGCAAACGCTGGGCCGTATCGGCACTGTGCCGCTGTGGCTCTGCCCCGCTGCGCTGTTGTTGCTGGCGACTCTTGCGTTGTCTGTCGGCGTGCGCCGCGGCCAGTCCGCAGCCTGACCCTTCAAACAGTTCGGGGCATGAGGCCGCCCCCAACTTTCTGTCCCCCGTATGCTGCATAGGCGCGCGCTGCGTAGAATGGACAGAGCTTCCCGGCTGAGGATCAACCAGGAACTGGCCGCATAATCACTGGACGGGCGAAAAGAGGCGTGTCCTTTTCACGCTCCATCCTGCCTGCCAGCTTACAAGACATGCCTTCTGCGGGCTGGCTTTCCCCTTGTCGCGCTGACTTTTGACCGGCGCCTTTCCCAGCGGTCCGACGGACCGCACTGATATCGGAGTTTCAAAAACATGACCCTCAAGGCACAAATGCAGGCGGTGAATCCCGCTGACATCAACATCCCCAATATTTCGCAGGCCATTTTGGTCGAAAGTGGCAAGCTGCTGTTTTTGTCGGGCCATGTGCCGCTGTGCCAGGATGGAACCCTGGCGGGACCAGAGCTGGAAGATCAGCTGGAGCAGGTGTTCCAGAACCTCAAAGACACGTTGCAGGCGGCGAATGCGGATTTCTCGAATGTCGCCAGAATGACGATCTATATCCGCGACCTGTCCTCTGCTGACCTTGGCACAATCCGTTCTGTAAGAGATCGCCACATCGACCAGAGCCGCCCTCCGGCAAGTGCGCTGATCGGTGTCGCCGCGCTTTATGATCCGGCTGTCAGGGTCGAGATTGATGCAGTCGCTGCTATCCCCTGATCATATCGCGCGACAGATAAGGCGGCCGCTTGCCCAGGCGGCTGCCCGCCTGGCATCCGATGATGCCGACGACGTGCTATCGGCTCCGTCAACAATGTCTGCGCTGGTTTGTGGGTTATGAGTAACCTGTTGATCGCAGTGCCTGGCCCGTCATCCTATTGTTTGCCTGATGCCAAACAGGGCCGCGGGGCTGAGTGCTTCATCGTTCTGTTCGGCTTTCTTGCGAGCTGCGCGATGGGGCGCATCACATGACCCCAGCAAAGCTGGGACAGTTTCCTGTGCGGCCTGCGTGAAGGCAGGTGCGGAAACACTGGGAACTAACCTGAGCTCTGCTGCACGGATGTGATGAGGGTGCTTTCACTGTCCTCGCCTCACCAAAGAGGCGGTGATCTGCACAGTCCAGTGCTGTCGCCAGAGGCCATATCGGTCGCCTGCGATAGGGGGGCGGCAACGCGGATGATGGTTGTGATGCAGGCGAGATCAGGCGGTGGGGTAAAGAGTCCGGTCTGAACAACCTTTCAGGCGGCTATTTTGACCTTGATGCGTGGATTTTCCTGTCCAAGGATTGCGGCGACCCGCTGAAGCAACAGGGACAAAAGCGCCCTGAGATGGGTAAGGGTTTTGCGGGTGTTGTGGCCGCAGGCGCAGAGGACAGCAAAGATCGGCGTCGCCGATAGGCCCTTCCCGCCCTTCAGCGTCATGCCGTGATCCGCTTTCCTGACCTTGCCAGTGCGTATGCCTGTTATCATGCGCCGGAGTATCAGCAAGCCCGCGCCCGCCGTCTTGGTGCCTGTGATGGGCATGTCGTCATTGTTGAGGGCGTCGTCCAGACAGGCTGCCGTCACCCTGCCGTCGGTTTATGGGCTGACAGCACCCGATCAACACCCCCCGTGCAAAAGTCGATCAGATGAAGGGTCAGGCTTTCGGTATCGGGGGAGGGTTGCTTGCTGCTGTCATGTGCGCCCAGACGCGCAAAGCGGCTTCCCGAAGCCAGCGTCATGACCAGTGCGCCGACCATGAACAGATAGGCGTCGGCGATGCTTTGACGCGGTGCGCCGGGATAGAGCTGCGACAGCGCCGCGATAAAGCGCTGCGCGGTGGGGTCATAATGCTCGGCCAGGATGCCGCGCCTGGCCTCGCGCGGGTCGATCGCCTCAAAGGCTGTCAGCAATGCGAAAGCTGCCCCCTGCTGATTGCCGGAATAGCGCATCGCGACCGAAGGGCGCACAAAGGCTTCGGCCAAATCCCGGATGCCGAATTCGGGGCGCCCGATCGCCTGAGCCAGCGCATCGCTGCGCGCCTCGGCCAGCTGGTTGGCCCGGCGAGCAAAGACTGCGCGATAAAGGCCGGCCTTGCCGCCAAAGTGATAGCTCAGCAGTGACAGCTTCACATCGGCCGCCGCCGCAAGTTCGCGCATCGAAACACCATCCTCGCCACCATGTTCGGCAAAGAGGCGCTCGGCGGCGTCAAGGATGCGGTCAGAGGTTGGTTTCTCGGTCATGGCGGCGGATCTCAAATTTGAACGGACGACCAATCAAATTCTTTACGGGTCATTGATTCTTTGCTATCAGCAGTGGACCCGGTCCAAAAGCTGCGAATTGCGCGGCAGGTCAGGTCGAGGGAGAATTGGGCCCCCGGGCCCATGTTTGTGGGCATATCTGTCTGCCGTCCTGACGGCACCACCTTGCGTATCCATTCGCGGGGGTTGGTCGGTCATGCCCTGCGTTTGAGGGAGGAGGTGCGCATGTCAAGCCGCCGCATCGTTGATCTGTCGGTCCCGATCGAGAATACGGATTATGCCGACCCGCCGGGCATGGGGCCCAGCATCGAATATTTTGCCCATGATGCCACCGGACCGGACATCATTGCCTTCTTTCCTGGCATGACGGTAGAGCAACTGCCGGGGTCCGAGGGCTGGGCGCTCGAGAAAGTTCGGCTTTCCACCCATAACGGCACCCATGTCGATGCGCCTTATCACTATCATTCCACCATGGATGGCGGTGTTCCGGCGGCAAGGATTGATGAATTGCCGCTGGACTGGTTCTATGGTCGCGGCGTCAAACTGGATTTTCGCCATCTGCCGGACGGGCATCTGGTCTCGGCTACCGAAATCGAGGCCGAGTTGGCCCGTATCGGCCACGAACTGATGCCGGGCGATATCGTGCTGGTCAATACCTCGGCCGGGCTTGCCTATGGTCAGCCGGATTACGTGTCCCGTGGCTGCGGTATGGGGCGCGAGGCGACGCTGTGGCTGACGCAGCGCGGTATCCGTGTCGTCGGGACCGACGGCTGGTCCTGGGATGCGCCTTTCGTCCATACCCGCAAGCGGTGGGAAGAAACTCGCGACCCCGCCATCATTTGGGAAGGGCATCGCGCCGGGATGGTGCGCGGCTATTGCCAGATTGAAAAGCTGCACAATCTGGAAGGCCTGCCGTCCTTTGGTTTCATGGTGTCGTGCTTTCCGGTCAAGATCCGCGCGGCCTCTGCCGGCTGGACCCGCGCCGTCGCCATCTTTGACGAATGAACTGCGCCTCCGCGCTTGCGGCGGGCATGTCCTCACGTCTTTTCAGGGATAAACCGATGATCCAGAATCAAGAAAGCTCTGGCGAGTTTCGTCGGAACGGCGTTCTGCTGCTGGCAGCAACGCTTGGCAGTGCGGCGGGGCTTAGCTCTCTGCCCTTCTACAGCCTTGGCAGTTTTGTCGCTCCGCTGGAGGCTGAATTCGGCTGGAGCAGGGGGCAAGTAACCTCGTCATTCCTTTATACGACGTTGGTTCTTGCGGTGATCGCGCCGTTTCTGGGCAATCTGATCGACCGTGTCGGGACGCGGCTGGTAGCGCTGGTTTCGATCCCGCTTTTGTCCGGGGTACTTTACGCAATGAGCCGCTTTGAGGGCTCGATCGGTCAATTCCATATGCTTTACGCACTGGCCGCTTTGGCCGGGGCAGGGACGACCCCGATCAATTACACCCGCGCGGTGAATGGAGCCTTTGACAAGGTGCGTGGGTTGGCGCTTGGCATCTCGCAAGCAGGGATTGCCGTTGCCGCCATCACCCTTCCCTTGCTGCTTGCCAGCCTGAACCAAAGTTATAGCTGGCGGACGGGTTACCTTGTCCTGGCCATGCTGGCGCTGGTTCCCTGGCCTTTTGTCCTTTTGGGGTTTCGCAGCGCCCCCATGCCGCGCGTCGCAAAAGCCAGCCTTGCCGAGGGTCGCGGCGAACTGTTCCGCAGCCGGCTGTTCTGGAGTGTGGGCATCTCATTTGCAGCTGTCGCCGTGGCGGTGTCTGCGCTGGTCGTCCACATGGTGCCGCTGCTGCGGGATGCGGGCATGACGCCGATTGCCGCGGCCAGTACCGCCTCGGTCATTGGCTTTGGCGTGCTGGGTGGGCGGCTGCTCACCGGCTGGCTGATCGACCGCTTTTTCGCTCCTTATGTGGCTGCGACCCTGTTTCTCGCGACCGCCGGGGGCTGTCTCTTGCTGCTTTACGGAGGTCCGGGCATGGTGCCGCTTGCTGCGGCCCTGATCGGCCTGTCGCTTGGGGCCGAGGCTGATCTGATCGCCTATCTGACCGCGCGATATTTTGGCATGGCCCGCTATGCCTTCGTCTATGGCTTTATCTACTCGATGTTCCTGATCGGTACGGCCACGGGGCCGGCGCTGGCGGGCAGGCTTTATGACGCCTCGGGCAATTACAATTCGACCATCTGGACGGTGATCTGCCTGCTGGTCGCGGGATCGGTGGTGATCCTGTGCCTGCCGCGATTTGAGAAATCCGCATCCGTCGTTCCGGCGCAGTGACGCGCCCCCGTCAAGGAGAACCTCATGTCCCGCAAGAAACAGCCGGTTGTGATCACCTGCGCCATTACTGGTGCGATCCATACGCCGACAATGTCTGACGCGCTGCCTTATACGTCCGAAGATATCGCCACGCAGGCCATCGCGGCGTCCGAGGCGGGGGCGGCGATCCTGCATTTGCATGCGCGCCGTCCCCATGACGGCGGCGTCACCATCGACCCCGATGCCTTTGCCGCCTTCCTGCCGCGCATCAAGCAATCCACCGATGCCGTCATCAACATCTCGACCGGCGGCAGCCTGACCAACACCGTAGACGAGCGGATCCGGCCCGCGCTGCGCTTCTCGCCCGAGATGTGTTCGCTGAACATGGGCAGCATGAACTTTAGCTTCCACCCGCTGGCCAAGCGCTATGACAGCTGGAAATTCGACTGGGAGCGCGACTACGTCGCCAAGTCCGACGGCAATATCTTCCGCAACACCTTCGCTGATATCGAGAACGCTGCGAACCAGCTTGCCCCCCACGATATCAAGTTCGAGCATGAATGCTACGATGTCGGCCATCTTTATAACCTGCGCTTCTGCATGGATATCGGGCTGTTCAAGGCGCCGGTCTTCATCCAGTTCATCTTCGGCATCCTGGGCGGCATCGGCCCCGATATCGACAACCTGATCTTCATGAAGCGCACCGCCGACCGGCTGTTCGGCGATGATTACCGCTGGTCGGTTCTTGGCGCGGGCGGCGCGCAGATGCCCTTTGCCACCACGGCCAGCCAGATGGGCGGCAATGTCCGTGTCGGGCTTGAGGATTCGCTGCTGATCTCGCGCGGGAAACTGGCGGAATCCAATGCCCAGCAGGTCGCCAAGATCCGCCGCATCATCGAGGATCTGGGCAGCGAGGTCGCCACCCCCGAGGAGGCGCGCGAAATCCTGGGCCTGAAAGGCGGCGATAGGGTGAATTTCTGAACTGATCGCGAACAACAGATGTTGTGCAGGCAGCTGCGCGCGCTTGTGTATCCCTTTTGCCGGTATTGGGCGGGCAGGGCGGAGCTGTCAATTCGCAACTTGCGCGGCCGCGTGGATTGCGGTCTGGTGAAGGTGACGGGTCAGGCGATAGGCAGCGCGTTTGCTTTGGTGGCAAGCTTCGGTATCGTGAACTGACCCAGCCCGAGCCAGGATACCGTTCATATCACCACCGGAATGGGCATAATACCGTTCACAGAAAAAAGGACAGAGATCGCATATGTCGAAACGAATGATCTCGATGGTGTTGGTGCTTGCAGCCTGGCCAGCTCTGGCAGATGATATCTCTAATCTTAATCCCGGCGTCACGACTTCCGAGCTGCTGGCGACCGCACCGGTGCGCTGGGTTTCAGTCCCGCAAATTGCGGCCAGTCTGGAAGGGCAACCACCCATGGCCGTTGGCTTTGATGTGGATGATACGGTGCTGTTTTCCAGCCCCTGCTTTTATTATGGTCAGAACAAATATTCGCCCGGCTCTGACGATTACCTTAAGATGGATGAGTTCTGGACCGATATCCACACCAACAATTGCGACCGGTATTCGATGCCGAAGGAAGTTGCGCGAGAGCTGTTGGATATGCATGTAGCGCGCGGTGACGAGATTTACTTTATCACCGGACGCACGAAAGGTAGCGGTGGGGAAACCTTGACTGCCACTTTGAAAAGCGCCTTTGGCCTTGGAAAAATGAATGACGTCGTTTTCACCGCTTCGTCCGAAAACAAGGTCCAGTTTCTAAAGGATCATGAGCTGAAAATATACTATGGCGATGCTGACAGCGACATGCGCGCTGCGCTTGAGGCAGGGATCCGGCCAGTTCGTGTGATGCGGGCCCAGAATTCCAGCTATAAGCCCGAGCCTCGCAACGGAAACTTCGGCGAAGAAGTGATCATAAACTCGACCCAGTAGCACGTGGCTTTGGTCGCGCACGCGCCGCCGGGCTAACTGTAAGTTGGTCAAGGCAAAGCCGGTCGGTGCGGATCCGGGCCGCGATATCCCCAGCAATGCCTAAGAAAGCTGAAAAACAGATCAACGATCTTGCTGATAAGGGGGCAGGAACCCGCGCATAGGCTGTTTTGTAGCAGCCGGGTGCATCTGCCCCGGGGTCGGTTGCTTTGCTGTGGCTGGTAATGCAACAATCCGTCGGCAGAGGGGGAAATGTACGCGCCAGATCATCGCAAAAGCGCAAAATTCAGGCTGGCCGCCATGTTATGGGCGGTCATCTTGCTTACCGTTCCTGCTTTTGCGGATGAGCTGCGGATCATCACCTCATATCAGGCGGATGTGGTTGACCCGTTGGTCGAGGCGTTTGGTCGCGAACATCCCGATATCCGCATCCGGGTGCTGAACAAGAATACCCATGCCGCGGTCGATGAGGTTCTGGCCGGGAATGATCGGGGATTTGATCTGTTCTGGGCTTCGGCCCCCGAAGCTTTTGTCGTGCTGGACAAGGCCGGGCGTCTGGCTGATCTGGGCGACGGTTCATATGCGGATTTTGCGTGGTCCGCTGTCGGATGGACCTGGCGCAATGCGGATGACAGACCTGTGCCGCAGGATTGGAATGACCTTCTTGAACCTGGGTTCAACCAGGATATCGCCATGTCGCACCCTATGCGATCAGGCACGATGCATTCTCTTTTAGAGACGATTTTGCAAGATCGCGGATGGCAGGCGGGCTGGGCCTGGATCCTGGAGCTGGCAGGGCAGCTGAACACCATTTCGGCGCGCAGTTTCGGCGTACTTGAGGGGGTTGAGGATGGCGATTACTCGATCGGACTGACCATCGACTTTTTGGCTTTGACGCGTGAGGGGCTGAACTTTCGCTATGGCCGCCCGGTTATCCTTATCCCGGCGCGGATTGCCGCATTACAAGGGGGCGTCCAGCCCGAGGCAGCCAGGGCGTTCGTGAATTTTATCCTGTCACCCGAGGGCCAGCGCATCCTGTTGCGCTCCGATATCCGGCGTATCCCGGTCGATCCCCGGATCCGCGCCGAGCAACCCGATGTGCTTGACCCTGAGGTTCTGGCGGCCCTGAATTTCAGCTGGTCCCGCTATGACCCGGAGCTGGCCGCAGGGCGCTACTGGCAAGTCAAGCAGCTGTTTGAGGCCTTCGTTGCCCGGGACCTGTTGCTGCGCCGGGATCTGTGGCGGCGTTTGCGTGCGCTCGACCATGCGCCAGCGGCCGAAAAGGCACGCATCCGCCGGCTGCTGACATGGATGCCGCTGACCGAACATCAGGCGCGTTCGGCCCCGACTGATCGCGAAACGCTGCTGGAGTGGTCCGAACGCTCATACACGATCCTGCGCGACGCCGAGGCACTGATCCGCGCGTTGGAGCGGTCATGATCCGCCGGGGCTCGATCCGGGGGCGGTTGATGGCGGCCCTGGTGCTGGTCGTGCTGATCGCGGCTGGGGTATTGGCGGTCGGCATGGTGGTGATGCTGCGCGCCGAACGGGATTTTCGTGCGTTGGCGCAGGATCGCATCCCCGCTGTTGCGCTTGCGGGTGAACTGGCTGAGGCGACGGGCGAGCTTGCGGCGCTGGCGATGCAACTGGTGGCGGACCCGGCAATGCCTGCCGAACGGATGAAGCGCGCTATCGACGGCGCTTCGCAGGGGGTCGAGGGCGTTCTTTCCTCGCCGCTGTGGCAGGCCGCGCCTGAACGTGCGGGGACCCGTGCAGAGATCGAAAGAGCCGAGCGTACCTTGCGTCATTCCCTGATCAGTTTTGGCAGGATCAGCACAGATCTGACCCGGCGGGCCCAGCTTGACGCGCGGGTCGGGGCCGACCTGCGTTGGATCCATGCCGATGTGCAGGATCAGGTGCAGGGGATACTTAGCGATCTGTCCTTTAATATGGACACGCAGCTCGCGGCCTTGACGACGGACACTGACCTTGCCGCGCGTGCGGGGGCCGAGCAGGCGCTGTCCCGGGACTGGCTTTTGCGTGATCGGGTGCAGCAGATCGGCTCTGAGGCTGCGACGCTGACGGCGCTGCTGTTACAGGCGCGTTCTGCTGATAGCCTGGATGCGCTGGAACAGGTCGGCATCCTTGGCCGCGATACGCTGGACCGGTTGGCGCTTGCCCAGCTGAACTTGCCTGAACGCGTCGATGTGAGGCTGCTGCTTGAGGCGCTGGAGCGGTTGAAAGCGTCCGCCTTGGGGGCTGAAAGCATCTTTGTGCAGCAGCGGCAGAGGTTGGAACTGCATCACGCCGCAGTCTCTGAGTTGCAAACTGCGCAGGCGGCCCTGGCCCGGATGCAAGCCTCGTTAACCGATCTGGGCCGGACCGAGCGGATTGGGGCACAGCGCCGTGCTGATGCTGCCGCGACTGCCATCTTGCGCGGTTCGGTCGGACTGGGGCTTGTCACATTGCTGGGCGCGGTCGCGACGGCGGTCATTCTGGCGATCTTTGTGCACAAGCGCATTCTTTTGCGGATCGAGGCGCTTTCTGCCGATCTGACCCGGATCGCGCGGGGCGAGGATGGCGACCCTTTGCGCCCTGCCGTCTCTCAAGAGGATGAGATTGCCGAAATGGCCCGCGCCGTTGAGGTCTTTCGCGCCTCGGTCCACGCTCGCCAGCGGGCGTTGGAACGGCTTGAGATGACGCAGCGCGAACTGGTGCAGGCGGGTAAGATGGCCGCCCTTGGCCAAATGTCTGCAGCGATCAGTCATGAGATCAACCAGCCGCTGGCGGCCGTCGGACATCGTCTGCACAACCTGCGCGCCGCTTACCCCGAGGCGTATGCCGCGATTGCCCGGATCGAGGCGCTGCTGGAGCGGATCACCCGAACCATCGGCCACCTGCGTCGCATCGCCCGCCGCTCGGCCCATCGCAATATGCGGGTGATGCTGGCCGAGCCGGTGCGGGCCGCGCTTGAGCTGCTGGATCATCGCCTTCGGGCCGAGGGGGTTCGTGTTGATTGCGTGGATCTGGAGGGGGTTGCGGTTGCTGGGGATGAAATCCTGTTGGAGCAGGTTTTGCTGAACATCCTTGGCAATGCGCTGGACGCGATTGATACGCGCGAAGACGCTGCACAACCGGGCCTGATCCGCATCGAATTGCACGGCGACGATCCAGTCTGGCTGATTGTGCGCGACAACGGCATCGGGCTTGGGGGTCAGAGTGGTCAGTCCCTGACAGATCCCTTTGTGACCACCAAAGAGCCGGGCAAGGGGCTGGGCCTTGGCCTTTCGATAGCGTTCAACGTCATGCAGGACATGGGTGGGCATCTGGAAATCGAACAGCATACCGAAGGCGGAGCCGAGGTCCGGTTGCGCCTGAACCGCTGGAGTGAGGGGGGGGGATGGCGTGCCCGAGGTGATGCTGGTCGAGGATGATGCCGACCTGAGGCTGGCTGCTGCCGAAACGCTGGAGCTGGCCGGTTTCCGTGTGCATGCCTTTGATGCGGCAGCGCCAGCACTGGATGTGCTGGTGGCAGATTTCCCCGGTGTGATCCTTTCTGATCTGCGGATGCCGGGACTCTCGGGGCTGGATTTTCTGGACCGTGCGCGGGAAATCGCGCCTGACGTGCCTTTCATCCTGATCACCGCCCATGGCGATGTGCCGGCCGCCATCCGCGCCATGCGTGGCGGCGCTCATGACTTTCTGGAAAAACCCTGCGCGCCCGAGTTGATGCTGGATGTGTTAAAGCGGGCGCAGGCAATGCGCGACCTGCATCTGGAAAATACCCGCCTGCGCCAGATACGTATCGAGGACCGGCTGATTGGACGATCTGCCGCTATGCGCGATTTGCGTGACAAACTGCGGGCGCTGGCGAGGCTGCAGCTTGATTTGCTGATCTCGGGCGAGACCGGGACCGGCAAAGAGCTTGTCGCGCGTATCCTGCACGATCTTTCCCCGCGCTGCGACGGACCTTTTGTCGCCGTTAATTGCGGCGCGCTGGCTGAGACCGACGTGGACCGAGAGCTTTTTGGCACCAGTGACTCGCCCGGTCTGATCGCACGGGCTGCGGGTGGGACGCTGTATCTGGATGAGCTTGAATCCATGCCCGACGGGCTGCAGGTGCGACTGTTGCGGGTCGTTGAGGCACGCGAGATCACCCCCTTGGGCGCCGGACCTCGTCCGGTTGACATACGCATCCTTGGCAGCGTCAAGCGCCCGCCCGAGAGCCTGACAGCTGAATCCCGGTTGCGGGCGGACCTGTTTCACCGTTTCCACGCAACATTGCCTTTGCCTCCCTTGCGCGAACGCGAAGAGGATGCGGCCATGCTGGTTACCCATTTTGCAGCCGAGGCGGCCGCCCGGCACAATCTGCCTAAACCTCATATCGACAGCAGTTTGCGCCGCCGCATCGCTTATCACGATTGGCCCGGTAACGTTCGGGAGGCCCGCAACCTGGCCGAACGTCTGGTGATCGGGCTGGACACCAGCTTTCCTCAGCCCGGATCGGCACCCGGCGCCACGGATCAGCTGGCAGGAATGAGCTATGACGCAGCCATGGAGGGGTTCGAGGCCCGCTTGTTGCGATTCGCCCTGATCCAGACCGGTGGGCGCAAGACCGAGGCAGCGGCCCTGCTTGGTATTCCGCGCAAAAGACTTTATCTGCGGCTGCGTCACCATGACATGCTGTAAGTCCTGTGGGATGGGTCAGAATTGACCCATGGGGCGTGTCAAAACTGACACAAAATAATTAATAAAAACAAATACTTGCAAGGTTAATTCCTGCAATGCACAGTTGGTGTGCCATTGCAGGACCGCCCAGTCCGGCCTGCCTGATGCCTGTGGGAGGAGAACCATGAACAGGATATCTGCATTCAGCGTCTTTGCGCTGATGATGACTTCGGCTGCCGCCTTTGCCGATACGGTGACAGTAGTGACCTCGTTTCCGCGTGACCTGACCGACCCGTTCAAGGCCGCCTTTGAGGCAGCGCATCCCGGTACGACGCTTTGAGGTGGTGCCGGTTTCTGAGACAGGGGCATAAGGTGGATCGACCGATGAAAAGGACGATCCAGCATGAAGACACGCAGACGGTTTACGGCCGAGTTCAAGGCCAAGGTCGCGCTTGAGGCGATCCGCGGCGAGCGGACGATTTCGGAGTTAGCCACGAAACACCAGCTTCATCCCAACCAGATCACGCAGTGGAAGCGGCAGGCCATCGAGAACCTGGCCAAGGCGTTCGACGACAAGGCTTCCGACGCACAGGTCGGCCGGGAGGCCGAGGTCACGAAGCTGCACGCCAAGATCGGCCAGCTCGTCGTCGAGCGCGATTTTTTGGCCAAAGCCTTCGATCGCTGAGCCTG